>JANQIR010000133.1 GCA_028282065.1 Aestuariivirgaceae bacterium
GTGAAGTGCGCCGCGCCCTGATTGAGGCCGACGTGGCGCTGGAAGTGGTTCGCGGCTTCGTTGCCCGGGTCAAGGAACGCGCCGTTGGGCGCGAAGTACTGAAGTCCGTCACGCCCGGCCAGATGGTGGTCAAGATCGTCAATGACGAACTGGTCGAGACGCTGGGTGCGACACCGGATCCCATCGACCTGAAGGCTTCGCCTCCGGTTCCAGTTTTGATGGTCGGCCTGCAGGGTTCGGGCAAGACGACGACGACGGCCAAGATCGCGATGCGTCTGACGCAGCGTGACAAGAAGAAGGTCCTGATGGCCTCGCTCGACACGCGCCGGCCCGCTGCGCAGGAACAGCTCAAGATCCTCGGTGAGCAGATCTCCGTCGATACGCTGCCGATCGTCGCCGGCGAAGATCCCGTCAAGATTGCCAGGCGGGCGATGAGTGAAGCACGTCGCGGCGGCTATGACGTGGTGATGCTCGATACCGCCGGCCGTTTGCATATCGATGAAGAACTGATGGCCGAAACCGTGGCCATACGGGACATCGCCAAGCCGCACGAGACGCTGCTGGTGGCCGACGCGCTCACCGGACAGGATGCCGTGAACCTGGCCAAGAGCTTCAACGAAACCATCGGTATCAGCGGTATCGTGCTGACGCGTATCGATGGCGACGGCCGTGGCGGTGCTGCCCTGTCGATGCGGGCCGTGACCGGCAAGCCGATCAAACTGCTCGGTACAGGCGAAAAGCTGGATGGCCTGGAAGACTTCCATCCCGAGCGCATTGCCTCGCGCATTCTGGGCATGGGCGATGTCGTCTCACTGGTGGAAAGGGCGGCGCAGACCATCGACGCCGAGAAGGCCGAGGCGATCGCCCAGCGCATGAAGAAGGGTGCGTTCGATCTGGAGGATCTGGCCGAGCAACTCAAGCAGATGCAGAAGCTGGGCGGCATGTCCGGTGTGCTGAACATGCTGCCCGGTGTGGGAAAGCTGAAAAAGCAGCTCGACGGCGCCAATCTCGATGATCTGGTGCTGAAACGGCAGTTGGCGATTATCTCGTCGATGACCAAGAAGGAACGCGCCACCCCGAAGGTTCTCAACGCGTCGCGCCGTAAAAGGATCGCCGCAGGATCGGGTACACAGGTACAGGACGTCAACCGCCTGCTGAAGATGCATGTCCAGATGTCTTCCATGATGAAGAAGATGGGCCAGGGCAAGGGCCTGCTGGGCAAGATGTTCGGTGGCGCAGGTGCGGCACCTGATGCGGCGGAGCTGGAGAAGATGCAGGCGGAGCTTGCCGGCCTCGATCCGAGCGCCATCCCTGACGAACTCAAGGACATGATGCCGGGTGGCGATCTATCGAAGGCCATGCCCAAGGGCCTGCCGGGGCTTGGTGCCGGACTGCCGGGACTGGGTGGACCGAAGCTGCCCGGTCTTGGTGGCGGCGGGCCGCTCGGTGGCCTTCCGAAAGGCCGCAAGAAATGATCCCGGTGATCGAAACAGACCGTCTCAAGCTGAGGCCATGGGAAATGGACGACTTCCCGGCCTATAGCGCATTTTACGGAGACGCGGAGATGACCCGGTTCATCGGTGGTCCGCGCGACAGTGTGGCTGCCTGGCAACATTTTTGCGCAACATGTGGCGAGTGGCTGCTGCGCGGGCTCGGCATTTTGGCCGTGGAGACGAAAGCAGACGGGCAACTGGCGGGCTATGCCGGTCTTTGGTTTCCGTTTGACATCGGCGAACCTGAGTTGTGCTGGGGCCTGTTCCGCGGATTTCACGGCAAGGGTTATGCGACGGAGGCCGCAGATGCCATGCGCCGCTGGACGCATGAGGCGCTGGCTCTGCCGCCGCTGATGAGTTTTACGCATCCAGACAACCGCGCATCGCAACAGGTTGCCAGCCGGCTCGGCGCGACATTGCTGGGCGAGACGACGCTGCGCGGTGAACCGCGACTGCAGTTCCGGCACGCGTTGCCCGATTGACGACACGCAATTCGAACAGATACCTGGTTCAAGGAAAGGAAAAACCATGGCATTGAAAATCAGACTGGCGCGGGGAGGCTCCAAAAAGCGGCCTTACTACCGTATCGTGGTGGCCGACTCGACGTCGCCGCGCGACGGCCGCTTCATTGAAAAGATCGGTTCCTACAACCCGATCCTGCCAAAGGACCATGCGGACCGGGTCACGCTGAACACCGAACGTGTCACCTACTGGATGGGTGTCGGCGCCAAGCCGACGGATCGCGTGTTGCGTTTCCTGGACGCGGCGGGGCTTGCCAAGCGTGAGGCTCGCAACAACCCGGAGAAAGCTCTGCCGGGCAAGAAACGCCAGGAACGCGAGGCCGCCGAAGTCGAGGCCAAGAAGGCCGCCGAGGAAGCCGCAGCCGCTGAAAAAGCCGCCGCAGAAGAAGCGCCTGCGGATGCTCCGGCCGAAGAGGCACCGGCTGAGGAAGCCGTCGCAAGCTGAGGTTAGCCTGCCGTGTCTGCGCGGGACCGTCAGATCGTCGTTGGCGTCATCACTGGCGCACAGGGTGTGCGTGGTGAAGTGCGCATCAAGAGCTTTACGGCCGAGCCGGGCGCCATAGCCGACTATGGCCCGCTTGCAAGGTCCGATGGTGAAGATGCGTTGACCGTGATCCGCGCGCGCCCTGCCAAGGGCGTGCTGATCGCCAAGATCGCGGGTATTGACGACCGTAATGCGGCTGAACGTTTGAAGGGTATCGAACTGTCCGTGCCGCGGTGCATGCTTCCGGATGTGGGTGTTGATGAAATCTATCATGCGGATCTGATTGGGCTGGCGGCACAAAGCAGCGATGGTCATCCGCGCGGCAAGGTCGTGGCGGTGCAGAACTATGGCGCGGGCGACCTTCTTGAGTTGAAGCTGCCGGACAGCGCCAAGACGGTTCTCATCCCGTTTACGCGCGAGATTGTGCCGGAGGTTGATATTGAGGCAAACCGCATCACCATCGACCCGCCGGCAGGGCTGCTGGACGAGACTTGATATATCCCTTGCGGGAATGTGAAGCACACAGATGTAAAGACCATGACCTGGAACGCGACAGTGCTGACCCTTTATCCGGAGATGTTTCCGGGACCGTTGGGCGTTTCTCTCGCCGGGCGTGCGCTCGACAGTGGCATCTGGTCTTTGCGCACGATGAATATCCGCGATCATGCCGGCGATCGCCACCACACGGTGGATGACACACCGGCCGGCGGCGGTCCGGGCATGGTGATGAAACCGGATGTTCTGGCGTCCGCTATCGATGCGGTGTGTGACGGTGGCGATACCCGTCCGCGCCTTTTGATGAGCCCGCGTGGGCAAAGGCTTGACCAGAACCTGGCGCGTTCATTGGCCGCCGGGCCGGGGGCGATCGTCGTTTGCGGCCGGTTCGAGGGGGTGGATGAACGGGTGATCAAGGCCAGGCAGTTGCAGGAGGTCTCGCTGGGAGATTTCATCCTGTCGGGAGGCGAGCCCGCGGCGCAGGCTTTGCTCGATGCCGTGGTGCGCTTGCTGCCCGGTGTCATGGGCAGTGCTCAGTCGGCGGTGGCGGAGAGTTTCGAGGCCGGACTGCTGGAATATCCGCACTATACGCGGCCGCGCGTGTGGGAGGGACACGAGATCCCGGAGGTCTTGCTGTCCGGCGATCATGGGGCGATCGCTGATTGGCGGTATGCACAGTCCCTGGCACTGACCGAACAGCGCCGGCCTGACCTTCTGAGTGGCCGAAATGGAAGGGAAGTGTCTGCCAAGACTTGAGATATTTCAGCCGGCACTTACGAAAATGCCGTCTGGAGATTGATTTTATGCGCAAGCACGGGTAAAGACCCGCCAACTTTGCAAAGGATTCAGGACCAATGAATATCATTCAGCAGCTCGAAAACGAGCAGGCGGCCAAAATTGCCGCAAAACGCGAAATCCCCGATTTCGTGCCCGGCGATACGGTGGTTGTGTCGGTGCGCGTTCAGGAAGGGCAGCGGTCGCGTATTCAGAATTACGAAGGCGTGGTGATTGCGCGCTCCGGTTCGGGACTGAACGAGAGTTTCACGGTGCGCAAGCTGAGCTACGGTGAGGGCGTTGAGCGTGTGTTCCCGATATACTCCCCGTTGGTTGAGGGCGTGAAGGTGGTGCGCCGCGGCAAAGTCCGCCGGGCGAAGCTTTACTATCTGCGTGGCAGAACCGGTAAAAGGGCGCGCATCGCGGAGAAGAAGCGTGTGCTTCCCGTTGGAACCGAGACGGCAAAACCTGCGGCGGCGGCGGCCGGCGGCGCAGGAGATGTTGCCGACGACATATCCCTGATTTCCGGCATTGGTGACACCATTGCAGAAAAGCTGGCCGGTGAAGGCGTTAACAGCCTGAAGCAGATTGCCGGTTGGACACCGGAGGATGTCGAAGATTACGATGCAAAGTTGTCGCTCGGTGGGCGTATCGAACGCGAAGACTGGATTGAGCAAGCCAAGGAATTGCTCGCCGGTAAGCCGCCTCGTGCCAAGGTCGATCAGGAAGCTGCAAAAGCGGCTGCTGACGATGGCGCCGATGCAGATGAGGCTAAGGCCGAATAAGATCCGCCTGCACTGGATTTTAGGGTCCTGACCCTAGAGCGGGCCTGGTATTCCGGGCCCGTTTATTTTTTAACGCTGGCTTCTGCGCGCTGGCGTAGTTCGACCCATTCCCGGTTGTCGAAACCGAGCAGACCGGCCACCCGACGAACGAGGTGGGATTCGAAGCTGTCGACATGGCCATCGGCCAGCACCACGGCCCAGAGCATTTCGACGATCCGCTCGCGGGTGTCCCGGTCATAGGCCTGCTTTATTGTATTGGTGAAGCGGAACAGGTCTATGGCCTCGTCATCGGCTGCTTCTGCCTCGGCAACCAGAGTTGCCGCTTCGGTGTCGTTGAGACCGAATTTCTGCTTCAGCAGCGCATCGCGTTGGGCCTCTTCGCGAGAATCGATCACCCCGTCGGCACGCAACACGTGGACGACCAGCGCGGCAACCGCGCGGCGGGCGTCGGCTTCGGTGACACCGTCTTCCGTCGGAGCCTTGAACATATCCAGAATTTTATCCAGCAACATGGGTGTGATCCGTCTTGGCTGCCGTCTTCACAACCGGCAAAGCAACAATATTGTCCGGCCGGCCCGGCTTTCCAAGGGATGGTTCAGAATGATTGCAAAGTGCTCTACTTCCAGTAGCCGGAAACACAGCAAAAGCTATTTGCTTGACTCCGGTTGAGGCGGCGCAATAAACCCGCCCCGAGTGGGGTCAACTATCGTCTGCCCGAAACAATCCCTTAAGGAGTGCCAAACATGAATGATTCCGTCTATGGCGACAACCGCCCGGATTTGCTGGATCTGGGCGATATGCCCCAGTTCGGGGTGGTGCCTAAGAACATGCATGCCTTTGCCGTACGGCAGGATCGTTTTGGCGAACCGAAGGATGCCTGGCGTCGCGAGGTTCTGCCCGTTCCGGAGATCGGCCCGAAGGATGTGCTGGTATACGTCATGGCTTCGGGCATCAACTACAATAATGTCTGGGCAGCACTTGGTTATCCGGTGGACGTGATCGCCGACCGGCAAAAGAAGGGTGAACCGGAGGATTTTCATGCCGGCGGCAGTGACGCCTCGGGCATCGTCTGGGCGGTCGGCTCGCAGGTGGACGATGTGAAGCCCGGCGATGAGGTCGTTGTCCACTCGGGTTGGTGGGAGCCGGATGACCCTTGGGTGCTGGCCGGAAAGGACCCGATGCTGGCATCGACCACACGTATCTGGGGGTATCAGACCAACTACGGCTCTTACTGTCAGTTCGCCAAAGCGCAGTCGCATCAGATTCAGACGAAGCCGAAGCACCTCACCTGGGAGGAATCCGGCTGCTACATGCTGTGCGCGTCGACCGCGTATCGCATGTTGATGGGCTGGGCGCCGCATACGGTGGAAGACGGCGATGCGGTGCTGGTTTGGGGTGCCGCCGGCGGTCTTGGCGCCATGGCATTGCAAATCGTTTCGGCACTCGGCGGCAAGCCCGTTGCGGTGATCTCCGATGAGGACAAGCGCCAGTTCTGCCTCGACAAGGGGGCGGCCGGGGTCATCAATCGCAAGGACTTCGATCACTGGGGTGTCATGCCCGACACCCAGTCTAAAGAATGGGTCGACTGGATGAAGGGGGCACGCAGTTTCGGAAAGGCGATCTGGGACTGTCTGGGCGAACGCAAGAACCCGCGTATCGTGTTTGAACATCCCGGCGAGATGACGTTGCCGACATCCGCCTTCGTCTGCGACCTGGGGGGTATGACGGTGATCTGCGCCGGCACGACCGGTTATAATGTCACCATGGACCTGCGCTATCACTGGATGATGCAGAAGCGTTTCCAGGGCAGCCATCTGGCGAACGACGAACAAGCAACAGCGGTGAACGAGCTGGTGATTGCGGGCAAGGTTGATCCATGCCTGTCGGGCACGTTCTCGTTTGACGAGATCGGCCATGCCCATCAGCTCATGCACGAAAATAAGCACCCTTACGGCAACATGGCGTGCCTGGTGAATGCGACGGAAAAGGGCCAGGGTGCAAGCTGATCTGTTGCAGCGTCATCCGGCCTGAGTGAACCGGAACGGTTCCGGCCTGCGGATCCACGTGGTTGGCGTGGTTCCTGAGGGCCTCAGCGCTTCTTGATACCGTATTCGGGTACCAGGATTTCCTCGATCTGTCCGCGTGTCAGTCTGCGCGGCGCCCTGGTCTTGGCAAATTCGTGCAGTGCTTGCGTGGAGGGCAGGACCGGCCAGACGATAGATACACCATCGGAGGTGAGCGCTACGACATTGCGGCTGTCGCCCGACAGCCTGGCAGATGAGAGCTTCTTCCCCGGGGCACTGAACTGGGCGAGAATTCCACCGGATTGGCGCGAGATGAGCCTTATACCATCTGTGCGGTGAACGAGTAGGGCACGTTCGCCGTCAGGGCCGAGCGTGGCGAAGTTGGGTGGGCCGAGCTGCCGGTCAAGGCGCAACGTAAGCCTTTTCGGATCGGTCCGGCTGATGTCGACGATGCTGATTTCCGGGACCATATTCTCGTTCTCG
>JANQIR010000152.1 GCA_028282065.1 Aestuariivirgaceae bacterium
GGGACCCGGCATGAACGGTGTGTGAAACGATTGGGCGAACAGCTATTGAAGCGCGGCCTTGGCTCTTTCAACCAGCGCCTTGAACGCTTCAGGCTCCCGCACGGCGAGATCGGACAGAACCTTGCGGTCGATCTCCACACCGGCCTTACCGAGCCCGTCGATAAATCGCCCATAGGTCAATCCGAGCTCACGGGAGGCAGCGTTGATCCGCTGGATCCACAAAGACCGGAAATTGCGCTTCTTGCGCCGCCGGTCGCGGTAAGCGTACTCGCCCGCCTTTTCGACCGCCTGTACGGCTGCACGATAAACATTCTTGCGCCGGCCATAGTATCCTTTGGCCTGCTTCAGGACTTTCTTGTGACGGGCATGGGCCGTCACACCACGTTTGACGCGAGACATCTTTCAATATCCTTTGATGGGTTCAGGCCGTTACCGGTACGGCAGATAGAGACGAATGAGCTTGGCGTCGGACTCATTGAGAATCGTCGTGCCGCGCTGATTGCGGATCTGCTTGTTGGTGCGCTTGATCATGCCATGCTGCTTGTTGGCCTGATTGGCACGCACCTTGCCCGATGCGGTAAAGCGGAACCGCTTTTTCGCGCCAGATTTCGACTTCATCTTGGGCATTTTGCTACCTTCACTGTTGTCGTGTTTTCAAAGGCCCCGAAAGGCCCGGATTACCAGGCATCTCAGCGATGCGCCGGTCTCCGATCCTGCTTGCCGGTCAATCGACCAGCCGGGGGAGCATTGACAACCGCCACGGCATGCCCTGCAGATGAACTGTTGCGGTAAAGCAAATGCCACCTGCGCGCCGGACGGTTCCAACGGAGCGGCGTTATACGCGTAACCACGGCGCAGCGCAACACCTCTATGGGCTGTATCGCGTGAAATATCGGGCTAGAATATACAGGTGCGTTTTGGCGTATCTGGAGGGGCAATGACGGCGAAAGAATCCGAACTTGATGCATTTCTGAAGGAATATGAGGAGATTACCCACGTAGATGCCTTCTTGATCGATCTGTGCGGCAATGCCATAGGCAAGCGTCTACCGCGCGCGCAGGCCGGTAAGCTGTACAGTTCAGGCACGCCCGTGTGTGCCGCCATGCAACTGGTCGATGTCCTCGGCAACACGGCCGATCCTATGGGATACGGCTTTTCCGACGGAGATCCCGATGCGATCGCCAGACCGGTTTCAGGCATGATCGCGCCTGTACCGTGGATCGATGCAAGCCGGGCGCAGGTGCTGTGTGAACCTGTCCTGGCCAGCACCGGAAAACCGATATGGTTCGACCCCCGCCACATACTCAAAGGCGTTGCCTCGAAATTCAAAGAGCTGAATTTGAAGCCGGTGATGGCGCTGGAACTGGAATTCTACCTGATTGACCCAGGCCGGAATGACAGAGGCATCCCCAATCCGGCGACCTCGCCCCGCACGGGCCGGGCCGAGTCGCAGGGCAAGGTTCTGTCTCTCGACAAGCTGGACGAGTTCGGCGATGTGCTGGGCGCCATCGAGATCTCCTGCATCGCCCAGGGCATACCTGCGACCACCATGATCAGCGAATATGGCGCCGGGCAGTTCGAGATCAACCTGGAGCATCAAGGCGATCCGGTCGCCGCCGCCGATCACGCCGCATTGCTGCGGCGGGCCGTTCAGGGCACGGCGCGCGCAATGGGGCTGGATGCGAGCTTCATGTCAAAGCCCTTTGCGGACCAGTCGGGCAGCGGCATGCATGTCCACCTGAGTCTGATCAACAATGATGGCGTAAATGTTTTCGACCGCTGGCGCGAAAACGGCGAAACGGTATTGGGGCACGCGGTCGCGGGCCTGCAGCGGACCATGGGCGAGGCGATGGCGATCTTCGCGCCCAACATCAATGCATACCGCAGGTTCAAGCCGGACGAATTCGTACCGGTTACACGAGACTGGGGTGAGAACAACCGGTCCGTGGCGTTCCGCCTGCCTGTCAGCAATGGCGAAAGCCGCCGCCTTGAACACCGGGTCGCCGGCGCGGAGGCCAACCCGTTTCTGGTTGCCGCCGCTGTCCTGGCCGGCGTTCACCACGGTCTGGTCAACGAACTCGATGCCGGCAAAAAGACAACGGGCAATGCGGGAGCCGTAATTGACGATACGCTACCACTCACGCCATGGCATGCATTTGACGTGATGGAACGGTCTGAAATTCTGCCCGAGTATCTGGGTGAGGACTATGTGCAGATCTATCTGGAGGTGAAGCGGGCGGAGTTTGAGGCTTTCATGGCCGAGACGTTTTCTCGCGAGTACGACTGGTATCTATGACGTTATCAGTTCTGCCGGCACCAGACCGCGCACGGAGTTTCCGACATAGATCCGCGGTGCCGAATGCAGGGCCTGGGCATCCAGCACAGCTTCCTCGGCCTGTCCTGTCGTCAGCAGATGCGCCCGCAAGGTACCCGGCAACAGGCCGCAGCAAAGCGCGGGCGTGACCAGCCGGCTTTCCATTTCCAGGAAAATCGTGGTGAAGCTTCCTTCGCACAACTCGCCGTCCTGGTTGAAGAAGATGACCTCGTCACACTCTGTGAGATGCTTCATGCGGGCCAACTCGCCATCGTAAAGTTTACGGCGGGTCGTCTTGTGCGGGAGCAGCGGGTCGCGCCGGTCGAGACATTGCTGAGAGACAGCCAGCCTCCATTTACAGTTGTGAGAGCGATCATCCAGGCTCTGCGACCTTGTCTCGATCGAACCGTCCCGGTGCAGCAGCAAACGCACACGCAGCTTGGTGTTCTGTGATCTGGAAACACACGCATGCAACGCAGTTTCGATGTTCGTCATATTGCACTCGAAACCAAGTGCCGCGGAAGACCGCGCGAGCCGCTCAATATGCAGATCCAGCAGGAAGAAGCCGCCTCGGTGCTGCCATAGCAGTGTTTCGATCAGGCTGAAACCGCCTGTTGCCGCAGAATGATCTGCGCCTTCAGCAGGCATTCGCGATACTCCGCAAGGGGTTGAGAATCCGCCACGATTCCGCTGCCGACATTGTAACAGCCGGTGCCATCGTCAAATACCGTAAGGGTGCGGATAGCGACATTGAAAGCCATTTCACCGTCCGGACATATATGACCGATCGCGCCGCAATAAATACCGCGTGGGTGGCGTTCCAGTTCCGCGATAATCTCCATCGCGCGCACTTTCGGTGCGCCGGTAATGGAACCGCATGGGAACAGGGCGGCCACAAGCTCCCGTATAGAAGGCTGACCGGACAGCTCTCCCGTTACGGTCGACGTCATTTGGAACAGAGTAGGATAAGTCTCGACGGCGAACAGCCCCGGCACCTTGACCGTGCCTGGCTTGGAAAGCCGCGAGATATCGTTGCGCAACAGGTCAACGATCATCAGATTCTCCGCCCGCGACTTTTCGCAAGCCGCAAGACCGAACATGGCGTTCCTGTCTTCTATGCGTGTCGCCCCCCTGGCTGCAGTGCCCTTCATGGGGCGCGCCTCGATCTTTCCGTGCGGTGAGACACGAAAGAACAGCTCCGGCGAACATGACAGTATCCCAGTGCCATCACAGTGGACCAATGCGCCGTGATTGTTGGGTTGCCTGGCCTGCATGCCGCGATAAACATCCAGCGAATCGCCATCGATGCGAACATCAACCGGAAAGGACAGATTGACCTGATAGACGTCTCCGGCAGCAATATAGGCAAGGACCCTTTCGCAATCGCGCCGATAGCTGTCGAATGACATCGGATGGTCGGCCGTGAGCGCACCCGCGCCCTTGCTGGGCCCCAGCGGGCCAGCCGGCTCACTTCGGGCGAAAACACCGAACTGTAACAGTGGCAGACGCCGACGCCCGGGTAGCAACGGACTGAGGCGCGCCTCAAGAAGATACCCTAGCTCGTATGAAAAATAGCCTGCAAGATAAAGCCCGTTCCGGCGGGCGTCCTCAATCTCACGGAAAGCATCCGCTACCTCGTCCGGCGTCCAGGCGCAAATCACCGTTTCGGGTGCACGATACCACAACCGGCGGCCGGCAAGCCCCTCCTCCAGGACAACCTCAAATGAAGATCGCATGACCGCTCAACCCCCGTTGCAAGCGGCTTTCATACAAAGACCACTGCTGGCACGCCGCCGCGCGAGCTATCTGGGCGCCAGTATCATCACCATTTGCCGACCTTCCATCTTGGCGTCCGATTCAACCTTCGCCAACTCGTCAATATCGTCCTTGACACGCTTCAGCAATTCCCGACCCAGGTCGGTGTGAGCCATTTCCCGACCCCGGAACCGGATGGTGACCTTGACCTTGTCACCTTCGTCAAAAAACCGTTTCATCGACCGCATCTTCACGTCATAGTCATGCGTGTCGATGTTCGGGCGCATCTTGATTTCCTTAACTTCGATGATCTTCTGCTTCTTGCGGGCCTCGTTTGCCCGTTTTTGCGCCTGATACTTGAACTTTCCGTAGTCAAGGATCTTGCACACGGGCGGATTGGCGTTCGGCGACACCTCAACCAAGTCCAGTCCTGCCTCTTCCGCCAGGGCGATTGCCTCCGGCACGTTCATCTCACCACGTTTTTCGCCATCGTCATCGATCACCAACACAGTGGCGGCATCGATCTTTTCGTTGACGCGCGGGCCTTCGTCGCGGGGTTGAACAGGTCCCCTAAATGGTCTGCGAATGGTCTAGTCTCCTCTAATTATTAATCACTGCGCCGTCGCTCTGGCTCATTCAGCCAAACGGCACTATACATCTCCTGCACGCATTGCAAGGCAAGATATTTCAGGAAATGAGCGACATACTATATCACGAAGCTGCATCAGGTGTCAGGCTGGCTTTTCGGGCCGATGGCGTCGCGCCCAGCGGTCACGGCCCGGCCGGACTTTTCTGGCTGGGCGGGTTCATGTCGGACATGGACGGCACCAAAGCGCAGGCCCTGGCGGATCTGGCAGCACGGACCGGCCGGTCAAGTGTACGGTTCGATTATTCCGGTCACGGCGCCTCGGGTGGCGCGTTCCGGGACGGCACTATCTCGAAATGGCTGGATGAAGCATATGAGGTCTTCACCAGCCATGCCGCGGGGCCCCGGGTGGTCATCGGGTCGAGCATGGGCGGATGGATTGCACTGTTGCTGCTAAAGCAGTTGCTAGAGGCAGGCGGCAGTGCGGCCCGGCAGATCTGCGGTCTGGTTCTGATCGCACCGGCAGCCGACATGACGCGGGACCTTATGTGGGAAACGTGGGACACCGCCACACGTGAACGCATCGAACGTGACGGCCTGCTTAGCGAACCGTCGGACTACGGCGACGAACCCTATATCATCACGCGTGACCTGATCACTGATGGCAGGCGGCATCTGCTGCTTGGCAAGCCATTTGAGACGCCGTGTCCGGTGCGTATCCTGCAAGGCGAGGATGACCCGGATGTGCCTTGGGAACATGCCCTGAAGATCTACCATGCGCTGTCTGGCGACGACATTTCGCTGACACTGATCAAGGCCGGCGATCACCGGCTTTCGGAACCGGGCAATATCGCGATGTTGCAGGAAACGTGCCTGGCCCTATGCGAGCGGGCAGACGCGTCCGCTTCATAAAAGCGCCTTAAGGCCCTCATGGTAGTCGGGATAGAGCAGTGCGTAACCAAGCTCATCCTTGATCCGGGCATTGCTGACGCGTTTCGACTCGGCATAGAAACTGCGCGCCATGTCGGACAGGTCTGCGTCGTCAAACGCGATCTCCGGCGGTGGCTGTACGCCCAGGAGATCCGCCGCATAAGCCACCACGTCCTGTGGTGGGGCCGCATGGTCATCGCATACATTGTAGGCAGCGCCCGGATTTGGCCTGGCAATGGAGGCTTCCAGGATGCCTGCCACGTCCTCGACATGGATACGGCTGAACACCTGACCCGGCTTGACGATGCGCCGTGCCTTGCCCGTGCGGACAGATCGCAGCTGGTTGCGTCCCGGGCCATAGATCCCCGCGAGGCGGAACAGATGCACGGGCGCCCCGTGAGCCCGCCACAGGTCCAGCCAGGCATTCTCGGCATCCAGCCGGCGCTGACCACGTACCGTGGATGGGGTCAGGCTGGAGGCCTCATCCACCCAGCCCCCGCCCCGATCGCCATAGACACCGGTTGTCGACAGATAGGCGACCCATTCGAGCTGCGGCGCACACCGTGCCAGGCGGGCTGATTCCGACCGTAGGACCGGGTCACCTTCTTCGCGCGGCGGCGGCGATGCCACGATGTGGCTGATCCCGTCATAGGCACTGTCAGGAAGCGGTTGGCTGCCGTCAAACAGCCACGACTTGAAGCCAAGCGCCTCGATCTCCCGGCACCCGTCCTCGTTGCGGCTGGTTCCCGAGACGGTCCAGCCCTTCGCAGAAAGCCTGTGCGCCAGGGCCTTCGCGCAGAACCCCAGTCCGAAACAGAACAGATGTTTGTCACCACTCACGCCCGCTGCCACTCCTTCAAGACGTCTTGATCGTGCTCGGATGCCATATGGGCATCGCGTGTATCTTCGAAAAGCCGCCGCGGCAATAATTCATGCAATGCCCACACTGCCATGGCCCTTACCAGTGGCGACGGGTGCAGCAGATATTTGCGGATGCAATCGCTGAGCCCGATATCGCCGGAATTGCCGATCGCAATGAGGACATTGCGAAGAAACCGGAGGTAACCGGCACGGCGCACCGGCGATCCGGCGAACAGCTTGCGAAATTCTGCCTCTTCAAGGGCGATCAGATCGTGCAGTGTCGGGCCTGCCAGGTCCTGCCTTGCCATAAGTTTGGCCTCACGGGATGTTTTGGCGAACTTGTTCCACGGACAGACCGCCAGGCAGTCGTCGCAGCCGAAGATACGGTTGCCCATGGGTTTGCGGAACTCTTCGGGAATATGGCCTTTGTGTTCGATCGTCAGGTAGGAAATGCAACGGCGCGCATCGAGCTGGTAGGGCGCGGGAAACGCATCCGTCGGGCAAATGTCGAGGCAGGCGCGGCACTGGCCGCAATGATCCGTCTCGGGCAGGTCCGCTTCGATCTGCGCCGTGGTCAAAATGACGCCGAGAAACAGCCAAGAGCCAAACTCGCGCGACACCAGGTTGGTGTGTTTGCCCTGCCAGCCAAGTCCGGCCTGATGTGCAAGCGGTTTTTCCATCAAGGGGGCGGTATCTACGAAGACCTTGACCTCTGCGCCGGTTTGCCCTGCCAGCCATCCGGCAAGCTGCTTCAGCCTGCCCTTGATGATCTCGTGATAGTCCCGGTTAAGCGCATAAACGGAGACGACACCGGCAGATCTGTCTTCCAGACGCTTCAGCGGATCGAGTTCGGGGCCATAGTTCAAGGCCACGACAATCGCCGTCCTTGCATTCGGCCACATGGCATCGGGCGACATGCGGCGTTCCAGTGTGTCCTGCATCCAGGCCATATCGCCGTGGCGGCCCATTGCGACGAAATCCTTCAGGCGCGCTCCGGTCACGCCGTCAAGGGACGCCTTGCATACGGCGATACGGTCAAAACCGTCCTTACGCGCACGCGCGTTCAGCCTGTCTTTCAGTGGCTTTGCCATGCTGCGCTTATAGTCGATCTGGTGACTGGTGACATCAGCAACGGGACGTCCACTCGTTCTTATGGCGACCACGCCTAGGAAAAGCGCCACCTTGGTTTCCCGCAGGCAGGCTGGCGATCTGCGCGAGAAGCCGACTTTTTCAAGCCCGCATTTAACGACGATCACACGCGCGGGCTGGGCGATGCCCCGCTGACGCCGGAGCTGACGGTTCCGGTATTTGCGGCGAGAACCCGGCCTGCCAGATAGAGCGAACCGCCGATCACGACGCGGGCGTTCTGCGACATGGCGCCGGCACGGTCTATCGCCTGTTCGATAGACCCTGCTGACTCACCCTCCAACCCGGCACGCCAGACCATTTCAAGCAGTGTCTTGGCGCGCAACGCGTTTTCTTCGTCGGGAATCCGAACGGTAATGACATGCGCCGCCAGGCCGCCAAACGGACGCAGGTAGTCTTCAACGGTTTTTGTATTGAGCATGCCGACGATCAGGATCAATGGCCGTGCAACCTTGTCGTTGAGATCGGCCAAGCTCTCGGCCAGAGCCTGGCCCGCCGCCGCATTGTGCCCGCCATCGACCCAAAGCTCGCTATCTGGCGGTAAACGATCGGCCAATTTTCCTTGGGAAAGCCGCTGCAGGCGGCCTGGCCATGTGGTGGACTTGATGCCCTGCTCGACAGCATCCTCGCCGATCCGGCTGTCGTTCAGCGCACGGATCACCGCGATGGCAGTTCCCGCGTTGTTGATCTGAAAACGTCCGGTCAGGGCCGGAAGCGGCAGATCGGACAGCCGGGTTTCGTCCTGATAAACCAGACGGCCATGCTGTTCGTATGCCTGCCAATCCTGATCGCCGACCAGCGTTGGCGAACCGGCCGAATGCGCCTTGTCCAGAAGCACGCCAAGAGCGGCTTCAGAGTTTTGCGGGCCAATGATAGCGGGCGTATCGCGCTTGAAGATACCGGCCTTTTCAGCGGCGATTTCTTCTATCGTCTCGCCAAGGTATTGCTGATGGTCCAGCGCGATCTGGGTTACGGCCGTCAAATGCGGCCGGTCGACGACGTTCGTGGCGTCCAGCCTGCCACCCAACCCCACCTCAAGCAGCAGGTAGTCGGCCGGGTTGCGGGAAAACGCCAGCAAGGCCGCGGCGGTTGTGATTTCGAAGAAGGTGATCGGTTCGCCGCCATTGGCGGTTTCGCACTCCTCCAGCAGATCTATGAGGTCCGCTTCTGCAATGAGTTGCCCTCCACCGGGCGCTCCGATCCGGATACGTTCGTGAAACCGCACAAGATGCGGCGAGGTATAAACATGCACCGACAAGCCGGCTGCTTCGAGTATCGCCCGGCTATAGGCGATGACCGAGCCCTTGCCGTTGGTCCCGGCGACATGAATGACCGGCGGCAGCTTGCGCTCGGGATGACCCAAAGCCGCAAGTATCCGTTCCATGCGGTCAAGCTTCAGATCGATGATTTTCGGATGCAGCGCGAGCAGGCGCTTCAGTATTGCATCACTGACAGCCATCTGGTGGGTTTCCCTGGAAATGGGCCGAAGGTCAGGTTTGCACGGGTGCTTCCGCATCCGTGGCTTCTTCAGGCTCTGGCGTGATAGCCTCCGTGGCCTCGGCTGCGCCCGGTTCGGGCGGCGCAATCTCGACCGGCGGGGTCTTCATCAGGAGCCCTGCTATCTTGCTGACGGTCGCACGGACATCCTTGCGGTGGATAACCATGTCGACCATTCCGTGATCCTGCAGATACTCGGACCGCTGGAAGCCCTCCGGCAGCTGTTCGCGGATGGTTTGTTCTATTACACGCGGTCCGGCAAAACCGATGAGAGCGCCCGGCTCGGCGATGTGGACATCGCCCAGCATCGCATAGGACGCGGTGACGCCGCCGGTAGTCGGGTGCGTCAGGACAACGATATAGGGCAGGCGTGCGGCCCGCAGTTCCTGCACCGCAACTGTGGTACGAGGCATCTGCATCAACGACAGGATGCCTTCCTGCATGCGCGCGCCACCGGACGATACGAACAGGATGTAGGGACAACCGTGTTTCACGGCCGCGCGCATGCTTTCAATGATTGCCTCACCGGCGGCCATGCCCAAAGATCCGCCCATGAAGGCGAAATCCTGAACGGCGATCACCACCTCCTGTCCATCGAGCGCGCCACGGCCGGCCACGACTGCATCATCACGTTCGTTCTTCTGGCGGGCCTCCTTCAGTCGTTCCGTATAACGGCGCTCGTCGCGAAACTTCAAAGGATCGATGCTCACGCCCGGCATTTCGATCGGCTCGAAGGCGCCACCGTCGAACATGTGCATGAGCCGGGCATCGGGCGCCATGCGCATGTGATAATCGGATCCGGGGATCACGAACAAATTGGCTTCGAGATCCCTGTAGAACACCATCTGTCCGGTTTCCGGACATTTGACCCACATGTTCTCCGGAACATCCCGTTTGGTGCCGAGAATGTTGCGTATCTTGGGCCTGACGAAGTTCTTGATCCAGTTCACAGGTCTGATTGCCTTTCGTTTGTCGGTTTCCGGCGCGTTCAAGCGCTGGCCTGACGGACACCGCCGGCGAGTTCCTCGACAAGTCCAAGCACCGCCCCTGCCGTGGAACCGGTTGCCGCGCCGGTGTCGTCAAGGCTGTCTCGCACCGCATTGACCAGTGCCGATCCGACCACGACGCCATCGGCGCCATCGGCGATCTGCGCTGCCTGTTCGGCGCTTCTCACGCCGAAACCGACCGCAACGGGCAGATCCGTATGGCGCTTTATCCGGGCGACAGACTGTGTGACGCTGCCGATATCCGGAGCCTTGGTGCCGGTGATGCCGAGGACCGATACATAATAGACAAAGCCGGATGTATTCGACAAAACGGATGGTAAGCGTGCATCGTCCGTGGTTGGTGTGGCAAGCCGGATGAAGTTCAACCCGGCATTGAGCGCTGGAATGCAAAGTTCACCGTCTTCCTCAGGCGGCAGGTCGACGATGATCAGGCCATCTGCGCCGGCCGACTTCGCGTCTGCCAGGAACAGGTCGACACCATAGACGTAGATCGGATTGTAATAGCCCATCAGGACGATCGGTGTGGCGTCATCGCCGGTGCGGAATTCCCTGACAAGATCGAGCGTGCGCACCATGTTCTGGCCGGACGCCAATGCGCGCAGGGAAGAGGCCTGTATGGCCGGGCCATCAGCCATGGGGTCCGTAAAGGGCATGCCGAGTTCGATGACATCGGCACCTGCGGCCGGCAGCCCCTTCACGATCTCAAGGCTCGTGGCGTAATCGGGATCGCCGGCGGTGACAAAGGTGACCAGAGCAGAACGGCCTTCATCCTTCAGCGCGGCAAAGCGCCGGTCTATGCGTGTCGCATCGCTCACAGGTCAACTCCCAGATGTTCGGCAACCGCAAAGATGTCCTTGTCGCCGCGGCCGCACATGTTCATCACCATGAGATGGTCGTTCGGCTTTTGCGGGGCAAGCTCAATCACCTTGGCCAACGCATGGGCAGGCTCCAGCGCCGGGATGATCCCCTCAAGCGCGCAACACAGCTGGAATGCATCGAGTGCTTCGCGATCGGTGGCGGAGATGTAGTTGACCCGGCCCATATCCTTCAGCCAGGCATGTTCAGGACCGATGCCGGGATAGTCGAGACCGGCGGAAATCGAGTGCGCTTCGGTGATCTGGCCGTCGTCGTCCATCAGCAGATACGTCCGGTTGCCGTGCAGAATGCCGGGCGCGCCGCCGGTGATGGACGCGGCATGCTGGCCTGTCTCGATGCCGTGACCGGCTGCTTCGACCCCGTAGATTTCGACGTCTTTGTCATCCAGGAACGGATGGAAAAGACCCATGGCATTGGATCCGCCGCCAATGGCTGCAACCAGGGAATCCGGCAAACGGCCCTCGCGCGCCATCATCTGCTTGCGGGTTTCCAGGCCGATCACCGACTGGAAGTCGCGCACCATTTCCGGGTAGGGGTGCGGTCCCGCCACAGTGCCGATGCAGTAGAACGTGTCCTCGACATTGGCCACCCAGTCGCGCAGTGCCTCGTTCAACGCGTCCTTGAGCGTACGCGAACCCGAACTGACCGGAACGACTTCGGCACCGAGCAGTTTCATGCGAAACACATTGGGCTTTTGGCGCTCAACATCCACATCGCCCATATAGACGATACACTTCAGCCCAAAGCGCGCGCAGACCGTCGCCGTGGCCACGCCGTGTTGACCGGCGCCGGTCTCGGCAATGATGCGGGTCTTGCCCATGCGCCTGGCAAGCAGGATCTGGCCCATGACGTTGTTGATCTTGTGGGCGCCTGTATGGTTGAGTTCGTCACGCTTGAAGTAGATCTTTGCGCCACCGAGATGCTCGCTCAGACGTTCAGCGAAATAGAGCGGGCTCGGCCGGCCGACATAATGCTCCAGGAAGCTGTCCATCTCGGCGATGAATTCCGGATCGTCCTTGGCCTCTTTGTAAGAGCGTTCAAGGTCGAGGATGAGTGGCATGAGCGTCTCGGCGACGAACCGTCCGCCGTGTATGCCGAATCTGCCATGTTCGTCGGGTCCGGTGCGGTAACTGTTGGGGGCGTTAATGTTCATGTCGGGCCTGCTGGACGTTTCCCCGTTTCTTAGAGCACTTTGGTAAAAGTTGGTAGCCGGTTTTACGCAGCCGGCACACGCGCCGATTTCACGGCCGCGACGAATTTCCGGATAAGATCCGGATCTTTCTTGCCGGGCGAGGTTTCGACGCCGGACGAGACATCCACGGCCGGGGCCTTGGTTACGTCAATTGCGCCGGCGACGTTGCCGGCATGCAATCCGCCTGAGAGCATGAAATTCGCCTGTCCGCCCTGATGGACCAGCGTCCAGTCGAAGCACAACCCGTTGCCGCCGGGAAGCGCGTCGACCAGCGTTTCCGGCGCTTTGGCATCGAACAGGATGATACCGGCGCTGCCGGCAAAGCTTTCCGCTGCCTTGATGTCTTCGGCGTCGCGAACCTTAACGGCCTTGATGATCCCGGCACCCGTCAGGCTGACGATATCTGCGATGCGTTCGCGCGTTTCTGAGCCGTGCAGCTGTACAAAGTCAGGCCTGACCTCGTCGCGTATGCGTTCCAGCAACCCATCATCCGCGTCGACCACGACAGCCACGATTTTGGCGCGACCGCGGGCATTGTCAGCCAGCATACGAGCGGTTTGCCAATCGACGAAGCGTGGGCTTGGCTCGTAAAACATCAGTCCGACATAATCGGCGCCTGCCTGCAGGGCGGCTTCCATGGTCTTAGGCGTTGACAGGCCGCAGATCTTGATCTCCACGCTCACACGCACGCTTCCTTCAGATCTTCGGCAATCTCTGCAATCGCCGCGGCCGGATCGTTCGCACCGGTGATTGCGCGGCCGATGACCAGCACATCGGCACCATTGCGGCGCGCATCGACCGGCGTGGCGATGCGTTTTTGATCCTGAACATCGGCGCTGGCCGGCCTGATGCCGGGGACAACGGTGAGGAAATTCGCACCGCAGGCCTGTTTGATCGCGCGGGCCTCCAGCGGCGAGCACACCACGCCATCAAGCCCGCAAGCCTTGGCGAGCTCAGCCTGTTGGATAACCAGCTGTCTGGTTTCCAGTGCCGGATCGTAACCGATCTCCGAAATATCGTCCGCAGCAAGACTGGTCAGCACGGTCAGCGCGATCAGTTTCGGCTTGTCGCCATCCAGCGCATCGATGGCCGCCCTGGCGGCCTGCATGGTCGGTGCGCCGGCTCCGGCATGGATGTTGATGATGGCCGGGCGCGGCGCCATGGTCATCAGAGATGTCAGGCCTTGCGCCACCGTGTTGGGAATGTCGTGCAGCTTCAGGTCCAGGAACACCGGCACACCGGCGCGCGCCACGGCTTCGTAGCCGGCATGGCCATGCGCATAGAACAGCTCCATGCCGATTTTCACATATCCGGCATGGCCGGACACCGCCGCCGTCAAAGTAAGGGCGCGGTCAAGGTCAGGGGTGTCCAGCGCGACGCAAATTGGACTGGTCATCGGCGTGCTTTCAGATGGGGTCTGGCGGGCGAAGTACACTACTATCGCAAATGTGAAAAGGGGGCTTTCCGCCGCTCCGGCCTGCCAAGTCCATCGTCAGCGCAATCTGATATCGCCCTTCCGGAGTACGAAGACCGTGCTGCCCGTCAGATTCTGCCGCTCGCCCCTTGGGATGTTCACCTCGTCAAGCTGCTGCGACGAGAACCGCTCGTGCAAGTCGTAGGGGAGCGGCAAGTCGAAGACCATGCCCAGGGTTGCAGCGATGTCGTCGCGGCCAAATCGGCGCACATGGTCGTGCTGACCGAACCGCTCCTCGGCCTCCGCCGGTTCCAGCGGACCGAGCGCCTCTTCATAGTGGCCGTCCATAAAGGGTATGCACATGACATGATACCCGTCCGGTTTGAGCGACCTGTGCAGGTGGTACAAGACGGCGGTCACACAACACGGAACGTGCTCCATGACGTGCGAGTGAACGATCAAGTCATAGTGCTCGTTTGGCAAGTTTGCCGCACCGGCGCAAAGGTCCAACTTGCGAACGTCACAGAAATCAAACAGATCCGGGCGGATATCGACCGGTTCATACTCGATTTCGGCGTTCAGGAAACCTGTCGCAAGACCCCGCTCTGGTGAAATGTGCAAGACCCGGCTGCCCGGAACCGGAAGTTTGTGATGGTCCAGAAGCAGTTTGACGACGCGGGTGCGTTCCAACGAATGGCAGTTCGCACACACAACCGCCTTGCGTGCCCCCATGTCTATCCATTCGCTGGACCCGCAGCAATTACAGCGCATCGTTGTTTACCTGTGACGTGACGGACGAGTGTTCGTCTCACGGCTACCCGGCTGAGCGCCCGGCACCGGACGCTGGCACCAATGCGCCTGGCTGCGCCTGTTGCAATTTCCGGTTTTCCGAATTGGCTGATGCCAAGTCAGCCCTGGCCTGCCGTGCCGCCTTGCGATGCTTGCCCTGGTTGAACCAGGCGGCCAGCCATCCTGTCATCAGCCCGAGAAAGATCCCGGCAAACAAGACCGACCAGATCGGGGCAGACACAGCCAGCCACGGATCTGCAGGGGTCAGCGGGTCGAACGAGATATCGATCCAGGTACGATTGGCGACTGCAAATGCTACCAGTACGACCGTGACGGGCAGCCCGATCAGCCAGGACAAAATCCGCTTCATCCACAAGATCCCTCAAAGTATCAAGCCATTGCACCCGGTCAGCTGTCCCGGCAAATCTCACCCGGGGTCAGGACGCACCAATCTTATGCAATTCCGCAAAAAAACGCTGCTGTTAGCCCTGATCAGGCTCCTGGTTCAACCGTTCGCGCAGTTCCTTGCCTGTCTTGAAAAACGGCACGCGCTTTGCGTCAACCGCCACGGACGCACCCGTGCGCGGATTGCGGCCGACACGCGCATCACGCTCCTTTATGGAAAACGCACCAAAGCCACGCAGTTCCACGCGGTTCCCGTTTGCCAGGGCCGTGATAATCTCATCGAACACCGTGTTGATGATCCGCTCGACATCCCTGTGATAGAGGTGCGGATTCTGCTGCGCGATCATTTGGATCAGTTCAGATTTGATCATGCCCCGACCTCCCCGCCGACTGGAAATCCCTATCAGCCCTCAGGTTGCCAAACTGACAGCAGGCCGTCAAGTTTAAGTCTTTCTGTGCGAAGAACTTTTTCCAACGTCCGGGCCGTTTCGTCCAGGCCCAGGCCGGACAGCAAAAGCCGCATAATCGAAACGCCTAGGGACGTGGGTGCCAGGGTCGTCTCCGGGTCCCAGTCCATTATCTTCAGTTTCTTGCTGAGTTTCTTTTCCTCGACAAGCCAGGCCTTCGCCTTGTCCTCGCCGCCGATGGCATCAATCAGCTTGTTGTCCAGCGCCTGCCTGCCGGTATAGACGCGGCCATCGGAAAGGGTCCGCACGACATCTGTGTCGAGGGCGCGGCGATCGGCAACCAGGCCGGTGAACCAGTCGTAGCTGTCGGTGACCATGGCTTCCATGACAGCGCGCGCCTTCTCGCTCACCGGGTTAAACATGTTCGGCTGCGCCTTGAGGTCACCGCTCTTGACCTCCTGAACTTTGATGCCGAGGCGCTCCAGGAGCTGATGCAACTCACTCCATTGGAAGATGACACCGATCGAGCCCGTGATCGTGTTGCCGCGGGCAACGATATGATCTGTTGCAATGGCGGTGATATAGCCGCCGGACGTGGCGATCGATCCCATGACGGCGACGACCGGTTTCTTGCCGGCCAGTTCGCGGATGGATTCATAGAGCGCTTCGGAACCCGCCGTGGTGCCGCCAGGGCTGTCAATGTGAATGATGACAGCCTTGACCCGCTGGCTCTTTCCCAGCCTGGTCATCAGGTCAAGCGTCTCACGCTTGCCGGTAATCAGACCCTCAACCTTGATGCGTGCGACGTGATCGCTGAATTTTCCGAAGCCCGGGCCGGCAGCCGCCAGACCCAAACCGATCAACCCAATCGCGACGACGCCAATCGCCACGATGCGCCAAACGAGTAACGACCGCTTCAGACGGCGCCGCGCCGTGATTGTATCCGCATCGAGCATTTGGACCCTTTGGATCGTATGAACGGCCCGGCCGACGAAAGGCCGGGCCGCCGGTCTGCCTTATGTCTACGACTTGTCTTCGCCGGCCACATCGCCATTGTCGTCATCCTTGGCCTTCAGGGCTGCGCCCAGAATATCGCCAAGCGATGCACCGGAATCGGAAGAACCATACTGCGCCACCGCGGCCTTCTCCTCGGCGATTTCCAGTGCTTTGATCGACACCGAAATCTTGCGGTTGGTCTTGTCGAACTGAGTGATGCGGGCGTCCACCTTCTCGCCGACGGCAAATCTCTCCGGACGCTGCTCGGAACGGTCGCGGGCAAGATCGCCACGGCGGATAAATGCAGTCAGGTCGGAACCGGCGATCTTGACCTCCAGTCCGCTGTCCTGGACCTCGGTCACTTCGCAGGTCACCGTGGCACCCTTCTTGACGCCCTCGGTCTTCTCCATCGGGTCGCCGTCAAGCTGCTTGATACCCAGCGAGATACGCTCTTTTTCCATGTCGACGTCAAGCACGACGGCCTTCACCATGTCGCCCTTGTTGTAGTCCTGAATGGCTTCCTCGCCGGACTTGGACCAATCCAGATCGGACAGGTGAACCATGCCGTCGACATCTCCGTCCAGGCCGATGAACAGGCCGAACTCGGTGATGTTCTTCACTTCGCCCTCGACTGTCTCTCCGACCGGGAAACGCTCCGCAAAGGACTCCCACGGATTGTCCTGGGTCTGCTTCAGGCCGAGCGAAATACGGCGCTTGACGGGATCGACCTCGAGCACCTGCACTTCGATTTCCTGCGAGGTCGACAAAATCTTGCCCGGATGGACATTTTTCTTGGTCCAACTCATTTCGGACACGTGAACAAGGCCCTCGATGCCCTCTTCCAGCTCGACGAAGGCACCGTAGTCGGTGATGTTGGTGACCCGCCCGGCAACCTTCATGTCCACCGGATACTTGGCCTCGACACCCTCCCACGGGTCTTTTTCAAGCTGCTTCATACCCAGTGAAATACGCTGGGTTTCGGGATTGATCTTGATGATCTGTACCTTGACGGACTGGCCGACCGACAGAACGTCTGACGGGTGATTGACCCGCTTCCAGGAAACATCGGTCACGTGCAGCAGACCATCGATACCGCCGAGATCGACAAAGGCACCGTAGTCCGTGATGTTCTTGACGACGCCGTCGACAACCTGTCCCTCGGCCAGGTTCTGCACCAGTTCGGAACGCTGTTCTGCCCGGGTCTCTTCCATGATGGCACGGCGCGACACCACGATGTTGCCGCGGCGCTTGTCCATCTTCAGGATCTGGAAGGGCTGGTCGATGTTCATCAAGGGCGTGACGTCGCGGATCGGGCGGATATCCACCTGACTTCCCGGCAGAAACGCCACCGCACCGCCAAGATCGACGGTAAAGCCACCTTTGACCCGGCCGAAAATAACACCCTCGACACGCTCGTTTGCCTCAAAGGATGCCTCCAGACGGGCCCAGGCCTCCTCGCGCCGCGCCTTGTCGCGCGAAAGCACGGCCAGTCCCAAGGTTGTCGACGTCAACAGAGTGTACTGCACAGCATGTTCCTAATACTCATGTGTGTTCAGAGTT
>JANQIR010000162.1 GCA_028282065.1 Aestuariivirgaceae bacterium
AAGACGTCAGGCGAACCGTGCTGGCTTTGGGATGGCGCGCGCCGCCCGATTGCATGGGCCAATCCGGCCGCCATTCGTTATTTCGGGGGCGAAACATTATTCGACCTGATCGACCGGCCGTTCGATTCGCGTGAGCCCGGTGTGAAACGTATCCGCGAGCTGTGCGGTGAGCTGCAGCGTGGCGACGTGGTCTCGGAGCGTTTGGACTTTCCCTCCGCACCGGCGGACAGTTCCATCGACTGTATTTGCACGCCGCATGCGCTTGCCGATGGCCGCCAGGGACTGCTGGCGGTGGCTGAGGAAACCCGCAGCGCGCGGGCCGCCCGCGCAAGCCGGTTGATGACCGGCGTGTTGGCGGCCATGCCGATTGCAATTGTGGTGACCGGCGCCGATGGCATGCCGGTGTTCCAGAACAAGGCCTTGGCCGATCTGTTCGACCCGGACCGATTGTCCTCGCTTGCCGGCCTGATGGATGACGGCGATGCGGCTCACGATTTCCTCGCCCAGGTCGAAGCGGCCGGAACTGTCACGGCTGTGCATACTTTGCAGACTGTGCATGGACTGCGCGAAGTGCGCCTGACCGGCCGGTTGCTGGAGGATGGCGCTGCACCGGCTGGCGTCCAGATCCTGACCATGATGGAAGACGTCACCGACCGGCGCGCTCTGGAACGCTCGTTGATGTCGTCAGCGGACATGCCGGCGCTCTGCGCCCCGGCGGCCCCTGAAGACCTCGGCGAGCCGGTTAGAACGCGCGCACTGTTGAGCGAAGAAGACCGGCAGATCTTCGAAAAGCTGTCCAACGTACCGGTTGAAGCCGAAGCGCAACCGGACGCCGAGGCGCAGGATGAAGACGCAGGCGCGAGCGACGATGTACCCGAACTGGTGCGAAGCTGGGTCGACGGTTTCAAAGAGCCGGTGCTGCTGCATCGGCACGGCAAGGTCATCTATGGCAATTCGCCGGCCAGGGCGATCATGGATTGCGGAGGCAATGCCGGAAAAATGATGGCCTCCCTGCCTGCCGTTGGTGATTTGCAGGAAACCGTCAAGAGCACCTTGAGCCTGGACGGTTCCGGTGGGGAAACCATCGGATACAGCGTTCACAGCGAACCGTTTCCCTGGTTCGGCGGTGCTGCCGTCCGTTCGGCGCTTTTGCCAATCGATGAAGCAGCTCCGGCCGCCAAGTTCGAACAGCCGGGCATGTCGGAAAAGCCACCGGCCCAGGAGCCCACGCAGGCACCCGCAGCGGATGAAGCCGGCTCCATCCCTGAAGCTGCACCCGAAGATGAGTCTGTACTCGAAGATGTGCCTGAGCCGCCGCCCGTAGCTCAGGCACAGGTCACTGCGTCTGAGACTGCACCGGAGCCGGATGGTTACCCTGACGGGCAGCCCGGCCCATCCGCCGGTGAGCCGCAAACCGGCGTGCACGATGACGACGTCATGGCCATTCTCGATACGGCCACGGATGGCATCATCACGCTGGACCGGGACGGCCGGATTGTGAGTTTCAGCGCCGGTGCGGAGGCAATGTTCGGCTACCGGCGCGCAGAAGTATCGGGTAAATACTTTTCAGACTTGCTCGAAACCGGCAGTCGCAAGACACTGCAGGACTATCTCTCCGCCCTGGGCGACAGTGGCATCGCCTCGGTATTTAACGACGGCCGCGAGGTGGAGGCCATCGTTCAGCAGGGCGGCGTTGTCCCGGCCTTCATTACAGTGAGCCGGATGACCGTCCGTCCCGGTGCGGCCGGGCCGATACCGGCATTTTGCGTTGTCGTGCGCGACATTACGCAGTGGAAGAAAACGGAAGCCGAACTCCGGCAGGCGAGGGACGCCGCCGAGCGCTCGAACAAGCAGAAGTCTGAGTTTCTCGCCAAGATCAGCCATGAGCTTCGTACGCCGCTCAATGCAATTCTGGGCTTTTCCGAAGTTATGCGCACTCAGCGTTTCGGCGAGATTCGCAACGACAAGTACCTTGGGTATGCCAACGACATTCATCAAAGCGGCGAGCATCTGCTATCGCTGATCAACGACCTGCTCGACCTGTCCAAGGTCGAGTCCGGCAAGCTGGAGTTGAACTTCACCAGCGTCGATCTGGCCGGCGTGGTCGCAGAGGCGTTCGCGGTCGTTCAGGAGCAGGCCAAGGCCGCCCGTGTGATCTTGCGCAGGAACCTCAAGGAGGATTTGCCGCATGTGGTGGCCGATCTGCGCTCCATGAAACAGATCATGCTCAATGTGCTGTCCAATGCGATCAAGTTCACCGACCCCGGCGGACAGGTCGTTGTTTCGGCAAATCTGAAGCCGTCGGGCGAACTCAATCTGCGTATCAAGGATACCGGCATCGGCATGAGCGAGGCCGAATTGGAACGTGCCCTAGAGCCGTTCAGCCGTGTCCATGATGATGAGCGGCGTGAGCGCGAAGGAACCGGTCTCGGTCTGCCGCTGACCAAGGCGCTTGCCCAGGCCAACCGGGCCCGCCTTGATGTGTCCAGCGAGCCGAACAAGGGCACGCAGATCGATATCGTCTTTCCCGCAACCCGCGTCCTGGCGGAGTGAAGCATGCCATTCTTGGCGTCTCTTGGGTTTGGATTGAATCAGTCCACGCCCCTCCCAACCGCCTCTGGGCTACCCTGCCGGGTGGTTGGGAGGGGGTGGGCTGGTGCCGAATTCAGTGAAACCAAGAATGCGTCAATCCGCACGGACTTCGCCTGCCAGATAGTCGACCGCAGCCTGGATGCCGCCGCTGCCATGTGCGATGCCGGTGGCCTTCAGTCCCGTTTCCACCACGCCAAGCGTTCCGAGCACCATAGGGGCATTGCAATATCCCATATGTGCGATGCGAAAGGCCGAGCCTTCCAGCGGTCCGATGGCGATGCCGACCGTGACGCCGCACTTCTCGGTGCAATAGTTCAGTAACGCCGATGGGTCGATGTCGCCGGTATGGATCGTTGTCGTTGAATTGGCCCGTTCGTCCGGCTCTGTGATGTTGAAACCGAGCGCGCCGCCGCCGCTCCATACCTCGATGGCGCTACGCACCGTGCCGGCCAGGATGCGATGCCGCTCCCACGCGTGTTCCAGGCCTTCCTCCAGCAGCATGTCGAGCGCCTTGCGCAGGCCGAACAGCATATGCTCCGGCGGCGTGCCGCAGTATTTCTGGTAGTGAACCTCGCCTTCCCGGAACGTCCAGTCCCAGTAGTGGGTGATCAGATCGGCGCTCTTGTGCGCCTGTTTTGCCTTCGGGCCGGCAGCCACGAAGCTCAGGCCCGGCGGCATCATCAGGCCTTTTTGGGCGCCGGTGACGGTGACATCCACACCCCATTCGTCCATTTCGTAGGGCACGCAGCCCAAAGACGCGATGGCATCGACCATGAACAGCGCATCGTGACCGGCCGCATCGATGGCCGCGCGGATTGCTGCGATATCGTTGATGCAGCCCGATGCGGTGTCGATCTGCACTACCATCACGGCCTTGATCTGTGCGCCGGTATCGTCCTTAAGCCGCTGCTCCACGGCTGCGGGGTCCACCGCGCGGGATTGATCGCGATGCAGAACCTCCACGTCGATGCCGAGGATCTTGGCCATTTCCCCCCAGATGAAGGCGAACAGGCCGCTTTCGAGCACCAGCACCTTGTCGCCGCGCGACAGTACGTTGGTCAGGGCCGCTTCCCAGGCGCCATGGCCATTGGCGGCATAGATGTAGGTCTTGCCGGTCGTACGGAACACCGTCTTCAGATCGCTCAGGCAACTGTTCGTGTAACCGACCAGTTCGCCGGCATAGATGTCGATCGCCGGGCGGTGCATGGCTGCCAGCACCTCGTCGGGCACATTGGTCGGTCCGGGAATGCTGAGAAAGGGACGGCCTTGTCGGACGCTCATGGGCACATTGGTCCTTGCAACAGGGGCTTGAATGGGCACATTGCTTATCGCATTGTCGCGTTGCGGCAAATCATCAATTTCGTTTTCAATGAATTCCTGCAACGTTTGTGAACACGCCACAATTGCCTGTATGATGGGCAACTCCCCTCAAACCCTACTCAAGGTCCCCTTGCGATGATCGAAACAAAGTCCCTCGATAGCGAAATCAAGAAAACCCAGACAATGGTTGAGGAGATGCGCTCCAAGATCGAACAGGGAGAACAGATCCTCGACAAGGTCGCAGAAGCCGAATCTCTTGGTGACCTGGATTTCGATATCGAAAACGCCCGGATCCAGGACGTGCTGAACCAGCAGAAGGTCATGGAAGGCAATATCGCCGATCTGATCATCGGCCTTGAAGATGTCACCAACGCCTTCGGTTCCGAATTCAAGAATATGCAGGAATACACCTTTGGCGAGCAGCTGATCGGCTTCTTTTCCAAGCAGAAGATGCAGGCCATGCGCAACGACCGGGTGCGGACCACCTCGCTGGCCGGCAACCTGCAGGACCTTTTGGCAAAGTCCAACACCATCGTCGGTATCCTGAAGGATCAAAAGAAGGTTCTCGAGCAGCGCTATGCCCATTCCGAAGAAAGCCTGAAGACGGTTTTGGAGCGCCGCGAGGGCGTCACCCAGCAGCTCAAGGCAACCCAGCAGCGCATAGAGGAACTCAATCCCATGCTGATGGATCTGGAAAACCAGATCGCCTCGACCACCAGCCAGGCCCAGCGCACCAAGCTGGAGAAGGAACGCTCAAAGCTGGCGACGGAGTACAACCAGAAACAGGCCGAGGAGCAGGAACTGCTTGCAGGGTCCCAGACCCTTGAACGCTATACCTCCATGTTCCAGACCTTCGTCGATAGCCTGAACAACCAGATCGCCGCGCAAAACACTTTGATCAACAAGCTGTCGATCGACACGGAACAGCGGATCGTCCTGTACAAATCGCTGGAAGACTCGCTGAAGACCGCCGCCCAGCAGGACGTCGCCCATAAGATCAACACCCTGGGCACCAAGGTCGACACGGCCGCCGAAGAGACCATGGCGGGTATCGGCGCGGCCGCGCAGGCGCATATCGCCGACCTGCTTGAGCTGCATGAACAGAACATGCTGTCCACACAGGAGATCCAGCGCCGCAAGGAGCTGGCCGATGACGCCTTTGCCCGCCGGTTTGCCGAAGTTCTCGAAAAGCATCAGCAGGCGGATTATGTTGCGCAGTAACCGGCTTGATTTTCAGGCAGCCGCTGCATGACCGGACCGCAAAAGATTGTCGAAGACTACTTCCAGCAGGTCGAACTGGCGTTCGGCGCGCTCGATCAGATCTTCGAGACCGAAGGCGCCTGGGTGCAGCGCCACAACCTGCTCTATGAGGTGTTCAACGGGCATCTCAAGCGGCTGCGTCAGGCCTTCCAGTGCTGGCAGGATTATGCCCGGTTCGCCCGTGCCTTCCGGATCGATACCAAGGAATCGGGTTTTCCCGTTTACCAGCACGTCCTGCAGTTGACCGAGGACCGTGCCCGCGCAGCCGAACGGCGCAATGACCTGCCAACACCCGGGCAGATCCGCGATGAAATGGTCGAGCTTTTGCTCAAATACAAGCAGATGCCACATGATCTGCAGGTCACCATGGCCGAACGGCTCTACTTCGACGCCGTGGCGAAGGACGGTGTGCTTCGGACATTTGCAAGGCCGATGATGCTGCGCCATTCCTGGAACCCGCGCTCAAAGCGTCCTTACTACCTGCTGCACTGGGCGGCCTATGACGGCAGTTCGAACCTCCCGCTGGTCTATGTGCTGGCGGTTGAGGATTCCAGCGAGGATGCGCCCAAGCCCGAGAAAAAGAAGAAAAAGCGCCGTGGGCCGTGGGGCGATACGGAAGTGGATGTCGAACCCGACGGCTATTTCCCCAATCAGGACCTGCGGGCTGCCTTCGAGAAATTTGCCGAAGGCCACTCGTCCTACAGCCTGAACCTGACATCCATCGCCACTGCCCTGGATGAGGATTTTCCGACCCTCCATCCAAAGCAATTGAGACGGTTCATATTGGGTCCGCTCTATGTTGGCGGGCTGACCGATCACAACGAGCAGGTCCAGAGACTGCTCGACCGGGCACAAAGCAAGACCAACAACTGGGTGCTGACCTGGACCCTGCAGGAGCTTTACTCAAAGGAAGAGGTGCCGGCCAAGCGGGGCATATGGGGTGGGTCCCCGGCCAAGGAGATCTTCCACATCGATACCGATGACATCGACTGCGCGCAGCAGGGCGTGTCGGCACTGGAACGCCACGCACTGGTTCCGCATGAGATCTACCAGGCGGCCTACGCCGAGGGACGGGCCGGCGAGATTTTCCGCGACTACCAATGTTATATCGCCAGCGGCGAACACATCATCAGGCACGTTTGACCCATGGACACCGGATTGACCACCCTGCGCGAGCAGGACATCACCAAACACCAGGCGACGGCTCAGGGCCTTGTCAGCCGCACCACCGTCATCGTTTCCGACGACAAGTCCCGCTCGCGAACAGAGCTCGCCGGCACCCGGCGGCGGTTCGTTTCGACCATATCTACGGGGCCGTCGCAGCGTGCCGTCGAAGTGAAGATCGCCGAAACGGTTTCCGCCGTCACGCCGGACGATGAGATGTTGTCGATTGCCCAGCACACTTTGATCTTCCGTCTGCGCCGGGCAATTGCCGTTGGGCTGGCCGTACAGGATGTCTTTGCCCGCCAGACCGAGCTGGAAGCGCTGCAGGCGGAGAACCGCTCCTCGCCGCTGGCCGGGGACCGGGCATCGCATTTTCACAAACTGCTTGGTGCCGGCGCCTTCGTCGCCATGTTCACCGCTTCAAGCTATCTCGTGCAGCTGCTGGATACGAGCGACGATTCCACCGGCGAAATACCCGACCCGGTGTTTGAGTTCGACACGCCCGTCGATGCGATGAAGCATCTGGTCTACGGCCTCGACAAGACGGTGACGGGCGCGCCCGATGACAGCCAGCTGATCGCCCGGGCCAAGGCCTATGCCCGCGCCGTGATCGCCGGCCTGCTGTCACGGCAGGGCCGGTTCGACGAACTGGCCGGTTTCGAGAACAACCATATCCGCCTCGATGCCGACGACTTCGAACTGAACGGCTTCGATGTGGTCGAGCGCGCCCGGCGCAAGCCGCTGGTGATGACCTTCAAGAAACCGCATGAGGTGGTCGGCAATCACATAGCCAAGTACCAGGCGACCAAGCTTGCCAAGATGCTCATGGCCTATGATTTCGACCGCGAGCTCAATCCGTTCGTCGATCTGGGCGGTTTCATCTTCACCTTTATCGGCGACGGCTACCCGGGCACCGGCAAGACGACGCTGATCCAGATGATCGCCGGCCTGGTCAAGGACTACTGTGACGTGGCCGGCTACCCGTTTCACTACGAGAATTTCGGCGTTGATCAGATATCGTCCTACCAGGGCAAGTCCGGCCAGAACTGCAAACAGTTCATCACCAATGTGCTCGACCCGCGCGCCATCGGCTTCGGTACGGTCGACGATATCGATCAGGTTGCCTCGAAACGCTCCGATGACCGCTCTTCCGCCGGCCAGCAGGAAATCACCGCTGTGCTGATGGAAAGCTTCTCCGGCGCCAATACCGTGGTGCGCGGCAACTGCTCCTTCGGCATGTTCTCCAATTACCCGGAGAATGTCGACGATGCACTGCGCCAGCGTGCCGGTGCCCGCTGGCTGGTCGACGGTCCTCAGACCGAGGACGACTACATCGATATCTTCGCGCTGCTGCTCGGCAAGAATCACGACATCGGCCTTGGCGACCATGATCTGTTTGCCGCGCAGGAGATCAAAGCGGCGGTGGAAACCGCCTACGAGCTGCACAATGAGCCGCAGGAATCAGGTCTTCTGAAAGTGTTCAAGACCTTCATGAAGGACAACGGCAAGGTGAAGACCCTCGCCGATGTCGGCGCGTACCTGCATGACATCAAGGTTGCCGAACCGCGCTTTACCGGCCGGGCCATCAAGAACATCACCGATGCGGTCAAGATGCGCGCCATGGATGTCGAACTGCCGGACGAGTGGTTCGAAACGCCCGATGTGTTCATGCATCACGATTTCGATCGCAAGCGGGATATGATTGCCGAACTTCGCTCGCCGATCACCCTTGAAACGATTATCCAGGAAATCAATCGCTACGCCGATTCTGAGTTCCGCTACACCGCCAAGTCCGACCAGACGGCGGTCGACACGATTGTACGCGATCACCGTGTCCGCGAACGTGCCGCCAACGAGATCGTCGAGTTGAAAGAGACCGGGCGATGGAACGTCTGATCGACAACGAGCTGATCTATGGCGGGCTCTACCGTGTTCGCGAGCCCTATCTTGTGGAGCGCTACAATCGCGCACTGGAGATGTTCGGACTCGACTCTACCAAGCTGAAAGACTTCGTTGTCGACGCGACCGGGTATTCCCCGCAGGTGGCTGACGATCTCGACGATCCCGATTACATGGACCCCAACAAGGTCAACCGGCGGTTCATCATTCTGTCGCCCCTGCAGGCGACCGCGCCGGTCATTGACTCGAGCTTTTCCTCGACAGTGGATCTGATGCAGACCTTTTTCCGTGAGAACGAAGAGGCGCTCAAGGTTCTGACGCTGAAGGACGTTGTGCTGGGCGATATCGAGGATTCGACCTATCGGGTCGATTCTATTGACGACATTTTGTCGATTCACCAGGTCGAGTTCCGGGTCCGCACAGGCACCGAACTGCTGCAAAAGGCCGCCCGCATCAAGGTTCTGGTCAACCGGTTCTATGCGGTGGAGGACAGTTGGAAAGACGCGGCGCTGCTTGAGGAAATTCTCGAACTGGCCAAGCTCACCGGCGATGTGCGGTTCAACAACATCGTTCCGCGCACCACGCGGTTCGATCTCAAATCGTTCTGGACCCGGCATTTCGGCGGGCTCTATGTGTTCCATGACGACGTCAACAAGGCCGTGGTGATCGGCGAACCGGACGAGCCGGCTTTCGATGGCGACTCACCGGCGCTTGACCGCTACATCTCGCTGAACGATCCCGACCAGGTCTTCCAGTATCTGTTCGATACCGGCCGGGTGGCGGGTGTCGAGCCGGGCTGGCTCAACCGTTCCGGCATGGTCGACCGGCGGCTGCGGATCCTGGTGCGCACGGCGATTGCCCACAGCGAGCCGGCTGCCGATCTGACGACCTTGAGTGACGTGTGGATTCGAAACTGGGTGCACCGCAATTTCGATGCCCTGTCGAAGAACGGACTGTTTCCATTCCTCACGAGGATCAAGAAAGCCCTGATGAACCGGACCACCCCGCCGGTTCGCAACACCAGCCTTGCCCTGGTCCTGCAGATCATGCGGGCAAGTCCGGCCCACGCCGATTGCGTGCTGGTCAACCGGCTCTTGTCTGAGTTTTCGAAGTATGACTTCGTGCAGCGCTATGCGGTCAACAAGGAAGGCTTTTATGCCGACTACAAGGGCTATCCGGAGAACATGAAGGAATATGCTGTGCAGGTGATCAAGACGGACTATTTTTCCGACCGTCAGGGCTATTGGGATATTCTATTGGAAGGTGCGGAGGGTTAGACAGTGCTGGATCCGTTTTTCGAGTGGGTAAAGCGGACGATGGCCGCGATCTGGGGCTGGTTCGCCGCACTGATCCGTGCGGTCATTGCGCCTTTTACCGCGACCTACCGGTTCTACCAGCGCTCCGGCTGGATCATCCGTTCGGCCATCCTGGTCATCGTTCTTCTTCTGCTGATCCCCTACGTCTACTTCTTCTGGATGGCGATCTACATCCGCAATTTCGATGTGGACTATGCCGCCCAGTTCAAACTGCAGGACCGCAAGATTGCCGCCGGCGAACAGGTGGCCGCCGAAGGTGGCACGGACACGACGCGCACCTGCGGGCGTTCGGCCATCGTCGATATCACGTCCTACCTGATCGACTTCAATGTCAATCAGAACAGCTGGATTTCCGCCATGCCGCAATATAAGGGCGGCCTGTTCGGTCTGGCGTGGGATGACACGCCCTGGCTCGACAACAAGGCCAGCTTCCAGCGTGGCGTGCACCAGGCGATCACCCGCACAACTGTAGAATTGACCGATACGCTTGGCCGCATTCGCGGCACTTCCCAGGTCGACGAGGCGCTGCAGAACGCGCGTGGCGCTGTCCAGTTCGATGAATACACCTGGTACTTCAATCCGTATTCGAACCGGCCGTTCGGCCCGACCACCACATCGCCGAGTTGGTACCGCACCGCGATTGCCCATCTTGGCGATTTCAACGATCGGCTGGAGAAATGCAACGCCACCTTCGATGCCCGTGCCGACAACCTGCTGCAGTTCATGGACCGCATCGCCAAGGACATTGGCGCGACCTCCGCGGCGATCAAGTCTCAGGCCGAGCGCAGCGATGCCGGCTGGTTCGATGTCCATGCCGACAACCAGTTCATGTTTGCGCTTGGCCAGCTCTATGCCTATCGCGGCCTGATGCAGGCGGCCCGCGTCGACTTCCGCGATGTCATTGAAAAGCGCAGGCTCGGCCCCTTGTGGGACAACATGGAAGACCAGATTGCGTCCGCCGTGATCCTTGATCCCTTCATTATCTCCAATGGCAGGGAGGACGGCTGGATCATGCCGACGCATCTCACCACCATCGGCTTCTACATTCTGCGGGTCCGCGCAAATCTGGTCGAAATCCGCTCCGTGTTGGATCGGTAGGCCGGGGGGTGCCATGCGGGTTGCGGTCGTTGGCGCAGGTCCGGCCGGGCTCTATGTCAGCTACCTGCTGAAACGCGATCACCCCGGCGCTACGATAGATGTCTTCGAGCAGGACCCACCCGGTGCGACCTTTGGCTTCGGCGTGGTGCTGTCCGACACAGCGCTCGACTTTCTGAAAGCCGATGACCCGGAAACCCACGGTCTGATCACCCCCGCCATGGAACACTGGCATGATCTCACCGTGGTGCATCGTGGCGAACGCGTCACCATCGATGGCATGGGGTTTTCCGCTATCGGCCGGCTGGAACTGTTGCAGCTGTTACGCCAGCGAGCCGAATCGGTAGGTATTCAACTCACCTACCGCCATCGCCTGGATAAAGTGCCTGAAGAAGACGTATACGATCTTACTATCGGTGCCGACGGCGTCAACTCGTTGATCCGGCAAAGTAACCCGCAAGGTTTCGGCTCGACTCAAAGTTTTCTCACTAACAGGTTCATCTGGTACGGCACCAGGCAGCCGTTTGACACCCTCACCCAGACATTCGTGGAAACAACGGACGGACGCTTCACGGCACATCACTACCGCTACGCAAAGGACTTGAGCACGTTCATCGTCGAAACGTCCGGGCAGACCTGGCAGGCTGCCGGGTTTGAACAGATGGATGACGGCGAGACCCGCACCTTTTGCGAACAGGTTTTTTCGGCCACCCTGTCCGGCGCAAAGCTTATGTCCAACAATTCACACTGGCGCAGGTTCCCGGTGATCCGCAACGCGCGCTGGTCGTCGGGCAACCGCGTGCTCATCGGCGATGCGCTGCACACCGCCCATTTCTCCATAGGCTCCGGCACCCGGCTGGCCATGGAAGATGCCATCGCATTGGCGACGGCCTTACGCGAATACCCCGACATTGCTGATGCCCTGGCTGACTATCAGGCCCGGCGTAAGCCGGTCTTGGACAAGATCCTTGCCGGCGCCGACAAGAGCGCGGCATGGTATGAAGCGTTTTCGCAGCATATGGACCTGGACCCTTACGAGTTTGCCATGAACTACATCGGACGCTCCGGCCGGGTCGATCCGGCACGGCTCGAACGCATGGCGCCGGGGTTCATGGCGCAATACAGACGGAGAACCGCATGACGGGTCGAACAGAAGATTTACCGGTCCTGATTGCCGGAGGCGGCATTGGCGGGCTTGCGGCGGCCTATGCATTGAGCCGCAAGGGCCATGATGTCCATGTTCTGGAACAGGCTGCCGAATTCGGGGAAGTCGGTGCCGGCATTCAGTTGGGGCCGAACGTGTTTCGCATGTTCGACCGGTTGGAGCTGACCGAGGCGATTGATGAGACCGTGGTCTACCCCGATGCTCTGGTGATGATGGACGGTCTGAGCGGTGAACAGGTGACCTGCATACCGGTCAACACGCCGGAATTCATGGACCACTTTCAGTACCCTTACGGTGTGATTTACCGCCCTGACCTGCACAAGGTATTCTTGGACCTGTGTGAAGCGACAGACTTCGTGCAGCTGTCCACGGATGTTTCTGTCACCGGCATGGAGGATCTGGGAACACACGTGCGGGTCAGTACGAGCGATGGCGGCCGGTTGGACGGTGTGGCTCTGATCGGTGCCGATGGATTGTGGTCGACGGTGCGCCAGCATATCGTCGCCGACGGCAAGCCGAGGGTGTCCGGCCATATCGCCTATCGCGCAGTGTTGGACACACCGGAGGTGCCGGACATCAACCGCAAGAACACGGTCATCCTGTGGGCCGGACCCAAAACCCACCTGGTGCACTATCCTCTGCACAAGGGTGAGATTTTCAACCTGGTATCGGTGTTTCATTCCGACCGCTACGAGGAAGGCTGGGATGTCTATGGCGACATCGCCGAACTTCGCGAGCGCTTCACCGGTCAGCACGAAGGTGTGCTCGGCATGCTGGAAAAGATCGAAGCCTGGCGCATGTGGGTCCTGTGCGATCGCGAACCGGTCGGGAACTGGACCAACGGCCGTATCACGCTGCTGGGAGATGCGGCCCATCCGATGCTGCAGTATCTTGCGCAAGGCGCGTGCATGGCGATCGAGGATGCCGTCTGCCTGGCCAACCGGGTCGAGCAGGCAGGTGGCGACTTCGCTTCGGCCTTCCAGGCCTACCAGTCACAGCGCTACCTGCGCACCGCGCGGGTGCAGATGACCGCCCGGCTCTATGGCGACATCTACCATGCGGCAGGCCCGGTTGCCGAACTGCGTGCTATGATGCTTGGCTCAAGGCAGCCGGAACAGGCATATCAGGGCATGAAATGGCTCTATTCGGGCGTCGACGATACCGGAGCCCAGATCTTGTAGGACATCGGCATGGCAGACACCGCTGAGGAGACACCCGAACGCCGGGCGTTTTACGACCGCATCGATCCGCAAAACATGACACCCTTGTGGTCGGTGATGGGTGCACTGATCACACCCGAACCCAAGAGCGGGTGCCAGCCGCATATCTGGCGCTATGACGAGGTGCGCCCGGCCGTCATGGAGTCCGGCTCGCTGATATCGGCGAAGGAAGCCGAACGCCGGGTCCTGATCCTCGAGAACCCCGGCCTACGCGGCCAATCCAGGATCACCACATCGCTCTATGCCGGCCTGCAGCTCGTTATGCCGGGCGAGGTGGCACCCGCTCATCGTCATTCCCAGTCTGCACTGCGCTTTGTGCTGGAAGGCCACGGCGCCCACACTGCCGTCGGTGGCGAGCGCACGCTTATGGAACCGGGCGATTTCGTCATCACGCCCAATTGGGCCTGGCACGACCATGGCAATCTGTCCGATGAACCGATGGTCTGGCTGGACGGTCTCGACATTCCCATAGTGCAGTTCTTCGATGCCTCCTTCGTCGAACGGCTCGGCCAGGACGAACAACCGGTCAGCCGGCCGGACGGTGACGCGCTTGCCCGATATGGCGAGGGGCTCTTGCCGGTCGACCACGAGGCGCAAGGCCCGACATCGCCTGTCTTCAACTATCCTTACGAGCGCAGCCGCGCGGCCCTGGAAACCATGCGCCGGACCGGTGACTGGGATGCCTGCCACGGCCTCAAGATGCGCTACGTCAATCCGGCGACCGGCGGTTTTGCCATGCCGACAATCGGCACGTTCCTGCAGCTCTTACCCAAGGGGTTCACTACCCAGCGCTACCGTTCGACCGACGCCACGGTGTTCGTATGCGTTGAGGGTGAAGGTATGACGACCGTTGGCGATCACACCATGAAATGGCGGCCGCGCGATATCTTCGTTGCGCCGAGCTGGTATCCTGTCAGCCATGAGGTGGCCGAGGATTCGGTCCTGTTCAGCTACTCTGACCGACCGGTGCAGGAAAAACTCGGGCTCTGGCGCGAAGACCGCGGCAACGCCTGAACGGGCCGCGTCAGCAAAGACAAGAGGGAGAAATCGCCGTGGGATATGTTTTTCCAGCACCGCCACACCCGTCCCTTGCCGTCAAGGGCTCAACTGACCGGTTTCCGGTACGCCGGATCTTCTGTGTCGGGCGCAATTACGCAGCCCACGCCCGCGAGATGGGCAAGGACCCGGACCGCGAGCCGCCGTTCTTTTTCACCAAGCCGGCCGATGCCGTCGCCGACGCGCCCTGCACGGTTCCCTATCCGCCCGAGACCTCGAACCTGCACTATGAGATCGAGCTGATCGTCGCGCTCGGCAAGGACGCCTTCAAGGTTGCAGAAGCGGATACGTCACAGCTCATCTGGGGCTATGCGGTCGGTCTTGATTTAACCCGCCGCGACCTGCAGCAGGTGGCCAAAGACATGGGCCGCCCGTGGGACTGGGGCAAGGCCTTCGATCTGTCCGCACCGTGCGGGCCGGTGGTGCCGGTTGCCGAGACCGGCGAAATCACCTCCGGAGAGATCTGGCTCGACGTTAACGGCGAACGCCGCCAGACGGGAGACATCGCCGATCTGATCTGGTCGGTTCCCGAAATGCTGTCGATGATTTCCCATTCCATGCACTTGCGGGCAGGCGACCTGATCATGACCGGAACGCCGGCCGGCGTCGGCGCGGTCAGGTCCGGCGACGTGCTGACCGGAAGCGTCGATGGTCTTGATCCCATCGAGGTAACCATAGGCAATACCGAGTGAAGAGGGTGATTGCATCGCCGTGCCGATATGCCATGCTCGTCGGTATCGGCAGCTTATCTGTCTGATTAAACAAGAAAAGTGTCAAACGGAGGGACGTGAATGTTCAAGAAAATGACCATGGCCGCGTTGGCCCTGGCCCTGGGCGCGACGACGGCGCTCGGTGCCGATAGCATCAAGATCGGTGTGATCACCACGGTGACGACGCCAGCTGCGATCCTGGGTGACGAGCAGCTCAAGGGCATGACCCTGGCCCTGGAGCACCTTGGCGGCAAGATGGCCGGCAAGTCCGTGGAACTGGTTGTCGAGGACGACGGCTTCAAACCGGATATCGGCAAGAAGGCGGCCGACAAGCTGGTCAAACAGCACAAGGTTGATTTCGTCACCGGCATTATCTGGAGCCACGTGCTGCTTGCCTCGCGCAAGACGATCCTGGATTCGGGCACCTTCCTGATCGGTGCCAATGCAGGTCATTCCAGCATGGCCGGCAAGGCCTGCCATGAGAACTTCTTCTCCACCTCGTGGCAGAACGACACGGTGCCCATGGCGCTTGGCGAAGTGCTCAACAAGCGCGGCGTGAAGTCGATCTACGTCATGGCGCCCAACTACGCCGCTGGCAAGGACATGGTCGCCGGCATGGAACGTACCTTCAAGGGCGAAGTGAAGGGCAAGGACTTCACCAAATGGGGCAAGGATGCCCAGCTGGATTTCTCTGCCGAACTGGCCAAGGCATCAGCCTCCGGTGCCGAGGCGATCTATGTGTTTTATCCCGGCAAGGCAGGCGGTGCCTTCATCAAGCAATACCAGCAGTCCGGCCTTAACAAGAAAATGCCGCTGTTCACCGTCTTCACGGTCGACGGCATTTCCCTGCCGAAGTTCCAGGCGGCAAATATGGAGGGCGTCATGGGTGCGCTCGACACCATGCAGTGGAGCCCCGACCTCGACAATCCGAAGAACAAGAAGTTCGTTGCCGACTTTTTGGCCAAGCACAACCGCTATCCGAGCTTCTATGCCGCCCAGGCCTATGACGCGATCAACCTGATCAACTCGGGCGTAACCGCCGTGAAGGGCAATCTCGACGATAAGGACGGCCTGCGGGCCGCCTTCAAGAGCGCCAGCTACGAGTCGGTGCGCGGCGGCTACGCCTATGGCAGCAACCACTTCCCGGTGCAGGATTTCTACATGCGCGAGGTGGTCAAGGGCTCTGACGGCAAATGGGTGCAGAACGTCGTGACCAAGGTCTTCGACGATCTGGTCGATCCGTTTGCCGCTGACTGCAAGATGTAGGCTTGAAGCCAGCCGGGCAATGGCGTTGGGCAGGGAGGTCGGTATGCCTCCCGGCCTGTCCGCGCCGGCTGGTCGGGCCGTGATTTGATTAGAGGTGCCGTATGAAAGTGCTTATTGCCGGGGGTGGAATTGGTGGACTGGCAACCGCATTGAGCCTGCATCAGAAGGGCATCAATTGCGAGATATTCGAACGTTCCAATGAGATCCACGAACTTGGCGTCGGCATCAACACCCTGCCGCACGCCATCAAGGAACTTGCGGACCTGGGATTGCTTGACGCGCTCGACCGCGTCGGCATCCGCACTTATGAACTGATCTACCAGAACCGCCACGGCCAGGAGATCTGGCGCGACCTGCGCGGTCTGCATGCCGGCTTCGAGTTCCCGCAATTCTCAATTCACCGCGGCAAATTGCAGGGTGTGCTTTATCAGGCAGTCGCCGAACGCATATCGGAAGACGCCGTCCATGTCGGCCACGAGCTTGCCGGTTTCGAGCAAACGGACAAGGCGGTCGTGGCAAGCTTCATCAACCGCCTGAACGGCCAGACGGTCGAGCGCCGTGCCGATCTGCTGATCGCTGCCGACGGCATCCACTCCACGGTCAGGTCGCGGTTCTACCCCGATGAGGGCCCGCCCGCCTGGAACGGCATCATGCTGTGGCGCGGCGCTACCGAGTGGCCGCCCTTCCTGACCGGAGACACCATGGTGATTGCCGGAGGCATGGACGCCAAACTGGTGCTTTACCCGATCTCGCGCGCCACCAAGGATCCGGACAAGGTTTTGATGAACTGGGCCGTCGCGGCAAAGCTGGGCGATGGTTCCAGGCCGCCTCCCCGGCGTGAGGACTGGAACCGTGAGGGCCGGCTGGAAGACCTTTTGCCCTTCGTGGAAGACAGGTTCTCACTCAATGTGCTCGACCCGATGGCCCTGATCGGTGCAACGCAGGAGTTCTACGAGTTTCCCATGTGCGACCGCGACCCGGTCCCGCAATGGAGCTTCGGGCGGGTCACGCTTCTGGGCGATGCAGCGCACCCGATGTATCCGGTGGGATCGAACGGCGCGTCCCAGGCCATACTCGACGCCCGGTGCCTTGCCCGGTTGTTGGCGACCGAGGACAGCGTAACCGCCGCGCTTAAGGCCTATGAAGCCGAACGCCTGCCCATGACGGCGGAAATTGTCAAGACAAACCGCGCCGGCGGTCCCGAACGGGTGATCGATCTGGTGGATTCCCGAGCGCCGGAGGGTTTTGACAATCTGCACGATGTTGCCACGCACCGGGAGCTTGAGGCCATCGTGAAGGGTTATTCCAAGATGGCCGGGTTCTCCACGGAGGTGGTGAATAGGGGGTAGTCTGTACCAGTTTCTGTCTCCTTGTTGACTTCCCGGTCGGGCGTTCCGCCCTCCGCGCCTCTTTGTTATATCCCTGTCCGCTCCTGAATCGTCATGCCGGGCAACAAAAGGTGAGGACGCTCCGAGCGCAGCGAGGCAAGCGCGACCGCGCGCCGGCCCGGCCGCCCCCGCGGAGCCGCCCGGCGCACGCCGGACTGGCGTGAGCGAAAAGGAACGCCGCGACAGGGACTAAAGATCTTCCGGTATCCAGTTGGGCGGCCGCGCCAAATTGTTGACTCACATCTGGTTCCCGGATCACGCGGCCAACCAGTGGCTGGCCGCTGTCCGGGATGACGGTTATGTGTGTTCCGGTCATACCTCTTGAACCGTCATGCCGGCAACAAAAGGCGTGGAGCGGCGTAAGCTGCGACAGGGACCTAGGATCTTCCGCTATCCAGCTGGGCGATTGCGCCAAGCCGAACCCGCAGGAATACATCCAGCCAGAAATCCGTGCCTTCCGGTGCGCCCCAGTGCTCGGCCAGATAGGCCCGCAGCAGGCATTCGGCTGCAGCCTCGCGGCCAAAGCCATTCAGCAGGCTTTGTGCCATTTTTGCCGGATCGACACCGATCCATTCTTCTTCGATCAGAGCTTGATAAGACGGTTTGTGTGGCATTGCGGTTTTCTCCCCGGATCATTGCCGTTTCTAAAGTGAAATGACCGCCAGAAAGCCTGCCGTCTGGACAAAACTCTCTGGCGATCGGGGAGTTGACAAGCCGCCCGTAGACAGCCGCATTGGCCTTTAAGCCGAAGCTCTGGACATGCGCCAATGCCTCCCCGATCATAAGAAAAGGCGAGAAGGGCGGAACGCCCGACAGGGACCAAAAATGGTCGAGGAGGCATCATTGCGGCTGATGCCAGCCGCTACGGGAGGGGTTGTCACGCCCCAGAATCAGCCTTGCGCTGATCCCGCAGGCACTTTACGCGGTCAGGTTGCAAATGCAAAGAAATGGTTCAACGCAATTCGTCATACCGGGCTT
>JANQIR010000168.1 GCA_028282065.1 Aestuariivirgaceae bacterium
TTGAAGGTGGTTATTCCGGCAGCGCAGTTGGAACAAAGGATGATGACCCGGTTGGGTGAAATGGCGGCCAGTGCCCGAATTCCGGGCTTTCGCCCAGGCAAGGTTCCGGTCAATCACCTCAAGAAGATCTATGGTAAGTCGGTCATGGCCGAGGTGGTGCAACAGACCCTTGATGACAGCTCCAAGGAAGCGTTGGTCCAGCAGAACCTGAAACCTGCTTACCAGCCCGAGATCGGGCTCACCGAGGACGAGCAGGAAATCAAATCGGTGATCGATGGTGAATCCGATCTGTCCTACACAATGACATTCGAGATTGTTCCAACCGTTGCCGTCGATGATTTCTCAGAACTGGAGTTTGACAGTTTTCAGGTCGATGTGAGCGATGAGCACGTCGAAGAATCGCTGACGGCGATCGCCAATCAGTATCGCGACTTCGAACCGCGTGCCGAAGGTGCGAAGGCCGAAGCCGGCGACCGGGTGATCATCTCGTTCGTTGGGCGCGTCGATGGCACGGAGTTCGAGGGCGGCTCAGCAGAGAGTGTGCCACTGGAACTGGGCTCGAACAGCTTCATTCCAGGTTTTGAGGACCAGCTTGTAGGGACCAAGGTGGGCGATGACGTGGTGGTCAAAGTCACATTTCCCGACGACTATGCGGAAAGCACTCTGGCGGGCAAGGACGCGGAGTTTTCTGTGGCCGTCACGGAAGTTGAGGGCCCGAAGGAGGCCGAGGTCGATGACGAACTGGCCCAGCGCCTTGGCATTGAGGACCTCGCCAAGTTGAAGGACATGGTGCGCGAGCAGGTTGGCTCGGAATTTTCGAAGATGACGGAAATGAAATTGAAGCGGGACGTGCTCGACACGCTCGACACGAAATACCGCTTTGAGTTGCCGGAAAAGCTTGTTGAGGCCGAGTTCAATCAGATTTGGGCTGCGCTGACCAGGGAGATGGAGCAGCAAAAGCAGACCTTCGAGGACGACAACACGACCGAAGAAGACGCCAGGAAAGAATATAACGAAATTGCCGAGCGCCGCGTGCGCCTTGGGTTGGTGCTGGGCACAATCGGTGAGCAGGCCGGTATCCAGGTCTCCGAAGAGGAAATGCAGCAGGCACTGATGGAGCGGGCGCGGCAGTTCCCGGGTCAGGAAAAGCAGGTGTTTGACTTCTACCGCAACAATCCCGATGCGATGATCGAGCTGCGCGGGCCGATCTTCGAACAGAAGGTCGTTACCCACATTGCCGAAAAGTCGAAGATCAACGAAAAGTCGGTCTCGCGTGAAGAGATGATGAAGCTCATTGACGATCCTGACCACGATCCGGACCAGGATGGCGATAAGAAACCTGCAAAGAAGGCCGCCGCCAAGAAACCTGCGAAAAAGGCGGCCAAAAAGCCCGCGAAGAAAGCCGCAGCAGACGAAAACGAGACGCAGGACTGAAGGAGAGGGCCGTCAGGGACCCGTTGACCCTTGGGGGTGAGGCGGGCGGCAGGGCGTGTGCCTGTTATGCCGCCTCTTGCTGCTTGCCTTGCCCGCTGATGGGCAGCCACATCAATACGGTGGTGCCTTTGTTCTGTTCCGTGGTGATCTCGACATCACCACCATGCCGGGTGAAAATCTGCCGGGCGATTGGCAATCCAAGACCAACGCCGAACCCACGAGTTGAGAATAGTGGCTCCAAGGCCTTGGCGCGGGTCTCTTCGTCCATGCCATGGCCTGTGTCGGTCACGATGATCTCAAAACGGTCGCCCACGACCTCGGCACTGACATAGATCTTCCCTGTGCCGTCAGCATCCTTGTCTTCCAACACGGCCTGTGTGGCGTTTGTGAGCACTTTGTGAAGAGCGTTCCTGAGCGCGGTCGCATCGGCGTTTGCCTCGCATCCCATTTCTGGAACATCGATGTGAATATCTATGTTCTCCGCGAAGCTGTATGTGCTCACATCATTGCTGACGACCTTGTACAGATCTACAGGTTTTGCCGTGATTTCGGTTGCAAGCGTGTATTCGTAACAGTCGGTTAGAACGTTGGTCATGCGCTGGATGGTGCGCTCGGAGCGTTCGAATGCCTTTTCGAGATTTGGCTGGTTGCCGAGCTTGGAGCGAATGACATAGAGCGTTGTTTTCAGGGCGTTCAGCGGATTGCGCAACTCGTGACTGAGGCTTGCTGTCAACTTGCCCAAGGTCGCCTGTCGCTCGGCGGCGATCAGCGATGATTGCAGGTCCTTCAATTCTCGTGTGCGCTCTTCGACACGCTCTTCCAGGAACTCGTTTGCCTGTTCAAGCTCCAAGCGGGCGCGTTCGAGCCCTTGTTCGGCGCGCACCTGTTCGGTGACATCGATTTGCGCAAGAATGCGACCGCCGTCCGGCAGGGGTGAGACGCGCACCTGGATCGAGCGGCCGATCGAGGGAAAGTGAATCTTCAAGTTCTTGGGCTCAATGCCGTCATAGCACAGCAGGTCGAGCCGTTCCTTGATCAGCAACCGAAGTTCGTCTTCGTCTCGGGCTTCCCCAAGGTCTCCACGCTTGGCGACCAGCGTGACGTGTTCCTTGAAGTTTCGAACATGGGCATATTCTTCCGCTGTGAACCCGTGTACTTCCGCTGCGCGCCGGTTCTTCAAGCGGATGTTGCGATCCTTGTCCAGCCACATGACCGACTGTGTGAGGTTGTCCAGGACGGTCTGCAATTCGTTGCGTTGTTCTTCTATTTCGTTTCGGGCAGTCAATTCCGCGGTGATATCAGAATGGGTGATCAGCCGGCCGCCATCGGGCGTTCCGATATTTCTGACGTGTACGTGACGGCCGGAACCTGTGAGATACGTGTAGAAACTCAGACTGTCACCAGCGGCCGCGCACAGGAATGCGATGCGGTTGCGGACAAGTTCATCAAGGTCCTTGGCGTTCGAATCTCCCGACATTTGCGCGAGATCCCCGCGCTTGGCGAGCAGCATCAGATGATCGTAGAGCGTTTCGACGGATGCGTATTCTTCTTCGCTGAATCCGTGAATGTCCAATACCTTCGGATTTTTGAGCAACAGCTTGTTGTTCTTGTCGAACCACATGACCGACTGTGACATGTTGTCGACGATCATCTTCAGATCGTTGCGTTGCTTTTCGATTTCGGCCTCTGCGGCGATCTCGTCAGTGATATCAGTCTGCGTGAGGAGCCGTCCGCCGTCTGGTGTGCAGGTAAGTCGGACCTGCAGGTGACGGTCAATGGAGGGAAGATAGATGCGGAAATTCTCCACACCATCCAGTTCCCTGAAGAAGTATTCGGCACGATCCTTGACCAGGCTTTCAAGATTTCCGGCGTAATCGGACTGTCCTACCAGGTCACCTCTTTCGGCAAGAAGCATCAAATGGTCTTCCAGGCACAAGACCCGCGAATAGGTTTGATCGTCGAAACCGTGCACTTCAGCGGACTGCGTGTTGCGTAGCTTGAGCGTCCTGGATCCGTCAAACCACATGACCGACTGTGACAGGTTGTCCAGGATCATCTGCAGGTCGTTGCGCTGCCGCTTGATGTGCTTTGCCTGCCGCGCCGCGTTTGACAAAGCATCTTCCAGCCGCATCTCCGTAAGGACTTCTTTGGTGACGTCGACATGCGTGATGATGATGCCATGAGCCGGAATTTTGACCATCCGGGTTCGCAAGTGCCGGTCCTGCCTGACGAGATGCAGCCGTTTGTTGGTGCTGGTTTCATATCCTTCCGACAGCCAAGCCATGTGTTGCCGGGCGAGCTCTTCTTCGTCCCCATCTCCAAGTTCGCCCTTGTGTGCCAGAAGCCGGCAATAATCGTACATGGACTTGCATGCGGCAATTTCATCTTCGCTGTACTGGTGGAGTTCGCTGGCGCGTGGATTGTGAAATCTAAGGGACCCGTCCTGGTCAAACCACAGCACGGACTGCGACAGGTTTCCGAGCACCAACTCCAGCTCTTTCGACTTTCGCCGGTTTTCTTCCTGCAGCGCATGCTCCCTGGCGGCGAGCTTGTTGCGGTCCTCGACCTCTTTGGTTTCGTCGCGGCCGGTGCCCCGGAAGCCTCGAAACTCGCCATCCTTGTTATATGTCGGCCATCCGCTGATAACCAGGTGACGTGGCCGGCCATCCGAACCGATTCTCACATACCTGAAACCCTCGAACGCCCTTTGGTTCTCCAGGTCGTCGAGATGTTGGCTCCAGATGGCTTCGTCTTTATTGTTGCGCGCCAGTTCGAGGCGGCTCGTGCCAATGATCTCTGCCGGATCTATGCTGCCCCGGGTGCGCACATTGTCCGACAGGTAGGAAAAGATATAGTTCCTGTCGGTTTCCCAGAACCAGAATTCGGTTTGAGCGGCAAAATCCTCCGTGCGCCGCTGCAGCTGGTCGCGTTGAAGCTCGATGGCCTTTAGGTGGTCGGCTTCCAAAGAGCGCACCCTCGCTCTTTCAATGGCTTCTTCGGTTTCGTCGCGCGCCGCGCCCCGGTAACCTTGAAATTTCCCATTTTGATCGAAGACCGGCCAGCCGCTGGTCACGAGATATTGAAGGTCGCCTTTCTTATCGAGTCTGGTATAGCGGAAGTTCTTGAACGGTCGTCTGTTGTCGAGGTCGTCCAAATGCTGCTGCCAGGCGGAATCATCACCCATGAGTTTGGCGAAGTCCCTGCGGCTGACGCCGATGTTTTCGCTGGCCGCGTGCCCGCATAAGGCTTCGACATTTTCTGAAAAGTACACGAAGCGGTGATGCTCGTCGGTTTCCCAGAACCAGCAATCTGCCTGTTTTGCGAAGTCTTCCATACGCGATGTGGCTGCGGCGAGTTGCCCTTTCGTGCGAGCAAGTTCAGCTTCCAGTTCCGATACGCGTTGTTTGGGCGTCTTCGCGGTTTCGCCGGTCATAGTTGATAGAGCCTCATCTATGTCTGGGCTGCGTGCTGAATTTTGGACCACCTGAAGAACCGCAGCCTGCGGAGCTTGACTGATTGCCTAAAAATGGACTGAAAGTCTTAAGAAATGGCTGGCTGCGGCATGACGAACTTTGACCCCTTTCAGTTCGTCGAAACGTCGCTTATGTAAGGGCATCCACGAAGTGGCGAATCACGGCATCGCCTGTTGAACTATGCGTACGCCGTCAGCCTGTTAAACGACTGTTCCAGAGGAAATCATGCGCGATCCGGCCGATACATATATGAACACGCTCGTCCCAATGGTGGTTGAGCAGACCAACCGCGGAGAACGGGCGTTCGACATATATTCCCGTCTTTTGAAGGAGCGGATCATCTTTGTGACCGGCCCCGTGGAGGACCATATGGCCACGCTGGTGGTTGCCCAGCTTCTGTTTCTGGAGGCCGACAACCCCAAAAAAGAAATTGCCATGTACATTAACTCTCCAGGCGGCGTCGTGACGTCAGGCATGGCGGTCTATGACACGATGCAGTTCATCAGGCCGGCGGTGTCCACCACGGTGATCGGCCAGGCAGCGTCAATGGGCTCGCTGTTGCTGTGCGCCGGCGAAAAGGACATGCGCTTTGCCCTGTCGCACGCCCGGGTCATGGTGCATCAGCCGTCCGGCGGGTTCCAGGGACAGGCTTCTGACATTGAACGCCACGCCAAGGAGATCATTGAGTTGCGATCGCGGCTCAACCAGGTCTATGTCAAGCATACTGGTCAGAAACTGGATGCAATTGAAAAGGCGCTGGACCGCGATACCTTCCTAACGGCAGAGGGCGCCAAGGACTTCGGTCTTGTGGATCAGGTGATCGACAAGCGGCCTGAACCGTCGGATGAGTGATCTAAAACGGGTCTGGGCTGGTAAACTTACGTTGAGCATGGGGGCAAAGACTTGCGGTCAATCAACGGTTGATTAACCATGACTGACCATGCTCAGATGATTTCCGGGCCTTTTTGCGGATTCCCGGTAAAAGGGGTCGGTGCGGCGATGTGTTGCGCCAATCGGCATGAAAGTTGCTGATTTGGTCCAAGGCAGGTACATGTGGATAAAAGGCGTCTGGTTTTGGTTCACGCCATTGACATGACAGACAGCAGTTTAGTGGCCAAGGAGAATTTATGAGCAAGGCAAGTGGGGGCGACAGCAAGAATACCCTCTACTGCTCCTTCTGCGGCAAGAGCCAGCATGAGGTGCGTAAGCTCATTGCGGGACCGACAGTGTTCATCTGTGATGAATGCGTCGAGCTGTGCATGGATATCATTCGCGAGGAAAACAAGTCCTCGCTGGTGAAGTCTCGTGACGGCGTGCCGACACCGACGGAGATTTGCCGTGTCCTTGATGATTATGTGATTGGTCAGGCACAGGCCAAGCGTGTTCTGTCTGTAGCAGTGCACAATCACTACAAGCGCCTGAACCACGCCCAGAAAAACAACGACGTTGAGTTGGCGAAATCGAACATATTGCTCGTTGGTCCGACCGGATGCGGCAAGACATTGCTGGCACAGACGCTGGCGCGGATCCTCGATGTGCCGTTTACCATGGCCGACGCGACGACTTTGACCGAAGCGGGTTATGTCGGTGAAGACGTTGAGAATATCATCCTGAAATTGCTTCAGGCTGCTGACTACAACGTTGAGCGCGCACAGCGCGGTATCGTCTATATCGATGAAGTCGATAAGATTTCCCGCAAGGCCGACAACCCGTCAATTACCCGTGATGTTTCAGGCGAAGGCGTGCAGCAGGCCCTGTTGAAGATTATGGAGGGCACCGTTGCTTCTGTACCGCCGCAAGGTGGCCGCAAGCATCCCCAGCAGGAATTTCTGCAGGTTGATACAACCAACATTCTGTTTATCTGCGGTGGTGCGTTCGCCGGCCTTGATAAGATTATCAACCAGCGCGGCAAGGGAACCAGCATCGGTTTTGCAGCTGAGGTGCGCGATGAAGATGACCGGCGCACGGGTGAAATTCTTCGGAGTTTGGAGCCGGAAGACCTTTTGAAGTTCGGTCTGATTCCGGAGTTTGTCGGACGCTTGCCCGTCATTGCCACCCTGGAAGACCTCGACGAGGCGGCCTTGATGCAGATCCTGGCCGAACCCAAGAACGCGTTGGTAAAGCAGTATCAGCGTTTGTTTGAAATGGAAGACGTCTCGCTGACCATTAAGGAAGACGCTTTGCGCGCCATTGCTCAAAAGGCGATCGAACGTAAGACCGGCGCTCGAGGGCTGCGGTCCATCATGGAGGGTATTCTGCTCGACACCATGTTCGACCTGCCCGGCATGACGGGTGTCGAAGAGGCGGTCATATCCAAGGATGTGGTATTTGGCGAAGCCAAGCCGTTGTTGATCTATTCCGACAAGGACGAGCAGACCGCTGCCAAGGACTCCGCGTCCGCATAAGACCTTTTCCCGGTGTTTTCGAGTTGACCTGCCGGCTCACAAGGCCGGCGGGTGTGTTTTGACGCTGGATTGGCGGGGGCTACTACGTCGCAATGCCGACCGGATAATCACGCCCAGAATGGCCTTACCAGCCAGGAAAGTACCCTTGATCGTCCCCGATATCTTGGACACGCCGATCCTGCGGCGATAGTCGACTGGCACCTCAAGCGCCCGCAAACCAAGCTGGGCGCTGCGCACCTGCATTTCGACGGTCCAGCCAAAGGCTTGGTCCTTCATGTCCAGCCGTTCCAATGCCGTGGCGGACACGGCTCGGAATGGTCCCAGGTCCGTGAAGCGCACCCCCCAGAACAGCCGGATCAGAAAACAGGCAAGCATGTTACCGAACCGTTGTTGCGGCGTTAGGGCGCCTGCTTCGACATTGCCGCGTAGGCGTGAGCCGATGACCATATCCGCCTGGTCATGGGCAATCGGATCGGTCAACCGGTGCATGTCGGCGGGGTAGTCGCTGTAGTCACCGTCCACGAACACGATAATGTCAGCCTTTTGGTGGACATGTGCAATGCCGGCCAGGCAGGCCGCGCCGTAGCCACCCTTCGGCTGGGAGACAACTTCGGCGCCGGCTGCCTTGGCGGCCCGTGCGGTGCCATCTGTCGAGCCGTTGTCTGCCACGACAATCAGATCCGCCCAGGCAGGAATTTCGGCAATGACCTTACCGATGGCGTATTCCTCGTTCAGCGCAGGTATGATGACGCTTACAGTTTTGCCTTGCCGCATATCGGGTCACTCCACCTGCACCTTGGTGGTGCCTTCGCTCCGTTTGCGGCCAATGTGCTGCCGGGCAACGTCCCAGGCCAGCAAGCTCCACACTGGCAGCCAGATCAGCCAAACTGCCCCATTATGGTACAGTTGCGCCTGATCGCGTGGATCAAAATGAAAGAAGGTGTAGTGCAACGGAATGAGTGCTGTGATGGCGATCAGGCCACGCATCGGGAGAAACGGCAGGAACGCCGCCAGCCAAACGAAGTACCAGGGAAATTGTGTCGGACTGACCAGAAACAAGACTGCTACTGTCGCCGCGGACCGCTTGATCCAGGTCGGATTGTCCGGGGGGCTTGCCGCGTTCAGCCAAAGCACGAAAGCGCCGAGAATGGCCACGACGATGGCGCGTGCGATGACGTCAGGGCCGATTGTTTCAAAACCGAAGGCGGAATGAAACTGCCCGGCGAGCCATTTCACAATGATGAATAAGGCTGATGAGGCCTGCCATTTTTGGGCATAAGCCAAGAAGCCGGACGAGCTGTCGAGGCCCGAACTGACCACCGGCCAGGCGAGAGCACCGACCACAATAGTGAACACCAGCCCATAAACCAGCAAGCGCAGCGGTGAGGTCAGATACGGTCTCACCAGTCCGGGCAGAAGGACAGCGGGCCACAGCTTTGCACCAGCCGCGATGGCAAGCATGGCCGAGGCGGGGAGCGGTCTGGCGGCGCATGCCAGTGAAACCGCCGCCAGGACCGGCAGGAGGACAATCGGCTCCATATGTGCAGAGTTGAACAGTTCCTTCACGACCACAGGATTCCACCAATAGAGGCTGGCCCACAGGGGGGATCGGCCGACCTGCCGCAGCAACGTGAAAATCATGATCAAGACACCAGCATCGGCAAGGAGAAGCACAAAACGCCATCCATCAAGGCTGAAGGGCTTGATAAAATATGCCGCCGCGAAGGCTGCCTGGGCGACTGGCGGGTAGACGGTGCGGTACTCGGGATAATTGACCCGTTCCAAAACCGGTCCGCCAGCCGTTGCAAGGGCTGCCATCGGTGCAGGGAGATTGCGACCTTCCGTGACGTGCGCCGGTGAGTGTGTGAACGGGTTAAGGCCATTGGCCGTCAGGGCACCGTCCCATAGGTACCGGTTGTAGTCATCTTCCAGGATTGGTTCGGCGCCGAACTGCACTGCGCGCATCACCAATCCTGCCAAGACGACCCAAATCAGGAGGAAGGAAAAACGCCCCGCGGGCTGTGAACCGGAGAGTTGAATCAGACGGGGCACTGCGCAGACGAACACGATACCGGCCGCGACGTATCCTGCAACGAACCAGGCGACCGGCATATCGCCGACCTCAATGTCATAGCCGAAAGCCGGCCCGGCAAGGCGCAGCGCGAGGGAGAAGGCGATCAGCACAACCCCTGCCGTCAGCCACCAGCCTGCCATTGCCACACGTTCTGGATTTTTCAAATTCTCGCAGGTGGTGTTCTGATCTTAGCCATGGAAGCTGCCGCGCCGTGTCCGCTTTTTCTTCTTCTTTTTCTTTTTCTTCTGGTAGGCGGTATTCTGGTCAATGGCCATGGACTTCCAGTTCTGGTCCGCCTGCCAACCTGCTCCGGCCGGAGAGGCCCCGATCAACGCCGCGCCGCTTACCGATACGATACCAATGGTCAGCGCGGTAGCAATGCCGGCCAGTACAGACTTCGGGTGGGTGCGGGTAAATGATCTCATGGGTTCGTTTTCCTCGATGCGCGACCGCAGGTCACCGGTTGCAATTGGTTTGCCGAACATAGAGAGCTTTTGGCGGCGTCAGAAATCAATTGGCCTTCACAAATAATTCAGTCCGCGGCGATGAACTTGTGTCTTGAGCCGGGCGTATGGGCACCACATCGTTACGCATGACGTCAACCCCGCTCAAGAAAGATCAAACTGAGATGCAGGCAACCGCTTCACTTCTTTTATCGAGATTGACCAGGATTGGCCTGTTGTGCCTGACGCTCGCTGCCGTTTCCGGCTTCAGCTTTTCGTGGCGCTCTTCGGCGCCCGAACTGTGGGAGGGCTGGGAAGTCCACGACAATGCCAACTCCGCAAAAATCGATCACTCGACTTGGGATAGCCTGCTGAAACGCTATGTGACGAAGGGCAGGCAGGACGTGAACCTGTTTGGCTATGGAAAGGTGTCCCGGCAAGATCGGGAGCGGCTCGATGAATATATAAAGTCCCTGGCGGCGCTGGAAATCACGGCTTATTCGCGCAGCGAACAGCTGGCATATTGGCTGAACCTGTATAATGCGCTGACTGTTCAGGTGATCTTGCAGCACTATCCCGTCAAATCAATCAAGGATATCGACATCTCCGGCCTGCTGGCCAACGGTCCATGGGGCAAGGAACTTGTTGAAGTAGAGGGTGAAAAGCTCAGCTTGGATAATATCGAGCATGAGATACTGCGTCCTGGCTGGAAAGATCCGCGCATCCATTACGGTGTCAATTGTGCGTCTATTGGCTGTCCCAACTTGCAGCCGGACGCATTTACCGGCGCGAGCGTGGATGACATGCTGACAGCTGGCGCAAAGCAATATGTCAACAGTCCCCGCGGCCTGTCCATTCGAAATGGCAGGGTTACGGTTTCAAAGATTTACTCGTGGTTTGCCTATGACTTTGGCAATTCGAAGGAAGGCGTGATGCGCCATCTCCTGAAATATGCATCCGCAGAACGTGCGCACCAGCTTAAGACGGCTGGCGACATTCACGACACGCGATATGATTGGGCGCTCAACGAGTGAATTGAGTGAGCCGATACGTCTGCAAGGCGGACGTTTCAAGGCCTTGAACTTACCCTGTGGAAACGCCATTTTGTTCACAACCGGGCAAACTCCAAACTCGAATCACAACAGCTCGTATATTGTTCGTGGTACAAAGCCCGGCTGAGCCAAGGCGCCGCAGGTCCAGCGGCCTTAAAACCATTGTATAATGGTTGCAGGATTGCCCATGTATTGGGGGTCGGCATGCAAGGAGCGGATCAGTCCAAATTCGGAGTGAAAGCGGCGGCCGAAACGAAAGGTTTGAGAAGACAAAATGAGCGACAGCACAGTAACGAAGTCCGAATCCTCCGACGGTGGCAATCTGTTTCCCGTCCTGCCTTTGCGCGACATCGTCGTGTTTCCACACATGATCGTGCCGCTGTTCGTCGGCCGTGAAAAGTCCATAAAAGCCCTTGAGGAGGTCATGCGCGAGGATTCACGGATCCTGCTCGCTGCCCAGCGAGATGCCGCTGACGATGATCCCAGCCCTGAAGGCATTTATGAGGTGGGCACGGTCGCGTCCATACTTCAGCTTTTGAAACTGCCTGACAACACGGTGAAGGTACTGGTCGAAGGCAATGAGCGTGCGCGAATTCGGCAGTTTGACGGCACGGCGGACTTCTTTAAGGCCGAAGTCGAGTTGATGCCGGATATTGCCGATGAGTCTGGTGAGGCCGAGGCGCTGGCGCGCACCGTGGTGTCGCAATTCTCCAGTTATGTGAAGCTGAACAAGAAAGTTCCGCAGGAAGCCATCGAGAGCATCGGTCAGATTGACGATCACGCCCGCCTTGCCGATACGGTTGCCGCTCATATCGCCATTAAGATATCCGAAAAGCAGGAACTGCTTGAAATTCCGTCCGTGACCGAAAGGCTTGAAAAGGTCTATGCGCTGATGGAAGGCGAGATTTCCGTGCTGCAGGTGGAAAAGCGCATTCGCTCGCGGGTCAAGCGCCAGATGGAAAAAACCCAGCGCGAGTATTATCTGAACGAGCAGATGAAAGCCATTCAGAAGGAGCTTGGCGACGGCGAAGAGCGCGATGAGATGGCCGAGCTTGAGGAAAAGATCGCCAATACCAAACTCTCCAAGGAGGCGCGCGAAAAGGCCGAAGCTGAACTTAAGAAACTGCGCCAGATGAGCCCCATGTCGGCGGAAGCGACAGTGGTGCGTAACTATCTGGACTGGCTGACCGGGATACCGTGGGGCAGGAAATCAAAGGTCAAGAAGGATCTGAATTTCGCCCAGGGCGTGCTCGATGCCGATCACTACGGCCTCGACAAGGTTAAGGAACGCATCGTTGAGTATCTCGCCGTTCAGCAGCGCACCAATAAGCTGCGTGGCCCGATCCTTTGCCTTGTAGGGCCGCCCGGCGTTGGTAAGACGTCGCTTGGCAAGTCCATTGCAAAGGCCACCGGCCGTGAGTTCGTCCGTATGTCACTCGGCGGTGTGCGCGATGAGGCCGAGATCAGGGGGCACCGCCGCACCTACATCGGTTCGATGCCGGGCAAGGTCATCCAGTCGATGAAAAAGGCAAAGAAATCCAATCCTTTGTTCCTCCTCGATGAGATTGATAAAATGGGTATGGATTTTCGCGGCGATCCGTCCTCCGCGCTGTTGGAGGTGCTCGATCCGGAGCAGAATTCGACATTTATGGATCACTACCTTGAGGTTGAGTACGACCTGTCCAATGTCATGTTCGTGACGACGTCGAATACGCTGAACATCCCGCCGGCCCTGATGGACCGCATGGAGATCATCCGTATCGCGGGTTACACAGAAGAAGAAAAGGTCGAGATTGCCCGGCGCCATCTGATCCCGAAGGCGGTGACCAGCCATGGCTTGAAGGACGGTGAGCTTGATATCGGTGATGACGCTCTGAAAGACGTAATACGCCGGTACACCCGCGAAGCTGGTGTGCGTAACCTTGAGCGTGAAATCAACACGCTTTGCCGAAAGGCCGTCAAGGAGCTGTTGACGTCGAAAAAGCGGAAAATCAAAGTCACTGGCAAGACGCTTGAGGACTTCCTCGGTGTACCGAAGTTCCGCTTCGGTGAAGCAGAGCGCGAAGACCAGATCGGTGTTGTTACCGGCCTTGCCTGGACCGAGGTGGGCGGTGAGTTGCTCACGGTCGAAGCGGTTATGATGCCTGGCAAGGGTAAGATGACCGTTACCGGCAATCTGCGCGACGTTATGAAGGAATCAATTTCCGCAGCGTCGTCCTATGTCCGCTCGCGCTCTTCGGCGTTCGGTATCAAACCGCCTGTTTTTGACAAAAAGGACATTCATGTTCACGTGCCCGAGGGTGCGACTCCGAAGGACGGTCCATCTGCAGGTATCGCCATGGTGACGGCAATCGTGTCCGTCATGACGGGCATCAAGGTTAAGAAGGACGTCGCAATGACCGGCGAAATTACCCTTCGTGGCCGGGTGCTGCCGATCGGCGGCCTGAAGGAAAAGCTCCTGGCAGCGCTGCGCGGTGGGATCACTAAAGTCCTGATTCCGGAAGAAAACGTCAAGGATCTCGCCGAGATCCCGAACAGCGTGAAGGATGGTCTTGAGATCGTGCCCGTTTCACGTATGGATGAAGTTCTGGTCTACGCTCTGGAGACGGCTCCTGAAGCGATTGAGTGGGACGAGGAAGCTGAGGAAGCCGCTGCTGCGGCGGCCGCCAAGGACGAAGCGGATGCGCGCGTGACGGCGCACTGATTTCGTTTGCAACGGTGGGCTCCACGCCTGCTGTTTTGCCAATTTAAGGGGTCTGCGAAAGCAGGCCTCTTTTTTGTGTCGTTCGAAGATTGCCGGTTACGTCGCCCAAACCGCCGCGATTGGCGCTTGTCCGGTGATAGAGCGTGGGCGAGCCTAAGGCATTTTTTAATAAAGATCGACTATTGTTCGCAACCGCTGGGCAGCAGAATGCCGTGGCGAACGATTGAGTTATCCCGGCGGACTCCAAATCGAGAGGCCGGTTTAACGAAGGCCCACGGTTAAGGACACATGACTGCAAAGATGACCGAAGCAGATCAAAATTCCCAACCAGATGCTATCGACTTGCGCGCCAAAAATGCGACTGGCGATGTCGACGGTAGGTGGCCGAAGATCCATCTGATCTATTTCTTTCTCGCGGCGTTCGATCTTATTGCTGTGGCTGGTGGCTTGTATCTCGGACATCGGGTCATAGACATCTTTACCAGAACGGTTGAAATGGATAGCCAATGGGAAAGGCGTTCAACAGAAGCCCGTAAGCTGGTGGACATTGCAGCCGATGCCAATGAAATCGGTATCAGTGTGTTCGATACCGGAAAATTCAAGGAAGTTCGTGTCGCTTTCACGAGTGAAGTGACATCATTCAACACGCTCTTGAATGCGATGCGCCAGGACATAGAGCAAAATCTCAACGCGCAAATGGCCGAACGACCGTTGCGTTTGCTCGCTGATGCAAGCAATGCCATGCGTCAACTCGACCGCAACGCAAAGACCATGAGCGACCAGTTGCGTAACGGGTATGTCAGTCGGGCCAATTTCACGCTCGTTGCGATGCAGCGCGAGTACCGGAAACTGCGCAAGACCGTTGAGGAATTGCACGGCCTGTTCGCCGATGTAAAACGGGCCAATTTCGCTGCCAATGAGCACAACGTTGCCCAGGTCGCGAAGTATGAATACGTCATTGGCGGCATGATCGTCATTATGGTCCTGTGTGTCGCCGCGTATGGCCATTTCATCGGTCGCCTGATCAAGCGCAAATACATGGAGCTGCAAAAGGCAAATGCCGACACGCGCGCCTTTGCCGAGGAGCTGGAAACTGTCAATAGAGAGATAAGCTCTCTGAACCGAGATCTTGCGGACAACATGAAGAAGCTGTCCGAAGCGCAAGAAGAGATTATCCGCTCCGGCAAGCTTGCTCAGCTTGGTCAGCTGACGGCGACCGTTGCACATGAAATCCGCAATCCGTTGGGTGCCGTGCGAACGGCTGCGTTTCTCCTTGAGCGTAAGTTCAAGGGAAAGGTTGAGGGTGTCGAACGGCCGCTCCAGCGCATCAACAACGGTGTTGTCCGGTGCGATGGCATCATAACTGAGTTGCTGGATTTTGCCCGTTCAAGGACGTTGCAGCGCGAGGCATTGATCATTGATCATTGGGTGACAGGCATTGTGAGGGAACAGGCCGAACGCCTACCGCCACAAATCGATATTGAGTGCAGGTTGGCCCTCGGTGAAACAACAGCCGGCATTGATCCTGAGCGGATGGAACGTGTGCTCATCAATTTCCTCAACAACGCCTCTGAAGCAATGGTTGGCAAGGGAGATGTTGCTGCAGCGGTCGTCACCGATAGTCCAAAGATCATAGTCGAAACCCGTGCCACAAGCAGGGGAATTGAAATTTCGGTCAAGGATAATGGCCCAGGCATTTCGGAAGAGAATTTGAGCAAGATCCTGGAGCCGCTGTTCACGACGAAGAGTTTTGGCGTCGGACTTGGATTGCCTGGGGTTGAAAAGATTCTGGTCCAGCACGGCGGTGGATTGGATATTGAAAGTCAGGAAGGGCAGGGCGCTACGTTTACCGCGTGGTTCCCAATTGAATCAGCGGTTAAGGAGGCCGCATGACTATGGCTGACACACTTCGGATCATGGTGGTGGATGATGACACCGACGCGGCAGATTCACTGGCTGAATTGTTCGAGATGGAAGGCCATGATGTTACCGTCGCCTATAGTGGCGAGGACGCCGTCGAAAATTATCAGAATGCGGACTTCGACATCGGCTTCATGGATATCATGATGCCGGGGAAGAACGGGGTTGAGAGCTTCTTCGAAATCCAAAGCCTGAAGCCAAACACCAAGATGTATATGATGACCGGCTTTTCGGTCGATCAGCTCATCCAACAGGCGATCGATCATGGTGCCCTTGGTGTTCTTTCGAAGCCTGTGGATCTGAACAAGGTGTTGGCGGCGCTTGATGACCTGATGTCGACCTCCGCTCAGGTCGGACATTGACGCACGCAAGAATCCGCAGACGGTGATGCCCTTCATTGCCCGTCTCACCGCCCTGAGCGCAATCGCCCGCGCGTGCTACCGCGGTAAAATCGTTGGCAAATCAATGCGTTCGGCGAATCATTTTCTGACCGAAAACGTACCATGCTGCAATGTGGCCGCGTGATTGCGCCTCCACATGCATCCCGCAACTCCTTGTTTTTGCGTCACAATCCTGGCACTGCCCCATAATACTTGCAATTTGGCCCGAAATTCCGCGATTTTTCCGGGCAGGGCAGTACCGCGTAACCGCGTAATGAAGGCCTTCCGGCCAAAATTCCAGGAAAGGACATGGGTCTCATGAACAAGAACGAATTGATTGCAAAGGTCGCCGAGGATGCAAGGTTGACCAAAGGCGCAGCTGGCGAGGCAATCGAAGCGACGCTGGAGAATATCATGAAGGCGTTGCAGCAAGGCGACGATGTGCGCCTTGTTGGCTTTGGTACGTTTTCGGTATCAAGACGGGCCGCGACGCGTGGCCGTGATCCGCGCACCGGGGCCACCATCGACATTCCGGCAACGAAGAATGCCAAGTTCAAAGCCGGCAAAGCGATGAAGGAAGCTGTTAACGGCTGAATGGCACCACCGAAGCTTGCAGGCAACGCCAGCAGAAGGTAGTGGCCGGCTGCAGGACGGGGGTGGAGCCAGGTTGGCGTCGGTAGGTTATCAAAAGCTATCGCAAGACAAAGGGCGCTAAGGGTCCGCCCGGCCCCTTGATATAGATGTAGAGTCAGAAGACCAAACCGCGCGGACATCAGTATAGATCCGCGCGGTTTTGATATGTGCCGTCACCGGTCCGTCCTGACCAGCTCAACCCTGCGGTTGAGGGCGCGTCCCTGAAGGGTTTTGTTGGTCGCCTTTGGCTTTGTGAGTCCCCATCCGCGGGATGTCAGACGGGCCGCGTTGATACCGTGCCGTTGTACCAGCGTGTTCATGACGGAACGTGCCCGCGCCTCAGACAGGCGCTGATTGACCGACGCACCGCCGATGGAATCGGTATGCCCCTCGATGGAAAGCGTCCAGGTCGGGTTGAGTTCCAGTGTCTTCGCAATGTCGGCAATCAGGGAGCGCGCTTCAGGCCGGATCGATGCTTTGTTGAAATCGAAGTGAATGCCGTAGACTTCAAGCCGGCGGCGTGTTGCCAGCGTTTGTTCCATGGCCTTTTGCTGTGACTGGCCGGCAGCGATGCGCACGATCTTTGCGGTTCTCGGGCGGTTTTCCCAAGAAAACTGTATATTTGACATCAGCATCATCGGATTGTTGCGGTTGTTCAGGAAGAAGAACTCCGCGAAACCCTGCCGGCTGCCGGTTCTGAACACACCGCGCGCATGCAGTGCCGGCACGTCGACGGCTCTGCCGACGACGATAATGGGGACCCTGGTGTCGCGGTTGACCACCGTAAGGACGCCGGCAATGCTCGAAAGCTTGGTGTCGTATGCAAGTGCGAGCGGTGCCTGGCCCGTGTTTCGGAGTTGCTCGAATGTTGCAGAGGAAAGGCCAAGTGTAGTTGAGCCGGGAATCGTCACCGGCATTCCCCGGCCGAAACCAATCACGTACAGCCCGGAGTTCTGCCGGTCGGCAGCCAAGATGTTACGTTTGGATACGAGGCCCCGGGTGCTCGCATAGCTAACAGAGTACCCAGTGGGTCCGGCGCCTGCAATGCTCGTCAACGCCTCGGCATCCGGACCGAATCCACTTGTAAAAGCTGTCTTGAGCTCGACGCCTGGCTGCAGCGTAAACGCCCCCATATCCTGCGCTGCCACACTGTCGAAGCGACCGAGCCCTAACGCGGCTGTAACGGCAAGGGCCGCATGGATCATCAACCTGACTAGCTTGTTTTGCATCAATATCTCCGCTGTCTTGAACCTGCCCCGGCGGTTTACACACTTTCCTATACAGGAAGTTGCACTTAAGGCCATATGCACGATTACGCTGATATGGGCTATAGTCGTTTCCATTGGTCTTGAATGTATCGCCCGGTTTGGTTACACAGCGTCTGCGGCAACCTTGACAGACGATCGCACGTAAGCAGGTCAGGGGGCGGTTAGCTCAGCTGGTAGAGCGCCACGTTTACACCGTGGATGTCGGCGGTTCGATCCCGTCACCGCCCACCATCCCGCGTCTTTTTCTGGATCTATAATGGGCCTGACGCGGCGTGGAGCGCCGTGAATCCGGTTGTCGCATAGGACCTGTGGAAATGGCCGGATTGCGGTGCTTGACTTGGACGGGCGAAATGCCCTAAAGACGTCACTCTTGCCGCACGGGAAGTTACCTAGTCCGGCAAATTGCGCGGGTGTAGCTCAGTTGGTTAGAGTGCCGGCCTGTCACGCCGGAGGTCGCGGGTTCGAGCCCCGTCACTCGCGCCATTATTTCTCAAGAATTTGGCAGTGTCTTCGGTTCGCTGGTTGATAGGATCAGCCGGCTTGTCGTTCCAGTTCTCATGGTTTGGCACCTTGAGTTGTTACCAGACGGAGCCCGGCTGGCGAACACGCTTTGCCAACCGGGCTGTGATGCTGCGACTACGTTCGCCACGGCGCCTGTTGCTCCCAATCGCCGGCCATGATGCAGCCGTGTGGGATGACCTCGTCAACAATTTCTGCAAGTCCAAAGTGCTCAATCTGCCGCTTGACCTCGGCGGCGTTCTTATATCCGGACGGCAGTTCGGTCGGGTCGGGGATGCCTGTGAAAAAGCGTGCATCGATCCCGGCAGTCTCGGAGTCCAGATCTCCCATCTGACGCCGCCGGTGCTCGGAGCGAGAGAAATTCCGTCCGGCTCCATGGGGTGAAAACCCAAGCGCGTCCGGGTTGTTGCGGCCTCGAACGATAAGGACGGGTTGCGCCATGTTGAGCGGGATCAGCGTCAGATCGGTTGCATCGTCAGCCCACCCGCTGAAAGCCGGTGTTGCCCCCTTGCCGTGATAGAAAAGGCCGTCACTCTTGCGGAATACGAAGTTGTGCTCGTTCCAGAACCTGTCCGAGGCTTTGCCGACCGATTCATGGATTGCAAAGTGGTTTGCCTTGGTCCATGCGCGCACCAACTGCAGGGCTTTCCAGTAATGCTCACCCTCGCGCGTATCCGCAGGAATCCATGCGTTGTTTCTCAAGGTCTCCGGCGAAAGGTCTTGCCGATAGCGATCTGCGACCCGCATGCCTTCCTTATACAGCCTGGCCCCAAGGCCTCTTGAACCATGGTGTGTGACCAGCGCCGTCTCGCCCGTGGAACGCAGCTCGCCGACGAAGGCAAAGTGGTTGCCGTCTCCCTGGGTGCCAAAATGATGGTTGGCGGTCGCAACCATGTTCTTCGTGAAGAAATTTGCACCTAAACCATCACCGATTTCGGATGGCATCGGCATGTCTTCACGCCCGCCGGGGCCAAAGTGGGTCGCCGCATGTACGGCGTCCAATACGTCCGCCGGTTTCTTGTTCCGGTAAATTGAAATGGCCACAGAACAACAGATATCGGCGGAATGCATGCCGGGATGGATTGCAGTTGATGCCGCTACGCCGCCAACGGGAATTGTGCCGACTGGTCCGGCGGGGCAAGCGTCCGGCATAACCGCCGCGGCCGTAATGACCGGGGTTTTGATCATTTCCTGAACGGACTCGCATACCGATGCAAGGTTGGCTTCCTCGTCCGGATTGGTCGCCTCTGCCAACAGGGCAAACTGCCTGCCATCGACCAGCGGCAGCGCCGGTGGAGGAAGGTGCTTTTCCAAAGCATCTTTGTTCAGCACTCCTGTCTTGTTTGCTTCGGCCAGCATTGCACCAATATGCTTTCCGGGCGGAATGCCAAGTGCCAGAATATCCTTGCCTGTAAACGCCATTACGACCATGCCCTGTTAAATATAATGTCTTTACGACGCAGGGACTGGACCTGTAATTCCGCGTGTAGACTGCCGCCTGCCGCCTGCCGGCACGGTTTACAGGAATTTATCTTTGAGTAACAGATTTTAAGCCCAGCAGAATTGCTGCTGCGACCATGAAGCCTCCGCCAGCACGTTCAATCCAAACCTTGGCGGTTCCCTTGAACCGTGCCGCTACCCAACTTGCACTGAACCCATATGCGGTCAGAAAAAATCCATCCATGGCAATGTACGTTGCAGATAGAATGAGGAGTTGCGGCCAGAACGCGCTATCTGCAGAAATGAACTGAGGAAAAAGGGCGGCGAAGAAGACAACGGCTTTCGGGTTTGCGGCTGAGGTTAGAAATCCCTGCATCCATAGGTTTTGCAACGACACCTTGGGCCGTGTCTTGTTCAGCTTGGGATCATCTGGTTTGGCGCGCCTTATCATGCGGACACCAAGCCACAACAGGTAGGCAACTCCGGCCCATTTGATGACGGCAAGAGCGGTGCCTGACGCAGCAATGATTGCTGCCAATCCAAGGCCGGCCGCTAGCATCTGTAGAGCGTTGGCGGAAAGATCACCTGCTGCAGTGAACAGGGCGCGACGAAACCCGTGTGCTGCGCTGTTTGACAACATCAGAAGTTGGCTCGGACCTGGAGTGCTCATCAAAGCAAGCACGGTGATGACGTATAGGGTCCAGCTGTCGAGCGTCATGCGTACACCTTCACTCGTTCATTGCGGTGATCATCCTTTGCGCGTGAATTTAGAGCATGTCTTGCTCATGTTGAAATAATTCTGTTTGCTACCCCAGCGGATGCCCCGCTGTCGGAACGGTCGCTGCGACAGATGTTCGGTCGGCGAAGTTAAAGGGACGGGCAGTCAAGCGGCATTGCGGTCGGATCACTGGCCGCACAGTCGATTCTACCCAAGAACCGCTGCCACGACTCGAGACCGCATTGCCGCCCGAGAATGTCAGCCGGCCAGCGGATCAGGACCAAAGCGGTTATCGCCGCGGGTGCCTTCAAGGATACCGAGGTCAACAATCAGCCAGATCGCGCCGACTAGCGGCACAAGCAGGAGCAAAAGCCACCATGCCGATTTGTCGCGGTCGTGGCATCGCTTGGCATAAACCGCCAGTGCTGGATAGATGAAGAGCAGGCCCAAGATACCGCTGGCGATTGCGCCCGCTTCCGGCCCGAGAATTGTGTAGATAACAATCTGCAGAACGATACTGATTCCGATCAGAATTAAGATGCCAATCCAGAAGGGTTGCCGATTGATTCGACCGTTAAAACTTAAGAATAGCTGAGAATAATCCATTGGACGGGTCTCCTGATTGTTCTGGAAGAGCAGTTTGTTCTTTGAGTGAGCGAGCAGCGATTACGCTACGGCACTTTTACGCTATTGTCGACGCGCTGTGAACCCAATTCAACAGATCGCGAAGGTCACCTGTGACGTTAGGGGAGCTTTCACTGAGGTGGTGTTATGCGGCGGTGAAACCGGATACAGCCGGTCGGAAAGCGCTCGGCTTTGGGCTTGCGGTGCCTGATCGGCTGCGCTACCACGGCAGAAGCGGGAGCCAAACTGCGGCGCCGTAGTGGGGCGCGCCGCAAAGGGCGGTATTGATATGGAAGACTTGCTTCGAAGCTATCTGCCGATTGCGATTTTTATGGGCATCTGCGCAGCGATCGCGCTGGCCCTCATGGCATCTGCGCTCATCCTTGCCGTCAGGAAGCCGGATCCGGAAAAGCTCTCAGCATATGAGTGCGGATTCGATGCGTTTGATGATGCGCGGATGAAGTTCGATGTCCGTTTCTATCTGGTCGCCATTCTCTTCATCATTTTCGACCTCGAAGTGGCGTTTTTGTTTCCCTGGGCCATTACGTTGAAAGAGGTCGGTGTTTTCGGCTTTTGGTCGATGATGATCTTCCTTGGCATCCTGACCATCGGGTTCATTTATGAATGGCGCAAGGGGGCTTTGGAATGGGACTGACGGAGCCTGGACGCGGTGCTGCGGCACCGGTTGTCATGACCCCGGAGCAGCAGGCATTTTATTCGACGGTCAATGCTGAGCTTGCGGACAAGGGGTTTCTGGTCACTTCGACCGATGACCTGATCAATTGGGCACGGACCGGATCCTTGATGTGGATGACCTTTGGCCTTGCCTGTTGTGCGGTCGAGATGATGCAGGCCTCCATGCCGCGCTATGATGTCGAGCGATTCGGATTTGCCCCCAGAGCTTCGCCACGGCAGTCGGATGTGATGATCGTGGCAGGCACATTGACCAATAAAATGGCGCCCGCCATGCGCAAGGTCTACGACCAGATGCCGGAGCCGCGTTACGTTATCTCCATGGGGTCCTGCGCCAACGGCGGCGGCTACTATCACTATTCCTATTCCGTGGTTAGAGGGTGCGACCGGATTGTGCCGGTCGACATCTATGTTCCGGGATGCCCGCCGACGGCCGAAGCACTGGTTTATGGCATCCTGCAACTGCAAAAGAAAATCCGCCGCACAGGCACCATTGAACGGTAGCGTAAACGTGACAGACGGCATCGAAATAGACGAAACCCTGCTCGATATTGGTGAGCACGCCGCTGCCGAATTAGGCAATGATGTGGTGCAATGGCAGGTGGCTCATGGCGAACTCACTTTGGAGGCCCAGGCGGCCGGCATCACGAAGGTGCTGAAATTCCTTCGCGATGATCCAACCTGCCGGTTTTGCTGTTTCATTGATATTTGTGGTGTCGATTACCCTGAGCGCGATAAGCGGTTTGACGTCGTCTACCACTTGTTGAGTCCGTATCAGAACGCCCGCGTTCGGGTAAAGATTGCAACAGACGAATCGACCCCGGTTCCGAGCGTGGTAGATATTTTTCCATCGGCCAACTGGTTTGAACGAGAGGCGTTCGATCTCTACGGTATCTTGTTTTCCGGCCATCCGGATTTGCGCCGCATTCTGACGGACTACGGATTTGCCGGGCACCCGCTTCGTAAGGACTTCCCGCTCACCGGCCATGTCGAAGTGCGGTATGACGATGAGACCAAGAAGGTGGTCTACGAGCCGGTCAAGCTGGTGCAGGAGTTCCGGAATTTTGACTATCTGTCGCCGTGGGAAGGCACTGACTATGTACTGCCGGGCGATGAGAAGGCCGGAGGAGGATCTTGATGAGCGAAGTGCAGGGCACTTGCCTTTGTGGCGCAGTGAAGTTCACCGCCGTTCCGGTCAGTTCCGAAGTCGGTGCATGTCACTGCACGACGTGCCGGGGCTGGTGCAGCGGACCCTTTATGGGCATCGACTGCGGCGCGACGCTTCAGGTTGAGCAGACCGATAGCCTGGGTGTTTACAACTCGTCCGAATGGGCCGAGCGCGGCTTCTGCAAGACATGCGGGTCTTCACTGTTCTACCGGTTGAAGGATTCTGGACAATCGTTCGTATCGGTCGAGGCATTGGGCGTATCGGGCAATGCCACGCTATCGGACGAGGTATTCGTTGACGAGAAACCGGACTATTACGCGTTTGCGCAGGCAACCAGAAAGATGACGGGCCCCGAACTGTTTGCCTTATTCCAGGATCAAGGTGAAGCCAAGTGAGCCAGGTAGACGTTCGCAACTTCAACATCAATTTCGGACCGCAGCACCCGGCCGCGCATGGCGTTCTGCGTCTCGTTCTGGAACTTGACGGAGAGGTTGTCGAGCGGGTCGATCCGCATATCGGCCTGCTGCATCGTGGAACCGAGAAGCTTATCGAGCACAAGACTTATCTGCAGGCGGTGCCTTACTTTGACCGGCTGGACTATGTCGCGCCGATGAACCAGGAGCATGCCTTCGCGCTGGCGACGGAGAAGCTGTTGGGTATTACGGTGCCGCGCCGCGGACAGCTCATCCGGGTCCTGTACTCCGAGATCGGCCGGATCCTGTCCCATTTGCTCAATGTCACGACACAGGCCATGGACGTTGGTGCGCTGACGCCGCCCTTGTGGGGCTTTGAAGAGCGCGAAAAGCTGATGGTCTTTTATGAGCGCGCCTCCGGTTCGCGAATGCATGCGGCCTATGTTCGCCCCGGCGGCGTGCATCAGGACCTGCCGCAGGACCTGATCGACGACATAGCCGGTTTCTGCGAGAGCCACTGCAATGTGCTGGACGATATTGAGGGCCTGTTGACTGAGAACCGGATCTTCAAGCAGCGCAATGTTGATATCGGTGTGGTGAGCCTTGAGGAGTGCTTTGCCTGGGGCTTTTCCGGCGTCATGGTTCGCGGCTCGGGCGGTGCCTGGGATCTGCGTAAGGCACAGCCCTATGAGTGCTATGACGAAATGGAGTTCGACATACCCATAGGCAAGAACGGCGACTGCTATGACCGGTATCTGATCCGCATGGAAGAAATGCGCCAGTCGGTGTGGATCATGCAGCAGTGCATCGACAAACTGAACGCGCCTGAGGGTAAGGGCCCTGTGTCATCGGCCGACGGTAAAGTCGTGCCGCCCAAGCGTGGTGAGATGAAACAATCGATGGAAGCTCTGATTCACCACTTCAAGCTCTATACGGAAGGCTACAAGGTCCCGGCCGGCGAGGTATATGCCGCCGTGGAGGCTCCTAAAGGTGAATTCGGTGTCTATCTTGTCTCCGATGGAACCAACAAGCCCTACCGATGCAAGATCCGCGCGCCCGGGTTTGCACATCTTCAGGCCATGGATTTCATCTGCCGCAAGCACATGCTGGCTGATGTTTCGGCCATCCTCGGATCTCTCGATATCGTCTTTGGGGAGGTGGACCGGTGAGTGTGGTTGTGGAGTACACCTCCCCTAGAAAAGGGGAGGTCGGCGCGCAGCGTCGGGTGGGGATTGATGTGACAGAGTTCGATCGAACACGCGGTAAGACAGCTCGGGCACGACGGTTAAGGCGAGATGCCACCGATGCTGAACGGCATCTTTGGCAGCGTCTTCGTCAGGGGCAAGTGTTGGGGGTCTCGTTTCGGCGCCAGCATCCGGTTGGCCCTTACGTTCTGGATTTCTATTGCTCAGCCGCGAGATTGGCCATTGAGCTGGATGGTAGCCAGCACGGCTGTTCCGAGCAGGTACTGTCGGATAAGGTGCGCTCGGAATTCCTTTGTGAACGCGGAATCCGCGTGGTGCGGTTTTGGAACCACGATGTGTTGGGTAACGTCGAAGGTGTGCTGGAAATGATCAGCGAGGTTCTTTCGTCAACCCCCACCCTGACCCTCCCCCTTTCTGGGGGAGGGGAACACCCCCTCCTTCGACGCGAAATTGAGGAGGTGGACCGGTGAGTGTGCGCCGTCTTGATCCCGTTCAGCCGGAAAGCTTCAAGTTCACCCGCGACAATCTGAAGTGGGCCAAGGACACCATCAGGAAATATCCGGCAGGCAAGCAGGCGTCTGCCGTGATCCCGGTGTTATGGCGCGCTCAGGAACAGGCCGGTGGTTGGACCAGCGAGCCGGCCATGCGTTACGTCGCCGACCTGTTGGACATGTCATACATCCGTGTCTACGAGATCGCGACATTCTACACGATGTTCCAGCTGTCGCCGGTCGGCAAGACGGCGCATGTTCAGGTATGCGGTACGACGCCGTGCATGTTGCGTGGTGCCGAAGACCTGATCAAGCTATGCAAGCGCAAGATTGCAGGGACGCCTCACACGTTGTCGGAAGACGGAAACTTCTCCTGGGAAGAGGTCGAATGCCTCGGTGCCTGCGTGAACGCTCCTATGGTGCAGATCTGGAAGGATGTTTACGAAGATCTTACGCCAGAGTCGCTTGAGGCCGTTCTCGACGGGATGGCGGCTGGCCGTGAAGTGAAGCCGGGCCCCCAGGTCGACCGGCAGTTTTCAGCACCCGCAGGCGGCCCGACAACGCTGACCAGCCTCAACGGATCGAAGCCGAAAGCCGCGGCTAAAAAATCGTCCTCAAAGGCAACGGCCGCTACAGCCAAGAAGGCCGCTACAGCCAAGAAGGCCGCTCCGGCAAAGAAGCCTGCTGCAGCAAAGAAAGCCGCGAGCCCGGCCAAACCGGCCACTAAGGGTAAGCCGAAGGCAATGAAGAAGCCGGCCAAGCCGGACAATCTGAAGCTCATTTCAGGCGTTGGGCCGAAGCTTGAAGGGGTGCTGAACGAACTCGGCATTTACAAGTGGCACCAGATTGCGAAATGGACCAAGACGGAAGTGGTCTGGGTTGACGACTATCTGAAGTTCAAGGGCCGCATCGAACGCGATGACTGGATTGCACAGGCGTCCGTGCTGGCGGCAGATGGACCGGACGAACACGCCCGCCGCTTTGGCAGGAAGGCGAAGTAGAGGCTGCGACCATGCTGCAGGATCAAGTCCGCATCTTTACCAACCTCTACGGACTGCACGATCCGGGCCTCAAGGGCGCGATGAAGCGCGGCAACTGGCACAATACCAAGAAGTTCGTGTCGATGTCGCGGGAGCAGATCGTCAACGAGGTCAAGGCTTCAGGCTTGCGCGGACGCGGTGGAGCAGGGTTCCCGACGGGGCTGAAATGGTCCTTCATGCCGAGGGAGGTAGGCGAACGCCCGCACTATCTCGTTGTAAATGCCGATGAATCCGAACCGGGCACGTGTAAGGACCGGGAGATCATGCGCCACGATCCGCATTTGCTGATCGAGGGTTGTCTGATTGCCGGACGCGCCATGGGGTGCCAGGCAGGCTACATATACGTGCGCGGCGAGTTCATCCGTGAACGTGAGGCGCTGCAGCGTGCCATCGACGAGGCCTATGAGGCAAAGCTGATCGGCAAGAACAACAAGCATGGCTGGGACTTTGATCTGTATGTCCATCACGGCGCTGGCGCTTACATCTGCGGTGAAGAAACAGCCCTTCTGGAGAGCCTGGAGGGAAAGAAGGGGCAACCGCGCATGAAGCCGCCGTTCCCGGCCAATGTCGGGCTCTATGGTGCGCCCACCACCATCAACAATGTTGAGTCGATTGCCGTCGTGCCGGACATCATGCGCAGAGGTGCGGGATGGTTTTCCAGCCTGGGGCTTGAGAACAACACCGGCACCAAGCTCTTTTGCATTTCAGGCCATGTCAACAATCCCTGCAATGTCGAAGAGGAGATGGGTATTCCGTTCCGCGAGCTCATCGACAAGCACTGCGGCGGCATCCGCGGCGGCTGGAGCAATCTCAAGGCGGTGATCCCCGGCGGATCTTCGGTGCGCTGTGTGCCGGCGCATCAGATCGTCGATTGCCCGATGTGCTTCGACAATCTTGCCAAGCTCAAATCCGGCCTGGGCACCGCGGCTGTCATCGTCATGGACAAGTCGACGGATATGATCAAGGCGATTGCCCGGCTGGCTTATTTCTATAAGCACGAGTCTTGTGGACAGTGCACGCCGTGCCGGGAAGGCACGGGCTGGATGTGGCGGGTTTTGACCCGCATGATTGAAGGCAGGGCGGAAAAACGCGAAATCGATATGCTGCTGGATGTCTCGCGACAGATCGAGGGGCACACGATCTGCGCGCTTGGTGACGCTGCGGCTTGGCCGGTACAGGGACTGATCACCCACTTCCGCCACGAAATTGAAGCCCGGATCGATCAATACACGGCCAATCCGGATCCCGACGGCGCTGTGAGCGAGAAGGTAGCCATGGAGGCCGCGGAATAGGGGCATGAAACACCTGGCCCGGATAAATCTCGGCAGACTGCACGATGATGCGGACGGTCCGCGCGCGGCGCAGTTCATGGACTACGCCGGAGGCGTCAGGTTGGTTGGGAATGCCCGTCCGGCCAGCCGGAAGGCTGAAAAGCGCAACACTGTAACTAGGATTTCGATCAATGCCGAAGCTCGTCGTTGATGGCGCGGAAATAGAAGTCGAAAACGGCACCACGCTGCTGCAGGCGTGCGAATCTGCCGGCGCGGAAATCCCGCGCTTTTGTTACCACGAGCGCTTGTCGATTGCCGGCAATTGCCGGATGTGCCTGGTGGAGGTCAAGGGTGCGCCAAAGCCACAGGCCTCGTGCGCCCTTTCGGTCAACGACCTGCGCCCTGGGCCGAACGGCGAACCTCCCGAGGTGTTTACCAAGAGCGCGGCGGTAAAGAAGGCGCGCGAAGGCGTCATGGAATTTCTGCTGATCAACCATCCGCTCGATTGTCCGATCTGCGATCAGGGCGGCGAGTGTGATCTGCAGGATCAGGCCATGGCCTATGGTATTGACAAGAACCGTTTTTCCGAGGCCAAGCGCGCTGTTGAGGACAAGTATATCGGGCCACTGGTCAAGACGGTGATGACGCGCTGTATCCAGTGCACCCGCTGCGTCCGGTTTTCCACTGAAGTCGGCGGCGTCGAGGAACTCGGGCTCATTGGTCGCGGTGAAGATGTCGAGATAACGACCTATCTCGAAGCGGCCATGAAATCTGAGATGCAGGGCAATGTCATCGACCTGTGCCCCGTCGGCGCTTTGACCTCGGCGCCGTATGAGTTCAAGGCGAGGCCCTGGGAGTTGCGTAAGACAGAGACCATCGATGTCATGGACGCGGTCGGCTCGAATATTCGCGTAGACGTGCGCGGCCGCGAGGTTATGCGTATTCTGCCGCGCATGCATGAAGACGTGAACGAGGAGTGGATATCCGACAAGACACGCTTCATCTGGGACGGGTTGCGCGCGCAGCGTCTCGACCGCCCATACATTCGTGAGAATGGAAAACTGCGCGCGGCGACGTGGCACGAAGCCTTCGAGGCCATTGCCGGGGCTGTGAGGGCTTCATCACCGGAGCGGATTGCCGCGCTTGCCGGTGCGTTGTGCGGCGTAGAGGAAGTCTATGCTCTTAAGGAACTGATGCGCGCCATCGGCTCGCCAAACACTGACTGCCGTCCGGCCGGATCGACAGCAGGGTCGAAGGGAGGACGCGGCAGCTACCTGTTCAATGCGACAATTGCCGGTATAGAGGATGCCGATGCGGTCCTGCTGATCGGCACCAACCCGCGCCACGAGGCAGCGGTGTTGAATTCGCGTATTCGCAAACAGTGGCTGGCAACGTCCATGCCGATTGCCGTGATCGGAGAGGCTGCAGACTTATCGTATGATTACATGCATTTGGGAGTGGGGCCGGACTCATTATCTGAGCTTGCGGGTGGCAAGGGTAAGTTTGCAAGTACGTTGAAGAAGGCAGAGCGCCCCCTGATTATCGTAGGGCAGGGTGCGCTCGCCCGCCCAGACGGTGCCGGTATCCTTGCCTTGGCGACAGAGGCTGCCCGCCGCTATGGTGTGCTAGGTCAGGATTGGAACGGCTTATCCGTCTTGCAAACCGACGCCGGTCAGGCGGGGGCTTTGGACGTCGGTTTCCTGCCTGGCGAAGGGGGGCTGGATACGGCAGGCCTTCTCAAGGCGGCCGGCGGCGGAGGTCTGGACGTGGTATATCTCCTCGGGGTGGACGAGGTTGATATGAAGGACCTCGACAAACCCTTCGTGATCTATCAGGGCTCGCACGGCGATGCCGGCGCGCATGCTGCCGATGTGATCCTGCCCGGAGCGGCTTACACTGAAAAATCAGCAACTTATGTCAATACGGAAGGGCGTCCGCAATTGGCGCGCCGGGCGGCTTTCCCGCCTGGTGAAGCGCGCGAGGACTGGGCGATCATCCGGGCGTTGTCCGAAGTTCTGACTGTAACATTGCCGTTTGACAGTTTGAACGACCTGCGCGCCGGGATCTATGAGGCTTTGCCGCATCTTGCGCAGATCGATACGGTCACACCGGCTGACGTGGAGGAACTGGCGAAGCTGGCAGACGGCGGTGCGAAGGTGTCCAAGACTGCGTTTTCCAACGTGGTAAGGGATTTTTATTTGACCAATCCGATTGCCCGCGCATCGGCGGTCATGGCCGAGTGTTCCGCGCTCCGCAGGGGCGCGCATAAAGAGGCGGCGGAGTAGGGCGGCGATGACGGAAATCATTTGGACAGTCGGCATCATTGCCCTGCAGAGCGTTGCGCTTCTGGTCGCTCTTTTGGTGATCATTGCCTACCTGCTTTACGCCGACCGCAAGATCTGGGCGGCCGTTCAGATGCGCCGTGGGCCGAATGTCGTTGGACCGTGGGGTCTGCTTCAGTCCTTCGCGGATTTACTGAAGTTCGTGCTCAAGGAAGTCGTGATTCCCGACGGCGCCAACAAGGGCGTATTCATGATTGCCCCCCTGGTGGCGTGTACGCTGGCGCTGTCAGCTTGGGCTGTCATACCGGTCAACTACGGATGGGCCATAGCTGACATAAATGTCGGTATTCTCTTCATTTTTGCCATCTCTTCACTTGAAGTCTATGGCGTGATCATGGGCGGTTGGGCGTCCAACTCGAAGTATCCTTTCCTTGGCGCATTACGGTCGGCGGCACAGATGGTGTCTTACGAAGTGTCGATCGGCTTTGTGATCATCACCGTGCTATTGTGCGCTGGATCTTTGAATTTGACGGAAATCGTCATGAGCCAGTCAACCGGATTGGGCACGTCGATAGGGCTGCCGAATTCGTTCCTGGACTGGTACTGGCTGCCGCTGCTTCCGATGTTCGGCATTTTCTTCGTGTCGGCTTTGGCGGAAACCAACAGGCCGCCATTTGATTTGCCGGAAGCGGAATCCGAACTCGTTGCCGGGTTCATGGTGGAATACTCGTCCACGCCCTATTTGCTGTTCATGCTTGGTGAGTATGTGGCGATCACCTTGATGTGCGCGATGACGACCATTCTGTTTCTTGGAGGGTGGTTGCCGCCGTTCGATTTTGCTCCGTTCACGTGGGTTCCCGGTGTAATCTGGTTCTTGATCAAGGTTTGCGCGGTGTTCTTCATGTTCGCCATGGTCAAGGCCTTTGTACCGCGCTACCGTTACGATCAGCTGATGCGGCTCGGGTGGAAGGTTTTCCTGCCATTTTCCCTGTTCTGGGTAGCGCTGACAGCCGGCGTGCTGGTGGCGTTCGGATGGGCGCCATGAGGGAGGCTGGACGTGGAATTCACCTATCTGAGCCTGCTGGGCGCATTCATCATGCTGGTCATCGGGCTTGTGGGCTACACGCTTTTGTACCGGCTGCTGTATCCGGTGATGCGCGAACGGCACGAGCGGGCAAAGGTGACAGGAAAGCATGGTGCGGATCCGGCCTTCACATGGGGTGTGATCCGTTTTGTCGCTCTGGTGATCTTGCCCGTATGCGGTTTTGTTTTCGGCAATCCGGTTTTGACAGACGTCATCTGGTAGGCAGGTAAAAGCTCATGAGAGTCGGACAGGCAATCCAATCGCTGTTTCTGCAGGAATTCGTCGGGGCGTTCTTCTTGTCGATGCGGTATTTCTTTGCGCCGAAGGCGACGGTGAACTACCCCTTCGAAAAAGGGCCGGTTTCACCGCGTTTTCGCGGCGAACACGCATTGCGCCGGTACCCGAACGGTGAGGAACGCTGCATTGCCTGCAAGCTGTGTGAGGCAATCTGTCCGGCACAGGCGATAACCATCGAGGCCGGACCGCGCCGCAACGATGGCACGCGCCGCACGACGCGTTACGACATCGACATGGTCAAGTGCATTTACTGCGGATTCTGCCAGGAAGCTTGCCCGGTTGATGCGATCGTTGAGGGGCCCAACTTCGAGTTTGCCACGGAAACACGCGAGGAATTGTTGTTCGATAAGGAAAAGCTGCTGGCCAACGGGGACCGGTGGGAGCGCGAGATCGCCAATAGCATTGCGCTCGACGCACCTTACCGTTAAAGCACACCGGCGAGCGGGACACCGAGGGGATACGGAATAGATGGCTGCTGCCTTCTTCTTTTACCTGTTTTCTGCCGTGACGGTCGCGGCGGCCGTTATGGTCATTGCCTCGCGCAATCCGGTGCATTCCGTGCTGTTCCTGATATTGGCCTTCTTCAATTCCGCCGGCCTTTTCCTGCTGCTTGGCGCCGAATTCCTCGCCATGATTCTGGTCGTCGTTTATGTCGGGGCCGTCGCGGTGTTGTTCCTGTTTGTCGTCATGATGCTGGATATCGACTTTGCCGAGCTGCGGGAAGGCATGCTCACGTACCTGCCGGTCGGCGCGACCATTGGGCTGATCCTGCTCGTCGAACTGGCGCTAGTGCTTGGCACGTGGGTCACCTCGCCCGAGGCTGGATCGGTGATGGCGGCGCCTGTGACTGTCGGCGAAGGGGTGACCAACACCGAGGCCATCGGCCTGTTGCTCTATACCCGCTACATCTATTTCTTCCAGGCCGCCGGTCTGTTGCTGCTGGTTGCCATGATCGGCGCCATTGTTTTGACGCTGCGTCACAAGGAGGGCGTGAAGCGGCAGGACATTTCCGATCAGGTGGCGCGCACACCTGAAACGGCAGTGGAAATACGCAAGGTAAAGTCGGGGCAGGGTCTATGATCATCGGTCTGGGACACTATCTGACGGTTGCCGCGATCTTGTTTACCATCGGGATTTTCGGCATCTTTCTGAACCGCAAGAACGTCATCGTCATATTGATGTCGATTGAGCTGATGCTTCTGGCGGTCAACATTAATCTCGTGGCCTTTTCGTCATTCCTCAACGATCTCGTCGGTCAGATTTTCGCTCTTCTGGTGCTGACCGTCGCTGCCGGTGAAGCGGCGATCGGTCTGGCCATTCTCGTCACCTATTTCAGAAACCGCGGCTCGATTGCCGTGGAAGACATTAACCTCATGAAGGGCTGACCGGCGCCGCTATGAACACGGTTTTTCTGCTCATCGTCTTTCTGCCGCTGGCTGGTGCAATCATTGCCGGAATTTTCGGAACCGCCGTGTTCCGTTATGTCGGCAACGCTGCGCCCTCGCAGGACCATGGCGAAGGCCATCATCACGACCATGACGGACCACGCTGGCCGGCACTGCTGACGTCTGGTCTGCTGGTCGTTGCGGCGCTGTTGTCCTGGTACGCGTTTTTTGACGTTGCGGTTGCCGGCAACACCTACAAAGCAGTTTATGTCGCCAATTGGATCAATTCCGGCGGACTGGCTGCGGACTGGAGCTTGCGCGTCGACACATTGACAGTCGTGATGTTGGTGGTCGTCAACACGGTGTCGTCCCTCGTTCATATCTATTCCATCGGCTACATGAGCCACGACCCGCATCAGCCGCGATTCTTCAGCTATCTGTCGCTGTTCACCTTCGCCATGCTGATGCTTGTGACCTCCGACAATCTGCTGCAGATGTTCTTCGGCTGGGAAGGCGTCGGGCTGGCTTCATATCTGCTGATCGGGTTCTGGTATAAGCGGCCGTCTGCGAACGCTGCGGCAATCAAGGCCTTTGTCGTCAACCGGGTTGGGGACTTTGGTTTCGCGCTGGGGATATTCGCAACCTACAAGGTCTTCGGCTCTATCGAGTTCGACACGATCTTCAACGCCGCGCCCGAACAGGCCGGCAAGACCATGGATTTCCTGGGCTACCAGGTCGACATCATGACGACCATCTGTCTGTTGCTGTTCATGGGAGCGATGGGCAAGTCGGCGCAGTTTATCCTGCATACCTGGTTGCCGGATGCCATGGAGGGTCCGACGCCGGTTTCCGCCCTGATCCATGCCGCGACCATGGTTACCGCCGGAGTGTTTCTGGTGGCGAGAATGTCGCCGTTCTTCGAAATTTCCCAGGATGCGGCGCTTGTCGTGACTTTGATCGGAGCTGTGACGGCGTTTTTCGCTGCGACTGTCGGATTGGTTCAAAACGACATCAAGCGTGTGGTCGCCTATTCGACCTGTTCGCAATTGGGCTACATGTTCGCCGCCCTCGGCGTTGGAGCTTACGGCGTTGGGATCTTCCACCTTTTCACCCATGCTTTCTTCAAGGCCCTGCTGTTCTTGGGCTCCGGCTCCGTGATCCATGCCATGTCCGACGAACAGGACATGCGCAACATGGGCGGGCTCTATCCGCATCTGAAGAAGACCTGGGCCATGATGTTGATCGGTACGCTGGCGCTGACCGGTTTCCCGTTCACAGCCGGGTATTTCTCCAAGGATGCGATCATTGAAGCAACCTATGCAGCCCACACCGGCATGGGCCAGTTCGCCTTTGTCCTTCTCGTGACAGCAGCATTCATGACCTCGTTTTATTCGTGGCGTTTGATGTTCATGACGTTCCATGGACGCCCCCGCGCTTCCAAGGAGGTGATGAGCCACGTTCATGAATCGCCCAACGTGATGCTCGTGCCGCTTTACATTCTGGCGCTGGGGGCGCTTGTGGCCGGTTTCGCCTTCAAGGAATACTTCGTCGGACACGACGAGGCGCTGTTCTGGGGAACGTCTTTGTATCGCTCGCCCGACAACACCATTGTGCAGGATCTCCACCATGTACCGGCTTGGGTGATCTGGTCGCCATTCGTCGCCATGGTTCTGGGATTTGCCCTGTCCTGGCTGTTTTACATCCGCTCGCCGGAACTGCCGTCCAGACTCGCGACGCGGCATGAACCGCTGTACAAGTTCCTGCTCAACAAGTGGTACTTCGACGAGATTTATGACTTCTTTCTGGTCAACCCGGCCAAGTGGCTTGGACGGTTTCTCTGGAAGAAGGGCGATGGCTGGCTGATTGATGGCTTTGGGCCGGACGGCGTGTCCGCACGCGTCATCGATGTGACCAACCGGATCGTCAAGCTTCAAACGGGCTATGTCTATCACTACGCCTTCGCAATGCTGATCGGCGTGGCGGCTCTCGTTACCTATTACATGTTTGCGGGGGCGCACTGATGTCGAACTGGCCGATACTCACTGCTGTCACCTTCATTCCGCTCTTCGGGGCGTTGTTTATCCTGGTGATCCGGGGGGACGATGCTATCGCCGTACGCAACATGCGTGGCACGGCTTTGTCCACCACCTTGATCAACATGGTGTTGGCGCTTCTGATCTGGCTCAACTTTGACGCATCGAAGACGGGATTTCAGTTTCAGGAAAAATATGCCTGGATGTCTTCGACATTCAGCTACCATATGGGTATCGACGGTATTTCGATGCCGTTCGTCGTCCTTACGGCAATTTTGATGCCGATCTGTATTCTGGCAAGCTGGAATATCACCACGCGCGTAAAGGAATACATGGTGGCGTTTCTGGTGCTGGAAACGCTGATGATCGGTGTGTTCTGTGCGCTTGATCTGGTGTGGTTCTATCTGTTCTTCGAAGGCGGTCTGATCCCGATGTTCCTGATCATCGGGGTATGGGGCGGACCGCGCCGTGTCTACGCCAGTTTCAAGTTCTTCCTCTACACGCTGCTCGGCTCGGTCCTGATGCTGCTGGCGATCATGGCGATCTACTGGCAGACGTCGACGACCGACATTGCCGAACTGCTCAAGCACTCCAATATTCCTGCTGGTATGCAGACTTGGCTGTGGCTGGCCTTCTTTGCCTCCTTTGCTGTCAAGATGCCCATGTGGCCGGTTCACACCTGGCTGCCTGACGCGCATGTCGAGGCGCCGACGGCAGGCTCCGTGGTGCTGGCGGCAATCCTGTTGAAGATGGGTGGCTACGGATTCTTGCGCTTCTCGCTGCCGATGTTCCCGATCGCCTCTGAAATGTTCGCGCCGATGGTGTTTGTGCTGTCAATTGTGGCCATTGTGTACACGTCCCTGGTGGCGTTGATGCAGGAGGACATGAAGAAGCTCATTGCCTATTCCTCTGTGGCGCATATGGGTTTTGTGACCATGGGCATATTCACGCTCACCCGCCAGGGGATCGATGGTGCAATCTTCCAGATGATTTCGCACGGCTTCATTTCCGGCGCATTGTTCCTGTGCGTGGGCGTGATCTACGACCGAATGCATACAAGGGAAATCGCCGCCTATGGCGGCTTGGTGAACCGGATGCCGCTTTACGCCGCCGTGTTCATGGTGTTCACCATGGCTAATGTCGGCTTGCCGGGGACGTCGGGCTTCGTGGGTGAATTCCTCACTCTGGTCGGCGCATTCCATGCCAATACCTGGGTAGCGTTTTTCGCAACGACGGGCGTCATCCTGTCTGCCGGCTATGCGCTTTGGCTGTACCGCAAGGTGGTATTCGGAGTGCTCGAAAAGGATAGCCTTAAGGCGATTTCCGACATGAACCGTAGGGAGGCGGCTTGTCTGTTGCCCTTGCTGGTGCTGACAATCTTCTTTGGTGTGTATCCTGCGCCGGTGCTCGATGCGATTTCCGTGTCGGTTGATACTTTGTTGATGCAGGTGCAGGCCGGATTGAATGCGGCCGGCACGGCCTCGACTGCTGCCTTGAATTGATCGGAACCGAAGATGAATATCCTCGCACATGCTGATGCCGTCGCTGCCCTGCCGGAGATCTTTATGTCCGTCATGGCGATGGCGCTGCTGATGCTCGGCGTCTTTCGCCGCGCGCCGTCATCCGATCTGATCAGTATGCTGTCACTTGCGGTGCTGGCATTGACGGCGGCGCTGGTGATCTTCGGATCGACGGGCACGGTTACGGCGTTTCACGACGCATTTGTGGTCGACACGTTTGCGCGGGTGATGAAGGTGCTGACGCTGTTCGGTTCCGCTGCGGCAATCATCATGTCGGTCCATTTCATGAAGGTTGAGCGGATCGAGCGCTTCGAATATCCGATCCTGATCCTGTTGGCGACGGTCGGTATGATGGCCATGATTTCCGCCCAGGATCTGATTTCGCTCTATATGGGGCTCGAAGTGCAGTCGCTTGCACTTTACGTTGTGGCGGCGATAAATCGCGACTCTGCCCGGTCGTCAGAGGCCGGGCTGAAGTATTTCGTACTGGGCGCTTTGTCTTCCGGCATGCTGCTCTATGGCTGCTCGCTGATATATGGATTTACCGGCACAACCTCGTTCGATGGCATCGCGGAGGTCCTGAAAGCCGGTGACGCGCCGGTCGGTCTGATCTTCGGTCTGGTGTTCCTCATTGCCGGTCTTGCGTTCAAAGTGTCTGCGGTCCCGTTTCATATGTGGACACCGGACGTCTACGAAGGCGCACCGACACCGGTTGCAGCGTTCTTTGCGGCGGCACCGAAAATTGCTGCTATTGCGATATTTGTTCGTGCCATGGTGTCGCCGTTCCCAGGCATCACGCCTGATTGGCAGCAGATCATTGTCTTCATTTCCATCGCCTCTATGGTGCTTGGGGCTTTTGCCGCCATCGGCCAGGAGAACATCAAACGACTACTGGCTTATTCGTCCATCGGGCATATGGGATATGCATTGGTCGGCCTTGCCGCCGGCAGCCAGGAAGGTGTGCGTGGCGTGGTCATTTATATGACCATCTATTTGTTTATGACGCTAGGCAGCTTTGGTTGTGTTCTGGCCATGCGCCGTCATGGTTCCGCGGTTGAGGAAATCTCTGACTTGGCCGGCCTTGCCCGCAACAACAAGACGCTGGCGTTTATTTTGGCCATGCTGATGTTCTCGCTGGCGGGTATTCCGCCTCTGGCAGGATTCTTTGGAAAGTATTTCGTATTCCTGGCGGCGATTCAGGCCAATCTCTATGCGCTGGCTGTCATAGGTGTCATCGCCAGCGTGGTAGGCGCGTATTACTATCTGCGGATCGTGAAAATAATGTATTTTGACGAACCTGCCGACAACTTCGATGACATGCCGGCGGAAATCAGGTTTGTCGTCGGTGTCTCCGGGGTGTTTGTGCTTGGTTTTGTGCTGATTTCCCGGGAGGTTTTTATCATGGCGCAGGCTGCCGCTGCGTCGTTGTTTTAGGATTTGTATGAGCACTGCTGCGTCCGGCCTGCCGGCCGGTTACCGGCTTGCCGAACTGGGCCGGACCGACTCGACCAATATGGAAGCACAGCGCCGGTTCGCCGCCGGCGAACGCGGGCCGCTTTGGATCAGGGCGCAATCGCAAGACGCAGGCCGAGGGCGCAAGGGCAGGCAGTGGGTTTCAGACCCCGGTAATCTGTTTGCGAGCCTCCTCATCAGCCTGGATGTGCCGGTTGCAGCCGCCAATCAGCTCAGCTTTGTTGCAGGTCTCGCCGTTCAAGAAGCCCTGTCGACGTTTGCTCCCTCGACATGCCGCGTCTTGCTGAAGTGGCCCAACGATGTGCTTCTAAACGGCCGCAAGGCCGCAGGGATTTTGGTCGAATCTTTGGACGGCGCCGGAAACGCTGCTTCGGCGTTTGCAATCGGTTGTGGCTTAAACATTGCCCATGCGCCACAGGAAGCACGCTATCCTGCGACAGCGTTAAACGCTGAGGGTGCCCATGCAACCGCCGGATTGGTTTTCGGCCAGCTTACCGTAACAATGGTGCACTGGATTTCGCTTTGGAACTGTGGCGCGGGATTTGATCGAATTTCCGCTGCCTGGCGCGACCGTGCCGCTGGTCTTGGCGAACCTCAGACCGTCAATCTTGGCCGGGAATGTGTAACAGGCGTGTTCGAAGGTCTCGGGCCGGATGGGGCGATGCTGCTGCGTCTGCCGGACAACAGCCAACGAGCACTATATTTCGGTGATGTGTCGCATGCATCCAGCTCTGAACCTGCTCTAAGCGGAGGCGGTACGTGAACGCCGCAAAGCGCCACGGCAAACCCGGTGAATTGGTGTTCCTGCCCTTAGGTGGTGCCGGTGAAATCGGCATGAACATGTACCTCTATGGTCACGGGACAGCACGGCGCCGTAGCTGGATCATGGTCGACTGCGGCGTAAAATTCGCCGACGAACGTAACCCGGGAATCGATGTGATCCTTCCCGACACATCCTACATCGAGGCCAATCGCAAGGATCTCTTGGGCATTATTGTCACGCATGGCCATGAAGACCACCTGGGCGCGCTAGCATGGTTGTGGCCCAGGTTGCAGGCACCTGTTTACTGCACACCCTTCACCGCGGAGTTGCTGAAGCGCAAGTTCGATGAGGCGGGATTGTTGGGCGAAGTGCCTTTGCGCGTTGTTTTGCCGGGCTCGCACATCGAGCTTGGATCATTTGATATCGAGCTTGTTTCCGTTACACACTCGATTCCCGAGCCCAATGCCTTGGCGATCCGCACGCCATCGGGAACGGTTGTCCACTCTGGTGACTGGAAGCTCGATCGTGCGCCGCAAATTCCGCCGCATATGGATGAAGCCCGCCTTCGCGAAATCGGTGACGAAGGGGTTGATGCGCTGATCTGCGATTCCACCAATGTGTTGCGCGAAGGTGTTTCACCGTCTGAGGCGGATGTGGCGGCGACATTGACCGAGATCATCGCCAATGCGCCGCACCGCGTTGCCGTGACGACCTTCGCATCACATGTCGGTCGCATGGAGTGCGTGATCCGCGCTGCCCGTCAGGCGGGGCGGGAAGTGGTCGTGGCCGGCCGGGCCATGCGCACCATGATAGACGCTGCACGGGAAGTGGGATTGCTGAAAGATGCAGGCCAGCTTCTGGAGCCAAATGTTTTCGGCTTCCTGCCGGCCTCGAAGGTGCTTTTGCTGTGCACTGGCTCCCAAGGAGAGCCGCGCGCGGCGCTGGCCAGAATTGCAGCTGACTCACATCCCGAGATCGCGTTGGAAAACGGTGACACGGTGGTCTTTTCGTCCAAAACAATTCCCGGCAATGAAAAGGCCGTGACAGCGATACACAACAATCTGGCCGGATTGGGCGTGGAGATCGTCACATCTGATGAAGCGCTTGTACATTCCTCCGGTCATCCAAGGGAAGGTGAACTCGAACAACTCTACGAATGGGTCAGACCGAGACTGCTTGTGCCGATGCATGGTGAAATGCGTCACTTGCAGCAACATACATTGTTTGCCGAAAAGTGTGGGATTGCGGAGGCGGTGCTTGCAGTGAACGGTGATATGGTGCGCCTTGCGCCAGGGCCGGGTGAGATTATCGACGAGGCGCCCGCTGGAACGCTGCATGTTGATGGACGCCTCATTGTACCATCATTTGACGGACCTGCGCGCTTTCGTCGAAAGCTGTCGTTTGCCGGTGTGGTGTTCGTCTCGCTTGTTGTCGGCGACAATGGCCGTATGGACGTTGACCCTCAGATTACGCTCGAAGGCATTCCGGAAGAAGCCGAGTCCGGTCAGGAAATGTCAGACTATCTGCTTGATATCGTCGATCAGTCCTTCGGCGCCATACCTCGCGCCCGGCGGATGAGTGATGACGTTGTTATGGATACGGTGCGCAGCGCGGTTCGTCGTGCTGGCGAAACCGCCTGGGGAAAGCGTCCCATATGCCGGGTGACGGTGCATAGGGTATAAATTCAAGGCGCCGCAAGATGGGCGGCTTTCCCCGGAATTCTGCTAATTCTGCCGGCCCGAACATGTTATAATGTGCGAATCATGAGCGATCTTTCTCCTCCCCCTGATTCTGATGGAATAGAACCCGTTAATCTGCGCGACGCGCTTGAAGAGCGCTATCTGGCCTACGCGCTGTCAACCATCATGCACCGGGCTTTGCCCGATGTGCGCGACGGGCTGAAACCGGTTCATCGGCGTGTCCTCTATGCCATGCGCCTGTTGCGCCTGAATCCCACGGAGGGCTTCAAGAAGTGCGCCAAGATTGTCGGAGAGGTAATGGGTAACTATCACCCGCACGGCGATCAGGCGATCTACGATTCCCTTGTGCGCTTGGCGCAGGACTTTGCTGTGCGGTATCCGCTCGTCGAAGGGCAGGGCAATTTCGGCAATATTGACGGTGATAACGCCGCCGCCATGCGTTACACCGAAGCCCGGCTGACCGATGTGGCGATTGCTCTGTTGGACGGCATCGATCAGGACACGGTCAATTTTCGCGAGACCTATGACGGCGAAGACACCGAACCGGTGGTATTGCCCGGTGCGTTTCCCAACCTCCTGGCGAACGGTGCCTCGGGGATCGCGGTCGGCATGGCAACCTCAATCCCTCCGCACAATGCGGGAGAGCTTTGCGATGCGGCTCTTCATCTGATCAAGTTTCCCAACGCGACCATAGATAAGTTGCTGCAATTTGTGCCGGGGCCCGACTTTCCGACAGGCGGTATTCTGGTCGATGACCGGGAGACGATCGCCAACGCCTACCGTTCAGGCAAAGGCGCCTTCCGGGTGCGCGCGCGCTGGGAGCGTGAAGAACTTGGTCGCGGACAATGGCAGGTCGTGATTACCGAGGTTCCCTACCAGGTGCAGAAGGGGCGTCTGGTCGAGAAAATCGCCGAACTCCTCAACGAGCGAAAGCTGCCGCTGCTCGGCGATGTGCGTGATGAGTCCGCCGAAGACATCCGGTTGGTGCTGGAACCAAAGAGCCGGTCGGTCGATCCGGTGCTGCTCATGGAATCCATGTTCAAACTAACGGAACTGGAAAGCCGCGCATCGTTGAACATGAACGTTTTGTCGGGCGGGACTGTCCCGAAGGTCATGTCGCTGTCCGAAGCGCTGCGCGAGTGGTTGGATCATCGTAAGGAAGTCCTGGTCCGGCGCACAAACTACCGCCTGGAACAAATCGCCAAGCGGCTGGAGGTTCTCGGCGGTTACCTGGTGGCGTACCTCAATCTGGACGAGGTCATCCGCATTATCCGCGAAGAAGATGAGCCCAAGAAGGTTCTGATGGCCCGCTTCGAGCTGACGGACGGACAGGCCGAAGCCATCTTGAACATGCGCCTGCGCGCCCTGCGAAAGCTCGAAGAGATCGAGATTCGTAAGGAACAT
>JANQIR010000211.1 GCA_028282065.1 Aestuariivirgaceae bacterium
GTCTTTTCCACAATCTGGTCTTTGTGACTGCGGGCAACATCATCGGCGGTGCAGGTGGCGTGGCTCTTACCTATTGGCTGGCCTACTCGCCGGCGCGGCACAAATGAAATGACAACTCGCGCACATAACCAGACGCGTGCCCGGCGTTTCAAACCAGGTCGTAGGGTTGTGCGCTTACATGAAAGGTCCAGCGAACCATGCTTGTAGACAGCAATCTTCATTTTGGTGATGCCCACCATCATGGCGACCACAGTTCAAAGATCGTCATAAAGAACCTGGACTTTTGGTATCCAGGCGAAAAACACGCGCTTAAGAATGTCAATCTGGAAATATCCGACCGTGAAGTCACCGCACTGATCGGACCATCGGGTTGCGGGAAATCGACCCTTCTGCGCTGCCTGAACCGAATGAATGATGAAATTCTCGGGTGCCGGCTGGAAGGTGAAATCCTTTTGCGCGGCCGGAGCATCTATGATTCCGGGATCGAAGTGTCAAAGCTGCGGCGGCATTTCGGGTGGGTTGCTCAGGTCCCCAATCCGTTCCCCAAGAGCGTTTATGACAATGTCGCATACGGCGCGCACATTCACGGACTGTGCGGCTCGCAAAAGGAACTCGATGAATGGGTTGAACAATGCCTGCTTGCCGCGAATTTGTGGGACGAGGTCAAGGATCGTTTGCAGGAACAAGGCACCGAGCTTTCCGGTGGTCAGATGCAACGGTTGTGCATAGCACGCGCACTGGCGCTGAAACCGGAAGTTCTGTTAATGGACGAACCGTGTTCTGCGCTCGACCCCCTTGCTACGGCAAAGGTCGAGGAGTTGATAGATAAACTCAAGCGGCACTATTCCATCGTGATCATTACACATAACATGCAGCAGGCCGCCCGCATCGCGCAGCGAACCGCGTTCTTTCATCTTGGCGAACTGCTTGAGCATGGCGACACGGAGGACATCTTCATGAATCCGAAAAACGAAAAGTGCCAAGCGTACGTCACGGGACGGTATGGATGATTGCGCACGCAAACAGAGTTGTCTTGTCGCGGAGACGTAAGTTCCTGGCCGCCGCAGTACTCGCCATCAGCCTCGACTTCACCGGACAGGTGGCTTCGGCACAACAAAGCGAGCAGGAAGTGGTCCAGCACGGCCGGGAGCTGGCAAATCTTCTGTGCAAGAGATGTCATGCCATTTCCGGACCGGGCCCAAGCCCGCGAAAGGCGGCGCCACCGTTCTCCACCCTGATCGGCAAACTGACTTTTGAGGGTCTTGCCGACCAGTTGCTGGAGGGCCTGAGACTGGGCCACAAACCTATGCCGCCCTGGGAATTTTCGGAACGTCAGGCGCTCAACCTGCTGGTTTACATTGATAGCGTGAGCGCAACACCAGCAGCTGCTTCAGCCAAGGCAGACCGCGAATTGCAGATTGCTGGCGAACACCAGGACGCCGCGCTTGACTACAGGACCTATTGCGCCAGTTGCCACGGCTCCAGCGCAACCGGACAAGGCAGTTTCAGCAAAGAGCTCAAGGTGCCAGCCCCGTCGCTGGTCGATTTGCGGCAACGTTACGACGGAGAGTTTCCCCGCTCCCGGTTGTTCAAGATTATAGACGGCAGCATTGAGAAGTTCCGCCATCGCCAAAGGGACATGCCGCTGATGGGTGAATGGTTTGCATTTCTCGCCAAGCACCGGGATAACCAGTCCGATTCAACCAGCAGAAAGTCAGCCAGGCAACGAATCCATGCCTTGCTGGACTATCTTGAAAGTCTCCAGAAGTAGCACTTTGCGCGTCGTGAGAACCGCGGTACCGTGTTTTGGGTGCTGGCCGATTGTATTTTGAGCGTCTCGGCTGCTGCGTCGCTTGACTTCCGCGGCGGCTTGGGCGATATCCCCGTCAAATCATGGCGGTGATACGCCAGTGGAGACGATAGAATGGCCAAGGCGACTACCATAAAAATCAAGCTGGTGAGCACTGCTGACACTGGCTACTATTATGTGACGAAGAAGAACTCGCGCACCCAGACAGAAAAGCTGTCCTACCGGAAATACGATCCGGTCGTGCGTAAGCATGTCGAGTTCAAGGAAGCCAAGATCAAGTAAGTCGGGCTTTACGGTGCATGCCGGGTGTCGGCAACCATAGCGCTTTGTGATCAGACAGAACGAACTTTGCTTGCTGATTTTGGGAAGGTGCGCGCCATCTAGCCGGTCACTTTGCCAAGATAGCACTGCATGGTCTCAAGTAGGGGCACTCGCCCTTATAGACCCATCATGCGCAGTCTTTCGGGATCTTCGGCCCACTTCTCCCGGACTTTTACGAAAATGAACAGGTGTACCTTCTGGCCGAGCGCTTCGGAAATGTCTTCTCGCGCAGCCTGGCCAATCGCCTTGACCGTTTGACCGCCTTTGCCGAGCACAATTTTCTTTTGGCTGTCGCGTTGAACGTAAATCACCTGCTCAACACGGACGGACCCATCCTTGCGCTCCTGCCAACTTTCGGTTTCCACAGTGGAAGCGTAAGGCAGTTCGTTGTGAAGCCGCAAATATAGCTTTTCACGGGTGATTTCCGCCGCCAGCAACCTCAAAGGCAAATCAGCCATTTGATCTTCAGGATAGAGCCAGGGACCAGACGGCATCTGCCGCCCCAGAAACTCTTTGAGATCGTCCACGCCGTCACCGTTCAGCGCACTGATCAAAAACGTTTCGGTAAACGCGAACCGGTCATTGAACTGCCTAGTCGTGTCCAATAACGAAGCTCTCGCCACTGTATCAATCTTATTGAGTACAAGGACAGCCGCCGTGCCGGCCCGTTCAAGGCCGCTGATGATATTCTCGACACCTTCGTCAAGCCCGGCCCGGGCGTCCGCAACGAGCAAAACAACGTCGGCCTCCCCGGCGCCCTCCCAAGCGGCGGCCACCATAGCCTCATCCAGCTTGCGGCGCGGTGCGAATATGCCAGGCGTGTCCACCAGAACAATCTGTGCGTTCCCTTGAATTGCTATCGCCCGAATACGCGCCCGTGTCGTTTGCACTTTGTGCGTGACGATAGAAATCTTCGATCCGACGAGATGATTGATCAAAGTTGACTTGCCGGCATTCGGAACACCGATTATTGCGGCAAATCCACAGCGCGTTTCGGTTTGGCCTACGCTCATGACTGCTCGATTTCTTCGCGGTCGATAAAAGCTTGAGCGGCTTCCTGCTCGGCTTTTCGTTTCGACCCGGCCCTGCCTTTTGAAATGCGATATCCTTGTACGGACACCCGCACCGTAAAACTGGGAGCATGGGCTGGCCCCATACGACCCAATTCGTCATATGTCGGAGTAGGCAATCCAAGGCCGAGCGCCCATTCCTGCAGCCTGGTCTTGGCATCGCGCGGAACGCTATTGGCGTTGTCAAACAGTGGTCCCCAGGCCTTGAGCACGAAATCCCTGGCAGCCTGCAACCCGCCGTCCAGATAGACCGCAGCCACCAACGCTTCCAATGCGTCGGCCAAGACCCGCTCATGACGGCCATCGGAGTAATCAGCAATGCTTGGTCCAGACTGGATGAGCTCGCCAAGCCCAAGCTCCAACGCTACATGGGCACAACTTTCCTTCCGCACCAGAAAGTTCAGCTGCCGCGCCATATCGCCCTCAGTCGCCTTGGGCCAGCGCTGGAACAGTTCATCCGCGACAATGACACCCAACACACGGTCCCCAAGGAATTCGAGACGTTCGTTGCTGCGTCCACGATCGCCTGACAGGCTGGAATGGGTCAGAGCGATGTCAAGCATATCTGGTTCGCTGAACTTGTAGCCGCTCACCCGAAAGAAGGCTTCAACACTGCTTGTCCCGCCGGTATTCACTATTCCACCCAACCAAACAGCCGCCACCATCTGATCACAAACGGCCATTTCCAGAACTGCCAGATAGAGGCATCGCGGGTGTGCGAAAAGAAGATGATATTCGCCTTGCCGATGAGATTCTCATACGGCACATAACCAACCTGACCGAGGAAACGGCTGTCGGTCGAATTGTCCCGATTGTCGCCCATCATGAAGTAATGCCCGTCCGGCACGACATATTCTCGCGTGTTGTCCGGAAAGGACGGAAGCTGAACCTGATCCAGCGTAAGAAAACTCCTGCCGCTGGGCAGCGTCTCGCGATACTGCGGAATCCCCACCGAACGGCCGAACGAATCCGTATAAATAAAATCTTCGATCCGCTCGCGCTTGATCGGCTTTCCATTGACGTTAACAGCACCATCACGCACCTGAATCCGGTCACCCGGTAGTCCGATCACCCGTTTGATATAATCGGTTTCGTTGTCCGTCGGCAGCTTGAAGACAACAACATCTCCGCGCTCGGGATCTCCCTCGAACAGCCGGCCGGCAAACATGAACGGCCCAACTTTGAACAACCGGTTTCCAAACACCGTCAAAGACAGGTTGAAGGAATACGGCCCATAGCCATAACTCAGCTTGTTCACAAACAGATAATCGCCGACACGCAAAGTCGGAATCATCGATTCCGAAGGGATATTGAACGGCTGAAAGAAGAATGTCCTAATAACGAAAGCGATGAGCAGCGCCTGCAGGACCACCTTGACGGTCTCCCACACGCTGTCTTTTGACTTACCGTTTTTTGTATCGTGCGCGCTGGACGCCATGGTTATGTGTTCCGCCGCTGAAGTGACCTAGTGTAAGACACTGATTGCTAAACTTGCGAGCCCCGGGGCAAGCCTATAGCTGCATTGATGCGCACTGGCAATGTGACAGGACGTAATCGCCACGCAATTGTGCGTTCACAGTCCAAGCCGCCGTATTTGCTATTTGTCGGGAATTGCGGAGATGATGACAATTGCCTGCGCATAGGGAAAATCATCGGTGATCGTGAGATGTATCTGAGCAACGCTGCCCTCCGGCACGAGCTTGTCCAGATGCGCCCTGGCACCGCCCGTCAGAACCATCGTCGGGCGCCCTGAAGGTTCATTGACCACGCCTAAATCGCGCCAGTAGACACCTTTCCTGAAGCCGGTCCCCAATGCCTTCGAGCAGGCTTCCTTTGCGGCAAAGCGTTTCGCGTAGGACGCCGCGCGATTGGCCCTGCGATCGGATTTTTTCTGCTCGATGTCGGTGTAAACACGCTCCACAAAACGGCTGCCAAAGCGTTCCAACGTCCGCTCGACCCGACGGATGTCGATGATATCGTTGCCTATTCCAAGGATCATTACGAGCCCTGCCGGGAAATCTGCCGTGCAAGACGGGCACGTCTGCGCGCCTGGTAGCCACGAACCGCCGGACGCACAAGGAAATAGAGGACGGCCGCGACCACGAGCCCAACCGGAACGCAGCCCACCAGCATCGGCACAAGCACGGGCCCGATCGCCTCCCACATAATGCGCCAGAACTCGGCAGGATCCTGGAATAACAGCAACATTGTTCCATCTGGCAGGTATAAGTTCACATCATGCGATGGTTCCCGGCGTAAAATGTAGTTGCCTGCCTGATAGGTCGCCAGCCAGATAAAGGGAAAGGTAAGCGGATTGCCCACCGATGTGCCGAGCGCCGATGCAAGAACGCTACCGCCGATCGCCAATGCGATTATAGCCGCGATGATAAAGTGGAAGCCGACAAACGGTGTGAAAGACGCAAAGGCCCCCGCGGCAAATCCCAATGCAATGATGTGCGGCGTCGCCGAAATGCGTGACACCCGGTGCCAAAGATAGATCCAGGCCCGCTTGAGCCCCCGCTTCGGCCACATGATGGTCTGAAGCCTGGAGGCGAATGTCGGTTTCTGACGGGGTACAAACAGCATCGTAATCTAAACAGCAAACCTCAACAGGGACCTTGGATGACGATCACTTAAGCCCCCGGCTACCCGGCTTTTCCACCGGCAGAGCAGCGAGTTCAGGGGGCAGATTATCGCTCTCGTATGTCTGGATATCCAATTGCGCCAGGGAAATCAGAGGAACTCCGACGTCAGCGGCGCCGCCTGAACGGTCTATCAGACAGGCCGCCGCCGCCACCACACCGCCATTGTTCTGAATACCTTCGATACATTCGCGTGACGACAAACCAGTAGTGACAATGTCTTCAACCATGAGGCAATTGGCTCCCTCCGGTATCTCAAACCCCCGTCTCAGTACCAGCTTGCCATCAACTCGTTCAAAAAAGATTGCCGGGACCGAAAGCTGACGGCCCATTTCATACCCGACGATCACACCCCCCATGGCCGGAGACACGACCAAGTCAATCGGCGCATCAATCAACTGACGCACCTTGTCTCTCAGATTGCCGCAAAGACGTTCGGCCCGCCCGGCATCCATCATGACCCTGGCGCACTGCAGATATGCTCCACTGTGCAGGCCTGACGACAGAACAAAATGGCCTTCCAGCAACGCTTTTGCGTCGCGGAACTCGTTCAGGATCTGTTGTTCGTTCACAAGGCTGTCCATTCGGCATTTACCCTTCACATATTGGAGCACGGTGGTGCCGTTTTTATGGCCGTAGCGCAGAGTGTCAACCGGTGGCCCGGTTGACCGAATTGACCAGCGGCTTCGATCTCAATTGCAGAAGTATGTCGTTCAAATGGCGATTGTCGCGCACTTCAATGGTTATATCGAAGTCATAGAAGTCATGTGCTCGATTGTGCATGTTGAGGTTCTCGATATTTCCCTCGTTATCTCCAATCGCGTTGGCGACCTGGGCGAGCGCACCAACTTCATTGTGCACCAGCACATTAATCCGCGCGGGATAAAGCTGATCGTCGTCCGCCACATCCCATGCCAAGTCCACCCAGCGGTCCGGCTCATCATCGAACTGCTGCAATGCTCTTGAGAATATCGGATAGACTGTGATTCCCTCCCCAGGCGTCATGATGCCAACGATCCGTTCTCCCGGAACCGCGCCGGTTTCGCTTGAAATTCTGATCGGCAGATCACGATTGATTCCACGCACCGGCACCTTGCGCTCATCCTGGGCGTTTCCGCTCTTGGCCTTCTTGCGTCTTGGTTTTTTCCGGCCGCACGTTCCGGAGTTGACCCGCTCCTCGGTTAACCCCATAGCCCTCAACACATCGATACTGGCAAGCTCACCACGCCCGACCGCTGCAAGGCCGTCTTCGAGTAGTTTCACGCCCAACCGCGGCATCGCCTGATTCACAGCCTGATCGGAATACTCCTGGCCGGCCTTATCCATCAGACGTGAGAGAATCTCACGGCCCAATCCGGCATACTGGTTCCTCACCGCAATGCGGGTGGCGCGCCGGATGGCCGAGCGCGCCTTTCCGGTCACTGCAAGCCCTTCCCAGGCGGCAGGTGGCACTTGCGCCTTGGACGTTATGATCTCCACCTCATCGCCGTTTTCCAATTCGGACATGAGCCGCGCATGCCGGCCGTTTATCCTGCAGCCAACACAACTGTTGCCGATGTCGGTATGAACGGCATATGCGAAGTCAATGGCCGTGGCCCCTTTCGGAAGAGCGATCAGATCACCCTTGGGCGTGAAGCAGAACACCTGATCGTGGAACAGTTCCAGCTTGGTATGCTCCAGGAATTCCTGCGGGTTCTCACCTTCAGCCAGAATATCGACCATTCGCCTCAGCCAGCGATAGGCATTGGTCTCAGCAGGCGGCAGAACCACCCCGCTTTCGCTTTCAACCGCATCGCGTGCTTCCTTGTAAACGCCATGCGCCGCGACACCACGTTCGGCAATGTCGTGCATCTTCCACGTACGGATCTGTAGTTCGACGCGCATGTGATGCGGCCCGACGAAAATCGTGTGAATGGACCGGTAATCGTTCTGCTTCGGATTGGAGATGTAATCCTTGAAACGGCCTGGCACCATGCGCCAGCATTGGTGAACGATGCCCAGTGCGCGATAGCAGTCATCGACCGTATTGACGATCACCCGGAACCCAAAAATGTCCGACAGCTGACCGAGCGAGAGATGTTTGCGCTCCATCTTCCGCCAGATCGAATAGGGCCGCTTTTCGCGGCCCTCCACCGCCGCTTCGATATTGTGCGCTGAAAACTGGCTCGACAGCATTCTTTCGATTTCCAAAAGGATGTCGCCGCTTTCTTCGCGAAGACGCGCCAGCCTTTCGGCTATGGTTTTGTAGGCATCCGCATTCAGAACACCGAACGCGATGTCCTCCAGTTCCTCACGCATGTTCTGCATGCCCATGCGTCCGGCCAGAGGGGCATAAATATCCATGGTTTCCTGCGCGATACGCACGCGCTTGTCGGGACGGACGTATTCCAGCGTGCGCATGTTATGCAGCCGGTCGGCGAGCTTGACCAGCAAGACCCGGACGTCCTTGGACACCGCAAGCAGCAGTTTTCGCAGGTTTTCAGCCTGGGCAGCTTCCTTGGTAACCAGATCGAGCCGCTTGATCTTGGTAAGCCCCTCGACCAGCGCACCGATCTCGGCACCGAATAGCTCTTCGATTTCCTGATGAGTTGCCTCGGTATCTTCGACGACATCATGCAGCAGCGCCGCCACGATGGTGGCATCGTCCAGTTTCAGATCCGTCAGGATAGCGGCAACTTCCAGCGGATGAGAGAAATAGGGGTCGCCTGAAGCACGTGTCTGATGACCGTGCGCCTTCATGGCATAAACATAGGCGCGATTCAGCAGACCTTCGTCCGCCTCCGGGTCATAACTTGTGACCCGTTCCACCAGTTCATATTGCCGCATCATGGCGAGCGACTGTCAGTTGCTAGAGTTGCATCATGCCGGCACCCGGCGCGCAGGCCAAGTGTACCGGCAACAATCGGAAAACTGAAGCAGCGCAGAGAACGGCAGGCTCAAAATCCTGATCGCTGACTGCCCGGACTTTCTGCCGGCGGCAGGCCTTCGAGGCCCCGCAGCAGCTCTTCCTCGGTCATACGGTCGAATTCTTCCGGCTTGTCCTCGCCCTCTGGCTGGGCTATTGCTGGATCTTCTGCCGTCAGCAGCGGAACTTCACTCTCTTCAGGCTCATCGACCTCGACATGCTTCTGCATGGAGTGGATGAAGTCTTCCTTCAGATCGCCGCGGTCGATGGTCTCGTCGGCAATCTCACGCAACGCAACAACCGGGTTCTTGTCGTTGTCGCGGTCCAGCGTCAGCGGCGCGCCCTGCGAAATCATCCGCGCGCGATGGGCCGACATCAGTACGAGTTCAAAACGGTTGGGGACTTTGTCGATGCAGTCTTCGACGGTGACGCGCGCCATGTGGCTCGCCTCCTTCAGTTTCGTTCACGTTAAAAATGTGCGCTGCTTGTAGTCACTAAACTCAAGGATTGCAAGATTTTCCTAGCATTTGATGAAGCTACCCGACGCTGCTTCACGCGCTGGCCGGATAGTTGTCCTTGAGTTTTAAGGCACGATGCAAACCGTACACTCCGAAACAGATTAGAGCCGCTCCTATGAACGGCCGAATGATACCACCCATCATGAACATCGGAACCGATAAGCCAAGCGCCAACAATGGCGAATAAAACAGTGTCCATCCCTTCTTGCCCCGGTCGCGCTGATAGAGCCCGAATCCCATGGAAAATACACTCAAGATGACGAAAAACAGCGACCAGGGATGGGTGAAAAACAACGTGGGATCCGTCGAGATGGCCAACGCGCGGGCAAGCCACTTCTCCGCAATCGGTCCAAGCACGACGCCAAGAATGATCGGTGCAAGCGGAAAGCCCAGGCTGCGCATCGCGTAGCCAACAATGCCGAATATGAACAGCGTCCACATATCGTTAACAATATTGTTCAGGGCGAATACGCCGATGCCGCAATAGGCCAAGATGATGGCCGCCAGCACGTACATGCGTACCTTGGTGACCAGAACGAACAACCGCAAGGCAACTGATTGCAAACCGAGCACAAGGAAGTTGGCAAAGAAAAAGGCCACGAAAATCGAATAGGCAAGCACGGGCGATTCCCCGATAAAACTCGGGCTTGGCACGACATCATGGATGAGCAGCGCGCCCAGCATGACGGCGGTGATGATATCACCTGGTATGCCGAGGGCCATCATGGTGATGAGTGAGCCGCCTGCCGTTGCGTTGTTGGCCGCTTCCGGCGCAACAATGCCATCTTCGTAACCAGTGCCGAATTTTTCCGGTGTTTTTGACGCCTTCTTGGCCTGGTCATATGCCAGAATGTTGGAGATGGTAGACCCTGCCGCCGGCAGTATTCCTGTGAACACACCAATGAACGAGGATCGCAGGAGGTTTCCCCACCGCCTCAAAACGGCGGTAACCGCCTTGCGGTGCTCAATGCGGATGTTCACGTTCCCCATGTGTGTGAGCGACTGCCTTGCCGAATTCGGGTCCCTGACGTCACTCATGAGCTGGCTGAACGCAAACAATCCGATCAGCACAGGAAGGAAGGCAAAACCTTCGCTGAGATAGTCGGATCCGAAGTCAAACCTGGATACGCCGTTTATGTCTTCTTCGCCGACCGTGGCGATCACCAATCCGATGCCGCCGGCAATGAGGCCCTTGATCAGGCTGTCTCCAGCCAGGCTCGCTGTAATGGTCAGCGCAAAGAACACCAGCATGAAGTAGTCCCAAGGCTGGAATTCAAGGCCGATGCGGGCAAGTTGCGGCGCGACGGCAATCAGCAGAATGGCCGAAATGACACCACCGAAGAAAGAAGACCATACGCCGAGGCCCAAGGCGTAGCCAGGTTCGCCGCCACGGGCCAGTGGAAAGCCGTCGAATGTCGTTGCCACCGAGGACGGCGTGCCGGGTATTCCGATCAGGATGCCTGACATGAGACCGCCAGACAGGCCGCCGACAAACACACCGATCATGGTGGCAACGCCCTGCGATGCCGACATCGAGAATGTAAACGGCAGCGTTAGCACGATAGCCATGGCAATCGTGAAACCTGGAATAGCACCCGCGATCAGCCCAGCCACAGCCCCGATTATCATCAGCGCTATCGTCTGGAACGTCGCAATTTCGCCGATTGCGGCGATGATGTTTTCCAAAGTCCTGTCCCGCTCAGAAAAGAATGCCTTCAGGCAGGATCACCCGAAGCCCATATGTAAACAATGACCACATGGCGCCCATGGACAGAACGGCAATCGCCGCATGCAGCGCAAGCTGCCTGGGCGCCCATCCACCCAGAATGCTCAGCAGTACAAACACAAGCGCAATTCCGCCGGCCAGCGCCCCCACTAATGGCAAAACCAGCAAGAATACGAAGTAGACGATAAAACACAGAATCGGATTGCGGTACTCCCGCAAGAACCCGATCGCATCAAGCTTGTCCGCACCCTCACCGCCACCGACCTGGGGTCCAGCCCGAACGGCAGCGACGACAACTTGCGCAAACCAGACAATGCAAAGCCCGGTCAGCACGACAAGCACAGCTTGCGGCCAGGCCGCGGGCGCAAGCGTTCCATAGCCGGGATCGCGAATGGAAAGCGATGACCACCAGAAGATACCGCAAAGCGCCAGCAATACGCAGGCCACGACGATATCCCGGTTCAAACGAACCATGCCGGTCTCCAGTCAGTCGTGCCGGACGGGCCGGGCCTATAGGGCCCGATCCCGCCAGGTATGCTGCTATTTCTTGAACATGCCGACCTTGATAGCGACTTTTTCGTGCGCGTCGTAGGTCTTTTTGAACCAGGCCGCATAGTCTTCCGGCCCGACATATTTCACGAACGTGCCCTTGGCAGCCAAAGCGTCGACCAGTTCCTTATTCTCCGCGGCCTGCTTGAAGATGCTGCTCCAGTGCGCCAGCACTTCCGGCGGCGTGCCTTTTGGCGCCACAACGCCGCGATCGAGCGCGTAAGTCATGTCGACGCCCAGTTCCTTAAGCGTCGGCAGGTCCGGCAGCAACGGCGAACGCGCATCCGCCGCCAGGGCCAGTGCCTTCAAGGCGCCCTTGCCGATATGTTTGCGGGCTGTCGGAATGTTGATCGTCCCAAGCTGGATCGTATCTGCCAAAAGGGCCGTTACGCGCTCCGCTGTTCCATCGAACGGCACGTATTTGAACTTCGCGCCCGTCAACTCTTCATAGAGCAGCCACATGAACTGGCTGGTCGATCCGAACGTGGCACCCAGCTTGATCGTTTCCGGCGCGCCTTTTGCAGCGTCGGTCATTTCCTGCAGCGAATTGAACGGCGCCTTGCCCGAAGCCCCCATAATTTCCGGCGTGCTGGTCAGCTGCGCAACCATCTCGAACGCATCCCAGGTGAAATCGACCCGGCCATTGAGGTAGCTGACAATCGCACTCTGGTGGATGGCAAACAGCGTGCAGCCGTCTGCCTTGGCCTTGCGCGCTTCCTTGGCTCCCTTGTTTCCGCCCTGTCCGGGAATGGTCACAACCTGGATCTTTGGTTTGACGTCCATTTTCTGGATCGTTTGCTCAAACAGCGAAAAGACAATGTGCGTCCCGCCACCAGCTTTCCAGGGCACGATCATCTTGGCGGTGTCGCACGGAATATCAGCTGCGTGTGCAGGAACCGCTGCCATGGCGGCCATGGCACCTCCTGCCAGCAGCGACGTGAAAATTCTTTTCATTTTATCCTCCCAACTTCTGTCGCTTCGTGTATCACGGCGAACTTAGGAGGCTAGCACGCAGGCCGGGAGCGTCAAAGCCAAGTTGCCCTTTGACCATACCAGATGACGAAAGAACCATGCCTGCCATGCAATCAAAACCCGGCGAATTTCTGCGACTGGGCATCGCAAGTCTTGGAACCATCGGCCTTGCCACGGCACGCGCCATCGATGCGCGGCAGGTGCCGGGTATGACGCTTGCCGCAGTGACCGCGCGCGATCACGAAAAGGCACACGCCAATCTCCATGACTTTGCCAACCCGCCGGCCATCGTTTCAATCGATGAGTTGGGGGCGCTCAGCGACGTCATCGTCGAATGCGCCCCAAAGGCGATCTTTCAGGACATCGCCGAGACCGCATTGACGAACGGATGCACATTTATTCCGCTGTCCGTGGGCGCATTGCTGGACCGTATGGAGCTGATTGATCTCGCCAAAAAGCACGGCGCACGTATCATCGTACCAACAGGGGCCCTGCTCGGGCTTGATGCGGTCAAGGCAGTGTCGGAGGGTAATGTGGAGATGGTCAAGATCGAA
>JANQIR010000216.1 GCA_028282065.1 Aestuariivirgaceae bacterium
GGCACCTCCTGGCACCTCCTGGCACCTCCTGGCACCTCCTGGCACCTCCTGGCACCTCCTGGCACCTCCTGGCACCTCCTGGCACCTCCTGGCATCTCCTGGGGCAGAAGATTGCGCCACATGTTCTTGCCGGGTGACGCGCATTGGGCTTAACTTAGGATCCAAACGCGCCAATGTCCAAGGCGCGGACCGTCCAGCAAACACACCGTAAGGTGGACCGGGCGCCATATTGGGGAGGAAGCCTATGTTCATGAGAATTCTCGCGGCCACAGCCGCCTTGATTGCCATGGTGACGGTCAGCCTGGCTGCCGACATCAAGCCTGCCGTCGTTTACGACCTCGGCGGGCGTTTCGACAAATCCTTCAACGAGGGTGTCTATAACGGCGCAGAGACGTTCAAGAAGGACACCGGCATCGAATACCGCGACTTCGAGATCCAGAACGATAGCCAGCGCGAACAGGCATTGCGCAACTTTGCCCGGCGCGGTTTCAATCCGATCGTTGCGGTCGGCTTTGCCCATGCCGCCGCGGTCGAGAAAGTCGCCACCGAGTTCCCCGATACAAAGTTCGCCATTATCGACATGGTCGTGGACAAGCCCAACGTGTCGTCAATCGTGTTCAAGGAGCACGAAGGCAGCTATCTGGTCGGCATTCTGGCCGCCATGGCATCGAAATCCGGTAAGGTCGGCTTCGTCGGTGGAATGGATATCCCGCTGATCAGGAAGTTCGCCTGCGGTTATCTGGCCGGGGTCAAGTCGGTGAAAGGCGAAGCTGAAGTGTTTCAGAACATGACCGGGACAACCGGTGCTGCCTGGACCGATCCGGTCAAGGGCGGCGAACTGGCGAAATCCCAGTTCGACCGTGGTGCCGACGTGGTCTATCACGCCGCCGGTGGCACGGGTCTGGGCGTTCTTCAGGCTGCCGCCGACGCAGGCAAGCTGGGCATCGGCGTCGACTCAAACCAGAACCATCTGCATCCGGGCTCAGTCCTGACGTCCATGCTCAAGCGGGTCGACGTGGCCGCCTACAATACGTTCAAGACCGCCAAGGACGGCACGTTCAAGGCAGGCGTGCAGGTGCTCGGGTTGGCCGAGGGCGGTGTCGGCTGGGCGCTTGACGATAACAACAAGAGCCTGATTAGCGCGGACATGAAAGCTGCGGTCGACAAGGCGGCAGCGGACATCAAGTCGGGCGCGGTCAAGGTGCACGACTATATGTCGGACAAGACATGTCCCTACTGAGCCGTTCGGCGCAGGCATGTTGACAGGGACCGGCTGATTCATGGCTGAGACCGCCGGTTCCCCCGCCATCAGGCTGGATGGCATTTCCAAGAGTTTCGGGCCGGTCCGCGCCAACCGGGACATATCGCTTGCTGTCGAGAAGGGATCGATCCACGGCATTGTCGGCGAGAACGGTGCCGGCAAGTCGACGCTCATGTCGATTTTATACGGCTTCTACCAGGCCGATGCCGGCTCTATCCATATTTCCGGCCGGCCGGCCAATATCCGTACACCGCAGGATGCCATCGCCGCCGGTATCGGCATGGTGCATCAGCACTTCATGCTGGTGGATCCGTTCACGGTGCTTGAAAACGTCATCCTGGGCGCAGAAGGCGGGCTTACCCTGCGCCAGGGGATGGATCAGGCCCGGACCGAGCTGATTGCCCTTGAACGGGACTACGGCCTGGAGGTTTCACCGGACGCGACGGTCTCTTCCCTCACCGTCGGCCAGCAACAGCGCGTCGAGATCCTCAAGGCCCTGTTCCGGCAGGCGGATATCCTGATCCTGGATGAACCGACCGGGGTGCTGACACCGGCCGAAGCCGACCATCTGTTCCGCATCCTCGGACAACTCAGGGACACCGGCAAGACGGTCATCCTGATCACCCACAAGCTGCGCGAAATCATGGCCATCACCGACAAGGTGTCGGTTATGCGGCAAGGTGAGATTGTCGACACATTGCATACAAAAGACGTTTCACTTGAGAAACTGGCCGAGTTGATGGTTGGCCGCCGGGTGCTGATGCAAGTCGACAAGCAAACAGTCGACGCCGGCGAATGCGTCTTCGAGGCCCGTGACCTGACGATCGCCAAAGCACAATACGTCAGATCTCTCGACAAGGTGTCACTTCGCGTTCATTCCGGTGAGATTGTCGGCATTGCGGGGGTAGCGGGTAACGGCCAGAGCGAACTTCTTGAAGTCATCGGCGGCATGCGTTCCGATTATACCGGCGATATTATGATGCGCGGCCGGACCCTACGCCCGGCCATTTCCGCACCGGACGCAATCCGGGCCAACGGCATGGCACATGTGCCGGAGGACCGTCACCGCATGGGCCTTGTCATGCCCTTCGAGGCGTCCGAAAACTGCATTCTGGGCTACCACAATGAAGATCGCTACCAGCGCGGTGCCCTGCTCGACCGGGCAGCCATCCTGTCCGATGCGGCCGGCAAGCTTGAACGGTTCGATGTGCGCCCGCCCAACCCGCATCTGCCGGCATCGTCGTTTTCCGGTGGAAATCAGCAGAAGATCGTCCTGGCGCGGGAATTCGAACACGACCCGGACTTTCTGGCCGTCGGCCAACCGACCCGTGGTGTCGATATCGGTGCCATCGAATTCATTCATCAGCACCTGCTGGACATGCGGGCGCGCGGCAAGGCCATTCTCCTGGTGTCCGTCGAGCTGGACGAAATCCGCGCGCTGGCCGACCGTATCGTGGTCATGTTTGCCGGCCGCATTGTTGGCGAGTGCCTGCCGTCTGTGTCCGACGCGCAGATCGGCGCATTGATGGCCGGCCTCGAAGCGGAACCAGGCGTATGACCGGGAGCCATGAACAGCTTCCACCCTGGGCCACGGCAGTAGTGCTGCCGCTGCTCAATGTCGCCGCCGCGCTGGCCGTTTCCGGCGTTGTGGTTTGGCTGATCGGCGAGAGTCCGCTGGAGGTCGTGAGCCTGCTGTTGTGGGGCGCGTTCGGCTGGGGCGAAGGTGTTGGATATACGCTTTTCTACACGACCAATTTCATCTTCACAGGGCTTGCCTTCGGAATCGCCTTTCATGCCGGGCTGTTCAACATCGGAGCCGAAGGTCAGGCCTATCTCGGCGGACTGGGGGTGGCTCTCGCCTGCCTCTATCTCGACTTCCTGCCATTGCCCATCCTGATCGTGGTGGCCATTGCAGCGTCAGCGGCGTTCGGTGCCGGTTGGGCTTTCATCCCCGCCTGGTTGCAGGCCAGGCGCGGAAGTCACGTCGTGATCACCACGATCATGTTCAACTTCATCGCCGCATCCTTGATGGTTTACCTGTTGGTCAACGTTCTGGCACCGGCTGGTTCGATGCAACCGGAATCGGAGACCTTTTCCGACCATGCCCGGTTGCCGTTTCTGCATGACATTGCCGCAGCACTCGGGGTGCAAATAGCAACATCGCCGCTCAACCTGTCCTTTGTGTGGGCGTTGATCTGTTGTGTCGGCTTCTGGGTGCTGATCTGGCGCACGAGGCTTGGATATGCCCTGCGCACGGCCGGCATAAACCCGGCCGCAGCGGTCTATGCCGGAATGTCGCCGGGTCGGTTGACGATCATCGCCATGATGCTGTCCGGCGCTCTGGCCTCCGGCATGGCGCTCAACGAGATCATGGGCTCGCAACACCGGCTGATCCTTGAGTTCACAGCAGGATACGGCTTCGTCGGCATTGCCGTTGCTCTCATGGGACGCTCCCATCCTGCCGGCATCGTGCTGGCGGCCTTGCTGTTCGGCGCGCTTTACCAGGGCGGAGCGGAACTTGCCTTCGAGAAGCCCCAGATCACCCGCGACATGGTGGTGATGATCCAGGGCCTGATCATCTTCTTTGCCGGCGCCATGGAGCACTTCTTCCGGCCACAACTCGTCCGGCTGTTCTCGCTCATGCCTTCCACCTCGCGGCAGGAGGCATGATCCGATGGCCGATGTCGTTGCCCTCATTGCATTGATCATCGACTCGGCCATCCGATTGTCCGTGCCTTTGCTGTTTGCCTGCCTTGCCGGACTTTATTCGGAGCGCTCCAGCATCTTCGATATCGGACTGGAAGGCAAGATGCTCGGCGCCGCCTTTGCCGCCGGCGCCATTGCCGCCATCACAGGTTCGGCCTGGATGGGATTGCTGGCCGCGATTGCAGCCTCTTCCGCTCTGGCGCTGCTGCACGGCTTTGCCTGCATCACCCATCGCGGCAACCAGATCGTTTCCGGCGTGGCCATCAACATCATCGCCGCAGGGCTTACGGCGCAGCTCGGCGCGAGCTGGTTCAGCCAGGGCGGCCAGACACCGAGCCTGCCGAACACGGCACGATTTCTGCCGCTGGAATGGCCGGGCGCAGAAGCACTGGCCGGCGTTCCGTTGATCGGCGCAGTGTATTCAGAGCTCCTGTCGGGCCACAATATTCTGGTGTATCTAGCCGCCGCGACGGTGCCACTGACTTGGTGGGTACTCTACCGGACGCGGTTTGGCCTGAGGCTACGCGCCGTCGGAGAGAACCCGGCCGCGGTAGATACCGCGGGCATATCGGTTACCTGGCTGCGCTATCGCGCGGTGATCTGTTGCGGTGTCCTTTGCGGGTTTGCCGGCGCCTACCTGTCGATTGCCCAAAGCGCGAGCTTCATCAAGGACATGACGGCCGGCAAAGGCTTCATCGCGCTCGCCGCCCTTATCTTTGCCAAATGGCGCCCTGTCCAGGCGCTCGGCGCCTGCTTCCTGTTCGGCCTGCTGGACGCCGTTGCAATCAGGCTGCAAGGCGTGGCATTCCCGCTGATCGGAGACGTGCCCGTGCAATTCGTACAGGCTGTGCCATATATTCTAACCGTCGTTTTGCTGGCCGGGTTTGTCGGTCGGGCCATACCGCCGAAAGCCGGCGGAGTACCCTACGTCAAGGAGCGCTGAGGAACCATGCCGGTCGGTTTTGCCGCTACCAAACTCAAGACCCTGATCGGGAGCGCCCCACTTGAGGCGGCAATCGTGCTTGGATCCAGCCTCGGCACCATCAGCGATGTTGTGGAGCGTGCCGGATCGATTTCCTATGCGGACCTGCCAGGTTTTCCCGAACCGGGTGTGTCCGGGCATGGCGGAGAGGCGATTGTCGGCTCATTGGGCGGCAAGACTGTTCTGGTTCTGGCCGGACGGGTCCATGCCTACGAGACCGGCCGGGCGGACGCCATGCGCCCGGTCATCGAATGTCTCGCGGACTTACAGCCACGATGTGTGATCTTGACCAACGCAGCCGGGTCTCTTGTTGAAGCGGTGGGGCCTGGGAGCCTGATGCTGATCACTGACCATATTTCCCTGTTCGGGACCAATCCACTGACCGGTGAACCAGGAGATGCCGGCTTCGTTCCCATGACCAACGCCTATGATCGCGGATTTGCCGATCTGGTACGGCGAGCCGCACATGAGGAATCGATCCCTCTTGCGGAAGGCGTGTATCTATGGTGCACCGGGCCGTCATTCGAGACCCCGGCGGAAATCCGTGCGGCGCGGGCACTGGGTGCGGATGCCGTTGGCATGTCAACGGTCCCCGAGACCATCGTGTGCCGGCGCTACGGTCTTAATGTCATTGGCATTTCACTGATCACGAATTTCGCGGCCGGCATCGGGCCGGGCGATCCCAATCACGAAGAGACCAAACGGGTCGGCCAGCAATCGGCCGGAGACATGGCCCGGCTGCTGACACGTCTGATGGAGCTGTTGTGAGGGCAAGAAAAGCAAGGGCAGAGCGGGCCCTTAAGCTGCTCGACCTTACCGATCTCAATGACGATTGCGGCCCATCGGACATTGCGGACCTGTGTTCGCGGGCCCAGACGGAACACGGCTGCGCCGCAGCCGTATGCATCTGGCCGGAATTTGTCCCGATTGCCCGTGACTTTCTGAACGGTACAGCGGTGCGGGTTGCAACCGTGGCGAACTTTCCCAGGGGATTGGGCGGCATAGAAGCGGCGCGAGCGGTTGCCCGCTCCATTAGCGATGGCGCACACGAGGTCGATCTGGTCCTGCCCTGGCACAAGGTTCTCGAAGGAAAGCCGGAAGAGGCCGCCAAGGTCGTGTCTTTCTGCAAACGGCAGGTACCCGCAGGAGGAGTGCTGAAAGTCATTCTGGAAACCGGGGAACTCCAGCAACCCGAAGCCATTGCGGCGGCGGCGAAAGCGGCCCTGGACGCAGGCGCAGACTTCCTTAAGACATCGACGGGCAAGGTGCCGGTCAATGCAACACCGCAAGCGGCCGAAATACTCCTGCAAGCCATCCGGGACTGCGGCAGGCCTTGCGGGTTCAAGGCGGCAGGTGGTATCCGCACGCTGGACGATGCATCTGAATATCTCGACATCGCCGATCGGATCATGGGGCCGAACTGGGCTGCGCCGGGCACATTCCGCTTCGGCGCCAGTGGCCTCATGGACGCGCTGCTGGGCGAACTTGAGGGTGTCGAGAGCAAGGTAAGTGAAGGTTACTAAACGTGCTGCCGCAAGAAGTCATACGGGCAAAACGTGACGGTCAAATGCTGGAGCCGGGCCATATAGCCGGCTTCGTTCAGGGTTTGTGCAACGGTACGATTTCCGAGGGCCAGGCAGCCGCCTTCGCCATGGCGATATTCTTCAACGGTATGTCGCGCAACGAAGCGGTTGCCCTGACGCTGGCCATGCGGGACTCCGGCACCGTGCTGGACTGGAGCGAAACGGCCGGCGGTCGGCCCGTCGTCGACAAGCATTCCACCGGAGGCATTGGAGACAACGTCTCCTTGGTGCTGGCACCCATGCTGGCGGCATGCGGCGCCTTTGTGCCGATGATTTCAGGGCGCGGGCTAGGACACACCGGCGGTACGCTGGACAAGCTGGACTCGATCCCCGGCTACACATCGCAGCCGGGGCTGGGGCAGTTTCGCAAAGCCGCCTCGGCAGCGGGATGCGCAATCATCGGTCAAACCGCTGACCTGGCGCCTGCGGACAAGCAGCTTTACGCCATCCGGGACGTAACGGCGACGGTCGAGTCGGTTCCGCTTATCACCGCATCGATCCTGTCGAAAAAACTGGCCGCCGGACTTGGCAGCCTGGTACTGGACGTAAAAGTAGGGTCAGGCGCCTTCATGGCAACGACCGAAGACGCGCGGGCTCTTGCATCAAGCCTGGTCAGCGTTGCCAATGGTGCAGGCCTTGCCACATCCGCCATCCTCACGGACATGGACGAACCCCTGGCGCCGGTAGCTGGAAATTCCGTAGAGGTTCTAAACGCCATCGGCTTCCTGACCGGTGCGGAACGTTGTGCCCGGTTGCGTGACGTCACTATGGCTTTGGGGTGTGAATTGTTGTGCCTGTCGGGCCTTGCCGTGACTGCACACGATGCCCTGCAGGCTCTGGAGCAATCGCTAAAAACAGGGGCCGCGGTTGAGTGTTTCGCCCGCATGACCGGCGCGCTTGGCGGTCCGGCGGATCTGGTCGAAAAGCCAGGTTCCTACCTTGAGGTCGCCCCCCTTGAGGTGGCGGTCTACCCAGAGCGTGCCGGGTATGTCAGTTCCATTGACGGCCGGCAAATCGGGCTTGCCGTGATCGAACTGGGCGGGGGACGCAAGCGGCCGGAGGACAAGATCGACCACTGCGTCGGGCTGACCAGGCTTGCGGGCCGGTGCGAACAGGTGGACCGGGACCATCCATTGGCGATAGTGCATGCCCGCGACCGCACGAGCGCGGATCAGGCGGTCGAGCGTATCCGGCAGGCTTACACGATTGCGGCAGAGCCTCCCGAGCGGCGGACGGCCATCCTGCAGCATCTGAAGGCCGATGATATATGAGCCGGGCTTTTCTTTTCATACTGGATTCCTTCGGGATTGGCGCGGCGCCGGATGCCGACAAATTCGGCGACAAGGGCGCCGACACCTTGGGCCATATCGCCGAAGCGTGCGCCAATGGAGCGGCCGACAAACCCGGTTTACGGCGGGGGCCTTTGAACCTGCCGAACATGGCACGACTCGGGCTTGGCCTGGCCGCTCAAGCCTATCGGGGCACCGTTCCGCCCGGCCTGGAAATGGAAGCCTGCATCTGCGGACAATGGGGCTATGCCGTGGAACAATCCAGCGGCAAGGACACCCCATCAGGTCACTGGGAAATCGCCGGGCTGCCGGTACCTTTCGAATGGGGCTACTTCCCCAACACACTTCCAGCCTTTCCGCGGGAGCTGATTGCCGAGCTGACGGCGCAGGCCGGGCTGCCAGGCGTGCTTGGCGACAAACATGCCTCCGGGACACAGATCATTGCCGATCTTGGCGAAGAACACATCACAACCGGCAAACCCATCGTCTACACCTCGGCCGACTCCGTCTTCCAGATCGCCGCGCACGAAGACGCCTTTGGACTGACACGTCTCTACGAGGTATGCGAAATTGCACGCGGCCTGGTCGACCCACTGA
>JANQIR010000020.1 GCA_028282065.1 Aestuariivirgaceae bacterium
AAACGATATTCGTACTAATCACGCAACGTCAGTAATTTCCACGTACGCAGAAATTCAATATCGTATTTTGAATTTATTATAAGTCATGCATCCACCAGCACTTTGTAGGCCGAACCGGCACAGCGGTGCTCGAAAGACATCTCACGCCAGGGCATGACAATTAGCGCAGGGCAGAAAAACCCACGTGCGACCAGGCGAATATCTCCTGATCGCACAGTGGTTTTGCTCAGCGATTGAGGCAGTCTGTACGGCCCACCCGGCCGCACAGAACTCACGTCAAATTAGCTCAGGCCGACTTGTCGGACCCGCTGTCTTTGTCGGACCCGCTATCTTTGCCGCCACTGCTGTCTGCAGTACTGCTGGTGTCACCTTTGCTATCTGCTGTAGCACTGGTGTCACTTTTGCTGTCCGCGGCAGCACTGGTGTCACTTTTGCTGTCTGCGGCAGCCGTTGTGTCTCCGGTACTGTCTGCTGCAGCGCTGGTGTCACCGGTGCTATCCGCTGTAGCGGTGGTGTCACCGGTGCTATCCGCTGTAGCGGTGGTGTCACCGGTGCTGCCTGCGGCACTGCCAGCCTCATCCGTGGAGGCACCATCCAGCGCCGCCAAGACAGAATCGGAAATTGCCGGCTCGTCAGTTGGCGATGGCAGTCCTGCTATTGGACTTTCCGCGACTTCAGAAAGCTGCTCTACCGACACATCGTCACTAGGTTGCTTTACCAAGGTGCTAACCTCAGAAGGGTCGGACAGCCCAGCGATGGGCCCCGACAGTTCCTGGCCGTCAAGAGGTCTCTCGACCGGCGGGGTGACCGTCAGATCAACCGGACCATCAGTTGGCGATGGCAGTCCTACCGCTGCATTCTCCGCAGCTTCAACAAGCTGCTCTACCGACACATCGTCACTAGGTTGCTTTACCAAGGTGCTAACCTCAGAAGGGTCGGACAACCCGGCGATGGGCCCCGACAGTTCCTGGCCGTCAAGAGGTCTCTCGACCGGTGGGGTGACCGTCAAATCAACCGGACCGTCAGTTGGCGATGGCAGTCCTGCTATTGGACTTTCCGCGACTTCAGAAAGTTGTTCATTCGAAACACCGCCGCCATTTTCAAGCACTGTCGCAGCACTCGACAGATCGTCCGGCGTCCAATTCACCGTGAGATCAGCCAGAGGAAAGTTGAACGAAAAATCACCCGGTCCGTCAATTGGAGACGACAGACCCGCACCTGCTGCCGCGACGTCTTCGTCCGAAAGGGCTGCCACTTCACCCGTGCCACCCGAGCCAACATTGCCACCCACAGAAGCGCCACCTGTATCACCTCCGGTATCGCCGGAAGCCTTAGCCAAGGCCGCCAACAATGATCCAAAATCAGTTGGGTTATTCGGATTGTCCAGCGGAGAAGGCCCTATCGAAAGCGCCCGGCGTGGGTCATTTCCATCGCTCAACGCACTCGTCACCGACCCTGGGGTACCGTTTACTCCGTTAACCATTTGCCGCTCCTATCGCTCCATGTAGACTTCACGCTGAACCTGCCGCGCGTGAGTATCTATTGTTTCATCCGCATCTGAGATATGTGTAGGCCACTACCTAACAGGCACTGACAAATCGTATGGCAATGTTCCGAATTTGGAACTCGTACCAAATACCGAGTGTAGGTACTAACCACTTACGCAACACATGGATTTTTGAGTTTCGCGTGCATCTCAAACTGCAACGTCAGAGGCCTTGCAAGTGAAACCGGGACACAGCCCGTGCCGCCCCTGCTATCACTCACCACCTTCGGTTAAGCTTGTCCGTCAACGAAAGTGCGTTGCCAACCTTCTGGAATGTTGACATCACAAACACATACTGTGTCGCTTACGCCGCCCGGATTTGCGGCACTTGCAGAACCATCCCTGGCGGATGATGCATACCCTTATCGATAGGAAATTATAAATTACGCTCGCAGCAAATGCGTATGATCAAAGCATTTTTAGTGACTCGGTTTTCACAGAAAATGCTCTAAATGTGAAAAAGATCTGCGTTTTTGACCGATCAACGGCTTGAGTGTAGCTCGACAAACAGCTGATTGCCCGTAGCCACACAGCGATACGCCCCGTGTGCTTTAAAAGTGAACTCCGACACAGCTTGCTGGCTGCGCCGGAGTTCGGAATAGCTTGGTTCAACCACCAGTATCAACCACCATCGTCGTCGCTGGACGATGAGCTCGAGCTGGATCCGCTCGGTGCTGAGCTAGAGCTGCTGGAATCGCCGCCTGTGCTGCCCTTTGATGAACTGCTGTCAGCGCTGCTCGAAGAACTCGTGCTTGAGCTGGATCCGCTCGGTGCTGAGCTAGAGCTGCTGGAATCGCCGTCTGTGCTGCCCTTTGATGAACTGCTGTCAGCACTGGTCGAAGAACTCGTGCTTCCGCCAGAACCAGTTGGCCCTTCATCACGGCGGTTACCTCCGCCAGGCTGCGAAGCGGTACCTCCAGAGCTAGAACTCGACGAGCCTGATGCACTGGTCGAAGACGCTGCGTGTTGGGCCTGCCGACTGTTGTCTGTTGATTTATCCTTCTGTTTGTTCACGGCATCTGCAAATGCCTGGTCTTCAGCAATTCTGCCACCAGGTCCTACCGATGGCAGCGGCGGGGTTAGCGGTTGTCCCATTTGATACTCCTATCGCTCTTCAATTAGATTTCACACTAAGCCCACCAATTGTGAAAATCCGAGTTCCATGCACGCTCAACATATGCGCTCAATACAATTCGGCCGGCCAATGGATACGTTAACCATGTTGATCGGCAATACAATTCGTGCAAAATACGCAGAATAGGTATTAATCACCTACGCATTGCATTGAATTCAAAATCCAAAAAACGCAGATGGCGCGGACGTACTATTCGCGAGGGTGGCAACCGCATCGGCTAACGCAACCCGAAACCCGGCCAATCAAAACTTCCCAAAATGCCGGTTGAATCGCCGGCTCGACAGCCTCCCTGCATATCCGCCAACAATCGGCAATAACGGCTCGCACAGCATATGGACTGTAAGCTCCAGAACACAGCCCCGATGCGACCGCATGACCGCATCGGGGCCCACTTCAAATTGGCTCAACCGCCAGACGAGTCATCGTCACCATCACTGGACGATGAGCTTTCGCTGGAGCCGCTCGATCCACTTGAACTGCTGGATCCACCGGTTCCACCGCCCTGCTCTGAACTTTCATCAGAATCATCACTCGATGCATCGTCAGAGCTACTCGAATCGTCGGTAATAGGCGATTGGTCCGAACTGGTTGTATCTTCAACCTGAACACTACCTGCGCCGTCCGACGAACTGCTGTCTTGAGAGTTTTGAGTGGTTTGCGCCGTGTTGCTATCATCTTCGCTAACCGATGTTTGGTTTTTGTGCGCATCAAGCGCAGCAGCAAATTGAGCGTTGTTACCTGCCGTATTTCCACCCGCACCAGATACCGACCCCATTGTGCTGGGGGTAGAGGGATTTGCCATTTTCTGCTCCTATCACTCCGTTTGCCTACACGCTAAGATCATCTTGCGTGAAGGATTGATATTTCATCCGCATCTGAAATATTTCAGAAAATTGCCCTTTGGGCAGAGTGATATTATTTTGAAATTCATAGATTGATATTGTGGAAAATTACGCACAATACGCATTTCAAACCTACGTAGTAGATGTAATTTAGAAATATATATTCAAATGACTTGTTAAGACAGCACGCAGCACGGAAAAGTCACAGCTGTAGTGTACATTGACAACCTCCCGCCGCGATCGAATGCCCTCTTGCCGTTACAACGTCAAAAGCAAACGTCCCGTCAGCGGACATCCGCCGGAACTGCAAGAACTCTCGACATCATCTCAATCGAAGAGAAATTCACGTCCGGTTTTGACGCGGTCGGTGGTGCCGTAACGGATGATGTCGGCGGTCGCATAGGTTTCGTTCAGCGTGGACGGCAGGAACGAACCGGTGCCCACAACATCGATCGGCGCCAACGCAGCGCCATTTATCTGGCACTTCTGCGGACCGAAACCTGACGATGCCACGATCTGTGTATCATTGAAGCCCGCATCGTCCAGCGCCTTGCGGGTATTGATGATTGACGCCACGGACACACCCGCACCGAACAACATCCTGCGCACCTTGTCGACGAGGATATTGCCCGGGTCGAGCTGAAAGGCGCGCTGCCCCAGCACCTGCTCCACGATGTTGTATTCGCCATCTACATCCAGCCAGTCGCCGACGATCTCGACCGATTTCTCATAATCGAGAAACTCGGCAAATCGCGCTCCATGCGTATCCAACCGAACGCCAAACGTCTTTCCGCTCTTGTGCAGAGCTTCCTGGTTGAAGAACCATTCGGCACACCGCAACGCGTCCGTGACTTCATGGCCGTTGTAATCGACAAGCGCGATAAGCACCCTGGCATCGGGCAGTTGCGCGGCGAACAGCTTGGTCGCGGTGAGCACGTCACCGTCGGTATATCCGACAAGCGAATGCGGCATGGTGCCGATACCGTCTTGCGCGCCAAACAAGGGCGCCGTCAGATCCTGCGAAGAACCGATAAAACCGCGCGTGTCCGGGTCTTGCAGGCGGGCCGCCTCGCTCCCGACCGACGCACCATAGGCCGCAAGGATGTTCATTTCAGCGCCCGACCCGTGCCGGGCATGCATGTCAATGAACCCGGCTGCCGGCAAAGCGCGGCACATCTCAAAGGCATTATTTGCGCAAATACAAGGAAATCCGGTCTTTTGCAGAATCAATGTCTCAACTTCAGACAGCTTCGACATCGGCCCGGAAACTTCCATCAGTTTACGTTCCGACGGCACGCTCTCACCTTCGGCGTAGAACCGCTTGACCGATGCTTCGGGCACCAGCCGCCGCAACAGGCGTTCCGCCGGCTCAAGAGCCGCAATCGACCGACGCCGCAGAAAGACTGCATAGGTGACGTCCTGATCGCCATTGGCCTCGACAATGCGCCGGGTATTGGTGAAGTACTTGTCGGTAATATGTGCGACCGGGCCGGCCGCCATGACCAGCTCGACCATCCGATCCAGGGCCTGAGCCCGGTGCGGATCAATGGGGGTCCTCTGGTCCATTAAGAATGCCTCCCGCTCCAGCCGCTCTACGGCAAGACCTTAGCATCATTGCCGCATGAGGCCATAACCGTCAAATTTTCGCGGGAGCCCATATAGCCGGCCGCTCACCTCAACCATGATTTGAGCCGCGAAACGGCCTCCTCCATCTCCACTCTGGAACCGGCAAAGGACATCCTGAGATACCGGTTGCCCCGCTGCGGATCAAAATCCGCACCAGGTGTCATCCCGACGCCCGTTTCACACAACATCTTCTGGGCAAACTCAAAACTGTCATTCGTGAACCGGGCGACATCGGCATAGATATAAAACGCACCATCGACCGGTGAGAACTCGTCGAAGCCGATTTCCGGCAGAGCATGAAGGAGGAAATCACGATTTCCCGCATAAACCGATTTCCGCGCCTCCAGCTCTTCAACCGCATCAAATGCGGCAATGGCGGCGTATTGCGACAGGGTTGGAGAGGAAATGTACAAGCTCTGCGCTAACACCTCCGCCGTCCGGGCAAGCGTTTCCGGGACGATCATCCAACCGATCCGCCATCCGGTCATACAATAGTATTTCGAAAAGCTGTTTATGACGATGGCATCCGGGTCCGTGGTGAGTGCAGTTGCCTGAGGCTGGCCGTAGGTCAGGCCGTGATAGATCTCATCTGAGATGAACCAGACGCCGAGATCGCGGCATGCCTGGGCAATTGCCGCCAGGCCCTCCGGTTTCAGCATGGTGCCGGTCGGATTGGCGGGGCTGGCCACCAGCAGGCCCTGGATTGCACCAGCCTCGGCAAGTCCGACGATTTCGTCCAGCCGCGGTATCCATCCCGTACTGGCAGATGTATCCAGATCGGCGATCTTGATGTCGAGCGCGTTGAAGATATTGCGATAGGCAGGGTAACCGGGGTTGGTCAGTCCGACCGTATCACCTGCATTGAACGCGGCAAGAAAGGCCAGCACAAAACTGCCGGACGACCCGGTCGTGACAACGATACGGCCCGGGTCGACGTCAACGCCGTATGTCTCGGCATAATGACGGGCAATTCGCTCACGAAGCGGTGCAATGCCCATTGACTCCGTATAGCCGATCTTGTCGCATAAAAGCGCCTTTTGAGCAGCCTCCACCACAAGCCGTGGCGGCGGACCTGACGGCTGCCCTGCTTCCATGTGAATCACATCGTGGCCAGACATTTCCAACCGCGTTGCTTCGCGAAGCATGTCCATCGCCAGAAACGGCGCAACGGCGCTTGCGCGCTTGGAGGGGGTGAATGTTTCCGACATCCTGCTCCCGGATGGTTAAGCCGCTGTTGCCGCGGTAGATTAGTGCCAGCAAAACGCTTGTCTAACAAATGGAAACACCCCGCGAAAGCCTCAGTCTCGCCTCAATTCAACGTGACACACGGGGCGCTAAAAACGGTATACAAGACAACCTGCAAATACCGTCCTCCGCATGAGGTATCGACTTGTTCACGTCAAATCGCATGCCCGCAAAGCTAAAGAGCGCTGTTTGCCGCCGCCTGATTGCTGGTGCGATGACGGCAGCACTTGCCGTTTCGTCCTTTGGTTTTTCCGCGAGCGCGCAGAACCTGCCCCTCATCCGCGATGCTGAAATCGAGGGCTTGATGAAGCTCTACACACGGCCGCTTTTCAAGGCAGCGGGCATAAACCCGGGTGCTGTGAGCGTCCACCTGATCCGCGATTCGCGGATCAACGCGTTCGTCGCCGGCGGCCAGCGCATCTTCATACATACCGGTCTGCTGAGCCAGTCGAAGACGCCCAACGAGGTGATCGGCGTTCTGGCGCACGAGACCGCCCACATCGAGGGCGGCCATCTGGCACGTCTCGGCATCCAGGTAGACCGTATTTCAACGGCAGCCCTGGTTGGCGCGCTGGTGGGCGCTGCCGCGGTTGCCGGCGCTGCCGCAACGGGTCAGCACACCGCCGCCCAGGCCGGTCAGGGCATCATGTTCGGGGCGCAGGGTCTCGCCCAGCGCTCGCTGATGTCTTATGCCCGGGCGATGGAATCGGCAGCCGACCAGGCAGCCGTCAAATATCTCGACCGTACCGGACAATCCTCGCGCGGCATGCTCATTCTGTTTCAGAAACTCGCCAACAAATCGCTGGCATCGGCGCGCTATGTCGACCCCTATGTCCTGTCGCACCCGATGCCCCTCCAGCGTATCCGCAACCTTGAGCGCCTTGTAAAGGCCAGCAAGTATTACAACCGCCGCGACCCGGATGTTCTGATCCTGCGTCATCAACTGATGCAGGCCAAGCTGGCCGGCTTTCTGTCCTCGCCCCAGATCGTTTTCCGCACCTATCCCAAGACCAACACTTCACTGCCCGCACGCTACGCCCGCGCCATTGCGGCGTTTCGCGTCGGCGATCTGAAGAACGCGGTTCCAGCAATTGACGGTTTGATCAAAACCATTCCGCAAAACCCCTATTTCTGGGAACTCAAGGGCCAGGCACTCTTTGAAGGAGGCAGGCCCGCCGAGGCCATCGCACCGTTGAGTCAGTCGGCGAAAATGTTGCCGAGCAACGGATTGATCCGGGTCATGCTGGCCCAGGCCTATCTCGGTGTCGGCGGCAAGGCGAACGCCAAATCGGCGCTTGCCACCCTTCGCGTTGCGCAACGCTCCGAAGGTGACAAACCGTTACTCTACGCCCTGAAGGCACGAGCCTACGCAATGCTGGGCAATATCCCAATGGCTGAACTGGAAACCGCCGAATCCGCGATCCGCCGGGGCAAAAAGGACCTCGCCAAGGAAAAGGCCAAACGTGCTGCGGCCCGTTTGAAGCGTGGTTCTCCGCAATGGATCCGGGCCAGGGACATCCTGAACTACGCCGGCAGGAAGAAATAGTAACGCAGAATTCAGAGCTTGGTGGGCAATAGGCTTAGCTCACAGGACCAGAACCAACTATGATCGCACGCTATCAGGCGTATTTCACCGGCGCGCGGCCAAAGTGGAGACAAACATGATCGGTAGAATTGGAATCACAGCGGCAACATTCGTGCTGGCCGCCTCCCTTTGCGCCCCGTTGACGGCGCAGGCGCAGGAGTTCAACGACACTCAGCGCAAGGAGATGGGCGATATTATCCGCGATTATCTTCTCAAGAACCCCGAAGTCCTGCGTGAGGCGTTTCAGGAACTGGAACGCAAAAATCAGCTGGCTCAGGCAGAACGCTCACGGCAGGCCATCGAAGACAACGCAGCTGACCTGTTCCGCTCGGAGCATGATCTGGTGGCGGGAAATCCCGAAGGCTCAATCACCATGGTGGAGTACTTCGACTACAACTGCGGTTATTGCAAACGTGCGTTGCCGGACGTCCTGAAGCTCATCGAAAGCGACAAGGATCTCAAGATTGTCATAAAGGAATTCCCGATCCTCGGACCCGGGTCGACTTTTGCCGCCCGCGCAGCGCTTGCCTCGCGCAAGCAAGGCAAATATTGGGAGTTCCATGTAGCGCTTCTGGAAGTCAGAGGTGCGATAGACGCTGGTACGGTCTTGCGCGTGGCCGAAAAGGTTGGCCTGGACATAGACAAGCTCAAGGAAGATATGGACAGTTCTGAAGTCAACCAGATCATTGCCGGCAATATGAAAACGGCACAAGCACTGGGTATCCAGGGAACACCGGCATTCCTTGTCGGTCAAAACCTGGTGCCGGGCGCCGTTGGCTTTTCAGCGCTTTCGGAGCTGGTGTCTTCGGTGCGCAAATCCGGTGGTTGCAAGGTCTGCTGACCGGCACGACCATATCTGTGGGCGCACAGCCGTGAAAGTTGTCGGCGTTTCTGACCAGTTACGGTTCGTTTCACACACCTGTCCGCGCGCGCGTGTGATGTAATGTCCACAGGCAGAACCGCACAAATGCTTGCTTTGCGTCAATTGCCGCCTATAAGCGTTTGACATCAAAGATGGAAGCGCGGACCTGACGCTAACGATTCGTTTTCCCGCACATTTCAGCCACTACGACAGGATCAGTCAGCATGGCAAAATCCAAAGCGCCCGTCGACAACGACACCATTCGTGAACTCGCCGAGTTGCTCAACGAAACCGGCCTGACGGAAATCGAGGTCGAACAGGAAGGCATCCGGTTGCGCGTGTCTCGTGCCGGCCAGGCCGTCACGGCGACCGTACCTGTACCGCAAGCAACCATTGCGCCGGCAAGCACTCCGCAACCTTCAGCGACACAGCCAAAACCGGTTGAGGCCGATCACTCCGCAGCGGTGCGTTCTCCCATGGTCGGCACGGCATATCGGGCGCCGGCGCCTGGGGCCGAACCGTTTGTAACGGAAGGTCAGCAGGTTCAGCAGGGCCAGACCCTTTTGATCATCGAAGCCATGAAGACCATGAACCAGATTTCTGCACCGAAGTCGGGCACCGTTGTTCAAGTCCTTGTGGAAGACGGTCAGCCAGTCGAATTCGATGAACCCTTGGCCATTATCGAATAGGCCTTGCAATGTTTGACAAGGTTCTCATAGCCAACCGTGGCGAAATCGCACTCAGGGTCTTGCGTGCCTGCCGTGAACTTGGAATTTCCACCGTCGCGGTTCATTCGACCGCAGATGCCAATGCCATGCATGTGCGGCTGGCCGATGAAAGTGTCTGCATCGGCCCGCCTCCGGCGACGCAAAGCTATCTGGATATCCCCGCCATCGTTTCAGCCGCAGAGATTACCGGCGCCGATGCGGTACATCCAGGCTACGGTTTTCTGTCCGAAAACGCACGCTTCGCCGATATTCTTGACGAACACGGCATTACCTTCATCGGTCCGAGCGCCGATCACATCCGCGCCATGGGTGACAAGATCGTCGCCAAGCAGACGGTCGAAGACTTGGGCATTCCGGTTGTTCCAGGCTCACCGGGCGCGGTCACAGATATGAACGAAATAACAGCGCTGGCCGACGACATGGGGTATCCCGTGCTGATCAAGGCCGCCAGCGGCGGCGGTGGGCGCGGCATGAAGGTTGCCGGATCGCCGGATGAACTGGAAACCGCCATTCATTCGGCAAAGTCGGAAGCGAAATCCGCTTTTGGCGACGATGCGGTCTATCTGGAAAAATACCTGGCAAATCCGCGCCATATAGAGATTCAGGTCCTGGCCGACGGTCGCGGCAACGCCATTCATCTGGGCGAGCGTGACTGTTCCCTGCAACGCCGTCACCAAAAGGTCTGGGAAGAAGCACTGTCTCCTGCCCTAAATGCCGAAGAGCGTACCAGGATCGGCGAGATCGTTTCCACTGCCATGTCGAAGATGAAGTACAAAGGCGTTGGCACGGTCGAGTTCCTGTATGAGAACGGCGAATTCTATTTCATCGAGATGAACACCCGGCTGCAGGTCGAACACCCTGTCACGGAAATGATCACCGGCCTGGACCTGGTGCAGGAACAAATCCGCATTGCGCAGGGTGCACCGCTCAACCTCACGCAGGACGACATCACCCTTTCGGGGCACGCTATCGAGTGCCGGATCAACGCCGAAAATCCCGAAACCTTCACGCCCTCTCCTGGAACGATCGAGGCGGTCCACGTTCCAGGCGGCCTTGGAGTACGCGTCGATTCAGCGATCTACGCTGGATACAATGTACCGCCCTACTACGACAGCCTGATCGGCAAGCTCATCGTCTTTGGCAAGACCCGCAACGAGTGCCTCATGCGTTTGCGCCGCAGTCTCGGCGAGTATGTCATCGAGGGCGTGGATACCACCATCCCGCTGTTTCAACGCCTGTTGCAGGAAACCGATATCATGGACGGCCGCTACAATATCCGCTGGCTGGAAGATTACCTGGCGAAACAATAGCCGCCCAAAATCGTTGAAATCACGGCAACCGTTTGGTCAACTGCGGCTCTACAGCACCATGCAGACAGTAACGCCACAGATCCTGCTCAAGGCTTATGCGGCCGGCATCTTTCCGATGGCCGAAAGTGCCGACGATGCCGCACTCTATTGGGTAGAGCCGGAATATAGAGGCATACTGCCACTAGACCAGTTCCACATTTCCCGAAGCCTTAGAAAGACGGTCCGCAGAAGCGTCTTCACGGTAACCGCAGATCAGGCTTTTGAAAGGGTGATCGATGGCTGTGCCGAACGCAACGAAGGCCGCCGCAGCACCTGGATTAACGAGCGAATCAAACTTCTTTACAAACAGCTGCACAATATGAAGTGCTGCCATTCCGTGGAGTGCTGGCACGATGGCACACTCGTCGGCGGTTTGTACGGTGTCAAGATTGGTGCGGCCTTCTTCGGCGAAAGCATGTTTTCCCGCAAACGAGATGCAAGCAAAGTTGCACTCGTTCATCTTGTCGCAAGACTACGCGCTGGTGGATTCAGTCTGCTGGATGCCCAGTTCATCAACGACCATCTGCTGCAGTTCGGCGCGATCGAAATCCCGCGGGAAGTCTATCAGGAAACGCTGGAGTCCGCCCTGACGAAGGTTGCCGACTTTGGCACATTCACTGGCCATGACAATCCGGATCTGGTGCTGGCGGAAGCTGCTCCGGCACCCTGACCAGGGCACTTTCTTCATAAAGACACGTTGCTTCAATTATGTGCCCGTAAAGCGCACGCACCAGGTCTGCCGGAATGCCAAGTTCGCGCGCGCGCAGTTCATTGCGCTGTTTGACCTCCTCAATGCGACCGGCCAAGCGGACCGGAATTGCCCGCTGGCGCTTCTCGTTGATGACCTCATCGACAATCTTGAATCGTTCGCCCAGCAGATCGACAATCTTGTCGTCGATACGGTCGATGCGCGCACGAAGGCCCGAGAGGTCTGGCATCAAAGGTCTCCTGAAATGTTGCGAACTGAAAGCGCCCTTCTTGCGGACAGGTTTGCCTGGACACAACGGCTATCTGCAAGGCCTACTGTTGCTGGGTGGTGCCTGCATCACCGCCATCGGGTGTTTGTGAACCACCGCCGGGGGGCGTCTGGCCGTCTCCGGCAGGGGCCTGTCCATCGCCGGATCGAGACGGTTCGTCTTCCGGTATCAGCAGATCGTCCTCAGGCTTGCGGTTCGGATCGCGGCACCCGGTCAGCCAGACGTCATAGACAGGGTGTTCGACCGCATTCAACCCCGGACTTTCAGCCAGCATCCAGCCGGTAAAGATACGCTTCAGCGATCCATCAAGCATCACTTCGTCGACCTCGATGAAACCCAGCGTCTTGGGTTCCTCCGTCACCGGCCGTGTATTGCAGGTCCGCGGCCGGACATTAAGCGCACCGAACCGCTTGGCCTGGTCAATCTGAATTTCAAAGGTCGTGATAACGCCAGTGATCTTGTCCAGACCGGCAAAGATCGCGATCGGATTCTTGATGGCCTGCGCAACCGCGGTACCTGCGGAACCTGTGGACGCAAGCAGCGCGAACGCAAATAGGATGAGCAAACGGTGTTTCAAAAAATCAGGCTTTCACAGCGTCCACCCGCAGGCGAACATAATCTGCCGTCCAATTACCCTTGGCATCACACAGGACCGGTTCCAAAAGCTCTACCACTTCCGCAAGCACGCGCTCCATGTCATCGCCATACTGTTCGAAATACGCTTTGCGGAACACCTTCAACCAAGCCCCCATACCAGTCTTCAGTGGTGTCGGCCGGGGATAAAGACCGATGCGGCGAACTTCGAAACCATGCGCCTCCAGCATTTCCTGATAGACCTCCGCTGAGGGAAAGAACCACGGCCCGGCAAGAGCCGGATCGGTGCCGTTCAGCTTGGCGCTGGCCCGCAAGGCCGTAACGATGGCGGCAACGTTGCCATGCCCTCCGAACTCCGCAACAAAACGGCCGCCGGGCTTTAGCGCCCGTTTCACGCCATCAATGACCAAATGCGGCCGCGTCATCCAATGCAGGGCAGCATTTGAGAACACCGCATCGAACTCGCCGGAAAAGGTCAGTTCGTGGCCATCCATCAAATGCACGTCCAGTCCGCGTTTGCGCGCCGCGGCAACAAAATCCTCGCTGGCATCCACGCCTGTTACCTTGCACCCCAAGTCAGCAAGTTGCGCGGTCAAGACACCATCGCCACAGCCCAGGTCAAGCACGTCCTCACCCGCGCGTGGAGCAAGCCACTCCACAACCGCGCTCGCCAGGTCGGAAACGAACCGGGCATGCGTATCGTAGCTGGATGCCGACCAGGTCTGCCGGCTTGCAGGATCTTGCAGGCTCATCAGTTTCCGTCGGTCTTCTTTTCGTCGTCATCCTTGAACAGGAACTGATTGACCAGAGACCACAGATCAAGGGCGCCCTGAGTGTAGGAGATGTCATCGCCGTCCTTCAGCATCGTCTCGCTGCCACCAGGGTCCAGTACGATGAACTTTGCACCCAGCAAGCCTTCTGACGTCACCTTGGCCGTTGTGTCGTCGGGTAGCTTGATCTTGTTATCGATCGCCATTGTGACGATTGCCTGAAAACTCTCCGCGTTGAGTTCCTGCGCGGTCACCGTTCCGACCTTGATTCCCGCCATGCGAATATCCGAGCCGACATTGATACCGTCGATACTCTCGAACTCCGCCGTCAGCTTGTACCCGCCCTGGCCCGTACCGGCGCCGGACACGGAATAGGCAAAGAAGAAAAACACCGCCGCGATGCCGATAACCACGGCACCGATGATCGTATCGACCAGAGAGTTATGCATACTGTCCCCACCTTACACCGATGCGGCTGGCGTCCCTTGACGTACTCATCCGCCTTCACCGGCCGACAATTGTTACATCACGAATTTGGCTGCCACGGCTCATAGTCCGGATCCGTCGGCTTCGGCTTCGCGCTGAGAAGACTGCCGGCCGGACGATACGCTGAAGCTGTCCCCGTCATATTCGGTCCGTGCGGTTTTTGCCACTCCCGTGCCTGATATCCTGTCTCGCTGGGAGGTGTGTCGACGCGATGATGCATCCATCCATGCCAGCCCGGCGGGATCGCGGAGGCTTCCGCATATCCGTTATAGATCACCCACCGCCGCTCGGCGATTGAATCTGGAAGTTTGGAAGGCGCGCGGTAGTACCTGTTACCGGCCTCATCCTCACCGACAAATTCCCCGTTCCGCCACGTGTAGAACCGCAAGCCCACAGTCTGGCCGCTCCACCAGGTGAAAAACTGTTTCAGAAAACCCAGCACGCTCAAGTCGTCCCTTCACAAACAGTCCGGTTTGATAACTTTAAAAGACGGGGCGAATATGGCGCAACAGGCCGCCAAAAGTCCAGACAATAACAGCGCTTTTGTAGCCCGCTCGTGCGGCGACACCGCAGCACGGAATGTTCCAAATACGACCGGTTCCGAGTCGTTTTCGAACGCGACGAATGATACGCACCACATCATATTGAATGAGGCCTTGGGCCAATGTGAATGTCCGCGTCCCGCTGTTCGGCGAGTGTGCGATGGAAAGAGCCGCTAATACGTCCCTTGGGTTGGGCAGCCAGGCCGATAGCAACGCGCGCGGCATTTCATTCCTGTGCGCCGGCCTGTTTATCTTTTCCTTTCAGGACGTGATCATCAAACAGCTCTCGTCGAGCTACCCCGTACACGAGATCGTCTTCATCCGCGGGCTGGTCGCCTTGCCACTCCTGCTGCTGCTCGTGCATTACGAATCGGGCTTCCACAAACTCAAGACCGGACGGCCGGGACTGCAGCTTATTCGCTCCCTGGCAATGTTCTGCTCATATCTGTTCTACTACCTGGCGATCGCGACGATTCCCATCACGACGGCGATCACCCTGTTCTTCACCGCTCCATTGTTTATCACTGCGTTGTCGATACCGATTCTCGGCGAATCCGTCGGATTCCGGCGTTGGATCGGCATCGCGGTCGGCTTCATTGGCGTGCTGATCATGATCCGCCCAGGCCTCATTCCTCTTGAGACCGGCAGCCTGCTGGCACTCACCTCCGGATTTACTTATTCCATCGCCGCCCTTCTCGCCCGGCGCCTCGGCATCGCCGAATCCGCTTCTGCCATGGCATTCTATTCCATGCTGCTATTCACATATCTTGGCGGAATGGTCGGTTTCATCATCCATCTGACCGGCTACGATCCCGGTGATGATCCGACCATGGCATTCATGCTGATGGAATGGCGCATGCCCGGAGCCCTGGAAGCCGGCATGCTGGTGACCATCGGTTTCATCGCTGCCCTGGGCTTTTATCTGCTCACGCAGGCCTACCGTGTCGGCACCGCCAGCACAGTTGCACCGTTCGAATATACTGCCATGCTCTGGGCCATGATCCTGAGCTATGCCGTATGGGGCGCAACCCCGGACATGTACACTTTCATAGGCGCGGCGCTTATCGTCGCCGGCGGCGTCTACGTACTGCGCCGCGAAAGCATCAATACCACCCGACCGCTCGCCACCAAGGGCCCCTACCGCAACAGGTGATGCCGGCGCGCACGGCCGCGTACTGATTCGCACCGGCAATCTGTCTGATTTGGCCGGCACAAGCCTCGAAGCGGGAAAATGCAACGGAATTGCCCCGCCATTCAGCTCGCCACTTGATCATTTGTTAACCATAAATTTCAGTTCGCCCGGGGCTTAACCTGTGTACCGGCGCCACCTTGACGGCCAACCGAATCTGAACCGGTGATATAACACCTGTGAACCTGCATTTGAAATCCTTGAACTTTCCCTCCGAATCATTGGACAGTCCCGGTTGTCCACAGCGTATCAACGACGTCGGCACAATATCTTGTGGTAATAATTCATTAACACACTAATTGTTGACGCGTATCTCCATCGTGCTAGAGTTGAGTTCATCAAGGGGCGGCGGCGCCACTAGGTAACGGGGTGCCTCCAATGCGGTCGGTCCGGCCGCTCCTGAAAACTGAATAACTTGAACGACCGGGGCTGAAATTTAGAGGTCCCGGCAGGGGTAAGGTGTCCCTTGAACGCACGGCTCGGGTGGGCCGGGCGGCGGTGATTTGCGCGGAAGATGTTCGTGCGGGTCACTGCGGACGAGTTACTGCGGCCTATGTCCTAGTTCCGTGGGGGCGGAACACCAAGGGCAGACCGGGCTGGGGGGCGAAGAGGGTAAAATTGAGTGCACTGGCCCAGATGCTGGGCCTGACGTCGGAAACCTGAAGAGAGAGTCGAGAAGAGGGGCCACATGCGCATACAGCGCCGTTACACAGAAGCCGGACAAACCCCGTACAAGGGGATCGAATTCCGCAAAGCGACCAGCGAAATCAAGAACCCCGACGGATCGGTCGTGTTCAGGCTGGAAGACATCGAGGTGCCTGCCGCCTGGAGTCAGGTCGCCTCTGACATTCTTGCGCAGAAATATTTCCGCAAGGCAGGCGTACCCGTATCCCTGAAACTGGTTGAGGAAAACGACGTGCCGTCCTGGCTGTGGCGCTCGGTGGAAGATAGGGCCGCTGCAGCGGACGCATCCGGCCCGGACCGCTACGCCTCGGAGACGTCTGCCAAGCAGGTCTTCAATCGGCTGGCTGGCACCTGGACCTACTGGGGCTGGAAGGGCGGCTATTTCGACACCGAAGAAGACGCCCTCGCCTTCTATGACGAGTTGTGCCACATGCTGGCGACACAGAAATGCGCCCCCAACAGCCCGCAATGGTTCAACACCGGCCTGCACTGGGCCTATGGGATCGATGGGCCGGGCCAGGGCCATTATTATGTCGACTACGAATCCGGCAAGCTGGTGCGTTCCAAATCGGCCTATGAACACCCCCAACCGCATGCCTGCTTCATCCAGTCGGTCGAAGACGATCTCGTGAACGAAAACGGCATCATGGATCTGTGGGTCCGCGAAGCCAGGCTGTTCAAATACGGCTCCGGAACGGGTTCGAATTTCTCCTTCATACGTGGTGAGAACGAACCGCTTTCGGGTGGCGGCAAATCGTCCGGCCTGATGTCCTTCCTGAAGATTGGCGACCGCGCGGCCGGCGCCATAAAGTCCGGCGGAACGACCCGCCGGGCCGCCAAGATGGTGGTGGTCGACATAGACCATCCCGATATCGAGGGTTATATCGACTGGAAGGTTCGCGAAGAACAAAAGGTCGCCGCTCTTGTGACCGGCTCAAAGATCGTCCGCAAGCACCTCACGGCGATCATGAAAGCCTGTGTCAACTGCGAGGGTTCAGGCGACGACTGCTTCGATCCGAACAAGAACCCGGCCTTGAAACGGGCCATCAAGGAGGCCCGCTCGGCCCAGGTTCCGGACAACTACATCCGCCGGGTCATCCAGTTCGCCAAGCAGGGCTTCAAGGAAATCGCCTTTGACACCTACGATACCGACTGGGACGGCGAGGCCTACCGCACGGTTTCGGGTCAGAACTCCAACAACTCCGTGCGCGTGACCGACGACTTCCTGCGCGCGGTTGAAAACGATGGCGATTGGGACCTGAACTGGCGCACAGCCAGCGGTGTTGCCAAAACACTCAAGGCACGCGACCTGTGGGAGCGTATTGGAGAGGCCGCCTGGGCCTCCGCCGACCCCGGCATCCAGTATCACACCACCATCAATGACTGGCACACCTGCCCGGCCTCCGGCGAGATCCGCGCTTCGAACCCATGCTCGGAGTACATGTTCCTCGACGACACGGCCTGCAACCTGGCCAGTTTGAACCTGCTGCAGTTCCTGGACCGGCAAACCGGCACGTTCCAGACGGAGCTGTTCGAACACGCCACGCGCATCTGGACCATGGTTCTGGAAATCTCGGTACTGATGGCGCAGTTCCCGTCCAAGCAGATTGCCAAGCTGTCCTACGACTACCGCACGCTGGGACTGGGCTTTGCCAATATCGGCGGCCTGCTGATGACCACCGGTTATTCCTATGACAGTGCCGAAGGCCGCGCCATCTGCGGTGCGATCTCCGCCGTCATGACAGGTGTCGCCTATGCCACCTCTGCTGAAATGGCAAAGGAACAGGGCCCCTTCCCCGGCTATGCGGAAAACGCCGACCACATGCTGCGGGTCATGCGCAACCACAAGCGCGCGGCAGAGGGCACGGCAAGCTGCTATGAGGGACTGAGCACCTATCCGGTGGCGCTCGACCATGCCAACTGTCCGGACCAGGTTCTGGGCGAGCGCGCCATTGCCGCCTGGCAGCGCGCCGTCAGCCTCGGCGAGGAACACGGTTACCGCAATGCGCAAGCCACCGTCATCGCACCGACCGGCACGATCGGCCTGGTGATGGACTGCGACACCACCGGCATCGAGCCTGACTTCGCACTGGTGAAGTTCAAGAAGCTGGCCGGCGGCGGCTACTTCAAGATCATCAACCGGGCGGTCCCGGAAGCCTTGCGCAATCTCGGCTATCAGGCTGATGAAATTGGAGAAATCGTCGCATACGCCGTTGGACACGCAACCTTGTCCGGCGCACCCACCATCAACCACGACACGCTGAAGGCCAAGGGCTTCACGTCCAAGGAACTGCAACTCGTCGAAAACGGCCTGCAGTCGGCCTTCGACATCAAGTTCGTGTTCAACAAGTGGACCTTGGGTGAAGAGTTCTGCAAGGACGTCCTGAAGCTCACTGGCGAGCAGCTCAACGACATGGGTTTCGATTTGCTCTCCGGCATCGGCTTCACCAAGGCTGATATCGAGGCGGCCAACATCCATGCCTGCGGGGCGATGACGCTGGAAGGCGCACCATACCTGAAAGACGAGCATCTTCCTGTTTTCGACTGCGCCAACCCGTGCGGGCGTATCGGTAAGCGCTATTTGTCGGTGGAAAGCCATATCCGCATGATGGCAGCGGCCCAGCCGTTCATCTCCGGCGCGATTTCCAAGACGATCAACATGCCGAACGACGCCACGGTCAACGATTGCCGGGCGGCTTACGAGTTGTCCTGGAAGCTGGCTCTCAAGGCCAATGCGCTGTACCGGGACGGCTCCAAACTGTCCCAGCCGCTCAACGCATCGCTGATCGAGGATGAAGACGATGAGGCAGAAGACTTCGAAACGGTTGTCGCCGCCTCACAGCCCCAGGCTCAGCGGGTGGAGAAAATTGTTGAGAAGATTGTTGAAGTCGCCGTCAAGCAGGAACGCGAAAAACTGCCGCTTCGCCGCAAGGGCTACACCCAGAAGGCCATCGTCGGCGGCCACAAGGTCTATCTGCGCACTGGTGAGTATGACGATGGACGGCTCGGCGAGATTTTCATCGACATGCACAAGGAAGGCGCCGCCTTCCGCGCCATGATGAACAACTTCGCCATCGCCATTTCGCTCGGCCTGCAATATGGCGTGCCGTTGGAGGAATATGTCGAGGCCTTCACCTTTACCCGGTTCGAACCGGCCGGCATGGTTCAGGGCAACGACACCATCAAGAACGCCACGTCGATCCTCGACTACGTGTTCCGCGAACTGGCGGTAAGCTATCTGGAGCGCAACGACCTGGCGCATGTCGACCCGGCCGACATCGGTTTCGACGCCATGGGCAAGGGCGTGTCCGAAGGCAAGGCGGATGACGATGATGAAATCATAGAAGCGCCGCCCTCGATCCCTGCTGCACACATGCTGTCGCGCGGATTCTTGCGGAAGATCGTACCGGAGAACGTTGTCATGATGCCGAACACCGGCACCACAGGCACCAATCCGGTGGCCCGGCTACATGCCCGGCTGTCCGAACACACCAGCAGCGCGGCAACCGCCCTGGCGGTCCCGGAGCTTGAGGCAGTCGCAGGCTTTGCCGAGGCTGAGCAACCCGGCTTTGACTATGACCCCGCGGTGACGGCGTTGGCCGAGCCCCTGCCCGCCACCTCGTCCGACCAGCAGAAGGACCGTGCCGCGCAAATGGTCGAAGCCCGCATGAAGGGTTACGAGGGCGAAAGCTGCGGCGAATGCGGTAACTTCACCATGGTGCGCAACGGCACCTGCCTCAAATGCGACACGTGCGGATCAACGAGCGGGTGTAGTTGAGGGGGAACTTGAGGCGACAAATAACAAGCAACATGGCCCGGGGTTCGCCCCGGGCCAGTACCAATACAGGAACAATCAGTGAACACAAAACTGCTGATTGCTTTTTAAACTCGGAGGAGAAATTGACTGCACTGATGCTCGTCGTACAACTCAAGCACGACTGGGATTTCTGGTCAGAAGACGTGGACGAGTTTGAAGCCAGTTTGGAGAAGAGCTTTGAACTGTATGAAGGGCATACGGTGGGACACACGAACACGCTCGTGTATTTCATCAAGCTTGACACCGAACTGGCTCAAATCAAAGAGATTCTAGATCACGTGCTCTCGGCGGATGTTGTCAAAGATTGGTTCGCACTTGAGTTTGAACGCACAATGGGGACAATCGAAGAGCCTTACATGACACCGAAACAGCTGTCCGAGTACATTCAGGAGCACAATTGTTCTCCGCCTAAGCGGCAAGCATTGGCAAGTTGGTTCCACGAGCAAACGTATTTTTACCCAGACCAACAAAGGCCTCGAGCACGCGCGCTGCTACTCGATTGCGGTACGTCACAGAGCATTTGCGACGATTGGGTAGACGCAAAAACAAGAAATGTTACAAAAATATTGTCGCGTGACGTTCACATCATTGACCGCGGACGTTCGACGGTCATTATGGTCTTTGGCGACTCGAGACCGGCAACCGACATCTTCAACTGCTTAGACAACAAAGCGGCATTCCGAGATTCACAGCTGAGCTTTGCACAAGTCTTTGAGTTGACCGGTGATGGAGTATTCAAGAACGAGAAGTTCAGCCCCGTGAAGAATTCAGTCGACAAGGCCCAGCGCGAACACAGTTCGACCGTTCTTTGGCGCGGTTCCAACCTAGGCGACCGAAGCAAAAAGACCTTCAAAAGAGTCGTCAAGAAACGCAAGCTGTTTAAGAGACCTTGATCGTAGGCTCATCGCTCCTGAGGCCAACGTTCACGCTCGGAGCTGGTAGCGCGTGAAAGCAGTACAGACGGAATTCTTAGCGATTGCGATCAATGAGCGGGTATAGTTGAGGGGTGCTCAGACCGATCACCATCTGACTGAGCAAGAGACGGGGCCCCGGCCCCGTCTTTTTTTGTTTGGGGATCCGGTAGCGGCCTTGGCACAGCACGATTCCCCTCCCCCTTGTGGGGAGGGGTCAGGGGTGGGGGGTTACGATCAGACGACCCAAGCCCTAAGCAAAACCTTGTAATGCCGTCCCCCCACCCAGCCCGGCTGACGCCGGTCTACCCTCCCCACCAGGGGGAGGGTTTTCGTGCACAGACTTGCAGCTATCGCCCCTTCCCCGAGAAAGGGGGAAGGTCGGGATGGGGGTTGATAGCAGGTGCCAATTTCTCAAGCGACAGAGATCAACGTCACCGCTATCAATCCCCACCTTGATCCTCCCCTTTTCTAGGGGAGGAAATGAATAGGCAAACGCCCCCTACCCCTTTTTCATGCGAACACCGGCGCCACCGCCGTTTTCATCGATGAACTCGATGCCAGCGTCTTCAAGTGTGCGACGGATGTCCATGACAGTCCGCGGTCTAAGCGACGTGGCTCCGGATTCGAGGCGAACAACCGTATTGGTGGATACCTGCGCCTTCTGAGCCAAATCGGCGATACTCCAACCCAGAGCAGCTCTCGCCATCTTGCATTGTTCAACAGTTAAAAGGGTCATTTTAGGCGATAAGAATTGACTTAGGCGCTTAAAGGCGCTAACTCGTGAACAATAACACCAACCAACAGATTCGCAGTCCGGGGGTGACAACAATGTCCTGCGAAAACGACACGCTGTTCCGCCAGCGGTTCCAGACCTATCTGAAACTCCGGGCAGGCGAACTGGCCGAAACCACCGCGGGCGAGCCGGCAGACATCGACGACGTCGCCCGGCAGGTCGTGTTCACACCCGTGCAATCGCCCTGGCAGATCCTGAACAAGCTGGACGTGCTGCAACACGCCCTCGACCTTGGCGGTAAATGGGCCGACCAGCGCGAGACCGCGTATCTCGGCGCCATCCGCGCCGACATTGTCCGGATGATCTGAAACCTCCGGCAGATCTTCTGCTGAACAAACGAAAACGGCCCACGTGATTTGTCCCTCACGTGGGCCTGCCCGATGGCGCAAGTCTCAGCCCCTGCGCGTCCCGTTGCTAATTAGTGATAGACGTAAACCGGCGCGCCGACACGAACGCGGCTGTAAAGGTCCTTGACGTCAGAATTCATCATGCGGATGCAACCGGACGACATGGCCTGCCCGATGGACCGGGCGTTGTTGGTGCCGTGAATCCGGTAGAGCGTGCCGCCGATATAAAGAGCCCGTGCGCCAAGCGGATTGTTCGGTCCGCCAGGCATGGTGACCGGAAGCTTGCGGCCCTTGGCAGCTTCACGTGCCCGCATACGGGCCGGTGGCGTCCAGGACGGCCATTTCTTCTTCTGCACGATCCGCGATTTGCCGGACCATTGGAAACCCTGCCGGCCAACGCCGACCTTGTAGCGAATGGCCGTGCTCTTATCCAAAGTGTAGTAAAGCGCCCGCTCGCGTGTGGAAACCACGATCGAACCCGGGCGATATTTGCCGGCCTTCGACCAGTTCACCCGGCCGCGCGTGTTGGAGAACGATGCCCCGGCGCCGAACAGACACTCAAACAATCCGCTGCAGTCAGAACGTCGCGCCGACGCGTCATCCCCGCTGAGCACAAAAAGCAGCGCTGCCGCGCTCAAAACCGAAAGTATCTTCTGCATGTCCCTCTTCCACTTGCCTCAAACACACCGCCACCCCCGCGACCATCGCATCGCTGACGATATGCGTCTTCCTGGACAAGGAACGCAGCTGGCTACAGCACTGCCCAGATACGCTCCAAAACCTCGAATCCCCGACCTGTGGCGGACAATAGACCGGTGGAAGTTAACGGTTCAACGCCGGAACTGGTTAACGGCTAAACTCCGACGGAAGTGTGGCAAAGCCGCCACACTCCTTACCGGCTGGCGGACTTCTTTCCCGGCCGGGCAAGGTTGCGGCCGGTATTGACGATATCCCCGATAAAACCGGGCAACGCAAAGGCGGCTTTATGAACGTCCGGCGTGTAGTAGCGTGTCTTGAAGCCGGCTTTCTTGAACCGCCGCTTCAGGGTTTTCAGCTTAACGTTGCGCAGATCCTTGTTGTCGCTGCCCCAGCCGAACGCCATGAACCCGCCAATATAGCTCGGTACCACGCCCAAGTAGCACGTGGCATCCTTGAACAGTCCGGCAAAGTTGAAAATGGTGTGTTCAAGCTCATCCGGCTGAAAGAACGGTACGCCGTTTTGCGTTACCAGCACGCCCTTCTTCTTCAAGGCCTTGCGGCAGTCGGCATAAAACCCGGATGTGAACAGCACTTCACCGGGTCCGACCGGATCTGTCGAGTCAACGATGATGACATCGAACTTATCCCGCGTCTGCGCCACGAACTTGCGGCCATCGGCGATAACAAGGTTGAACCGCGGATCATCGAAGCACCCCTGATTCACGGCAGCGAGATGCGCGCGCGCAAAATCGATCACACCGGAATCGATCTCGACCATGGTCAGTTGCCTGACCGACCTATGCTTGAGCACTTCTTCGGCCATGCCGCCGTCGCCGCCACCAATGATCAGCACCTTGCGGGCCTTGCCATGCGCCAGGATCGGCACATGCGCCAGCATCTCGTGATATACGTATTCGTCGACTGTCGTAACCTGCGTGATGCCGTCGAGAGACACGACCCGGCCGAAGGTCGCGGTGTCGGCCACCACCAGCCGCTGGTGCGGCGTCTTTGAGTCAAAAACAACGTCATTGACCTGATAAGCGCAGTAAAACCCGTCGTGAAGGCGCTCATTGTACCAAAGCGTTCCGTCACGCCACTCAGTGAGAATTTCATCAAGTGGCGTGGAGACCGTATCCGGCACAGCCGCCTCAGGCTTGTCTTTGACCGGCGATTTCCTGGAAGGCTTGCCCTGTTTGGAGCGTCCGCCGGTTTGTTCGCTCATGCGCCTTGCCCCCGAAGATGTTCTCCAACAACCAGCTTGCTCGGACTGAACGCCGCTTGCAGCACATCGATACATTTTTCCGGTTCGGCATCGCCACACATGAAAACGTCGAGCGCGGCGTAGCCGCGTTCTGGCCACGTATGGATCGAGATATGGCTCTCGGCGAGAACCGCAACGCCCGATACGCCGGAATTCTGCGTGAAGTGGTGGAAGTGGATATGCAGCAGCGTCGCCCCCGCCGCACTGACGCAGTCACGGATCGTTCGCTCGACCAGATCGATGTCATCAATGCCATTGGCACCGATCAGATCGATGATCAGGTGCGTCCCGGCACAGGGCACGCCGTTCTTGACGATGAAATGGTCTGCCGCCTCGTCCGGCTCATAAGGAGCCTTCACACCGTCTGTAATACTGTAAAATTCGTCCTTTTGGGCGGTGCTTGGCTCATCCAAGTCCATCCCCAATTGGATAAGGGCTTGTTCCGTCATTCTTCGATCCCCCGCCAACCAGAGTGGTTACAATTTAAAGGCTACGCGCGTGAACGTTTGACCCGGCCACGCAAAAAACCGGCCAACATGATCCATCGACTTGCCAACCCCGAGTTGCCCCGGGACCTCTTGCCGCGTCCACCGCGACAATGGCTCTCAGCGCTCTAGCTGAGAATGACAAGCCGGTGTCACATGTTGGCCGGCTTGTTGCGGCGCGATATAAGCGCCGAACGTGTCATAATCAAGGAGAAAATGCCGGCGGCCTGTCAAAGGCCCGGTCGCCGTTTGCGTTCTATCGCCGTCGCAATGGCTGGCGCGCGGGCCACCACCATGCCGCTAACGATGATGACCGCGATCCCGCCCCAGGCAACCGCGTCCGGCCATTCGGCGAAAACCACCAGCCCGATCATCACGGCGGCCGGTATTTCGGCATAGGAAAACGGCGCCAGGATTGGTGCCGGCGCCTTAGAAAACGCCACAATGACCAGCCATTGGCTGAGAGCGCTGATAGCCCCCATAAAGGCTATTAACCCGAGCTCACGCATCGAAACCGGTTGCCACACAAATGGCAGAGATAATGTTGTCAAACCAACGGTGACCGCCGCCGTGAACGTTGATGTGATCACCGGAGAAACAGCGCGTGACAGCATGCGGGTCAACATCAGGTGAAATCCCAGTGCGATGCCGGTAACCAGTGTCAGCGCGTGATAGGCGCTGGAGGCATCGAACTGCGGCCGCATAACAATGACAACACCGGCAAAGCCGAAGATCACACCGAGCCACGCGATGCGCGGCACCCGTTCACCGAGAAAGAACGGCGAGATGGCGGTCAGCACGAACGGGTAGACATAGATGATGGCGATGGCGTCAGCATATGGGATCTTCGCAACGCCATAGACAAAACACACGGTCCCCAGCAGCAAAAGCAGAACGCGAATGATCTGCAGGCCGGGCCGGGGCGGAACGAAGGTTTTCAGACCATGATACCAGAGCGCAATCGGCAGCATCACAGCCAGGTATGCCGAGTACCGCGCCCACACAATCATCCAGGCAGGCATACTGTCCGTCAGGAGCTTCATGACCGCGCCGTTCAGTGCGGCAAACAAAAGCCCGGTCATGAGGATGACGATCGCCGCCACCGGCGACTGTTCGGAAACACTTTCACGCACGTTTTGCATTATGCCCGCCCAAGAAAAAGGAGGATGCGATACTGCATCCTCCTGTGCGGTCAATGCAAAGATTCAAATGCGCGGGTACGGCCGCGAAGCAATCAGTACCCGTGGCAAACGAAACGGTAGGTGATCTGCTGTCCTGTCGGATTAATGATGACGGGATGAATGCGCTGGCCGTAGCCTGCATAAACCGTGCAGCTGTAGTAGCCGCCGGTCCGCCAGCCGCAGCCGGGTAGCTTCACCCGCAACGGCCCGTTGCGCGATTGGATGCTGATGGTCGTGGGACCGCCATTGGAGGTGAAGTAACGGCTTGCATCCTGATAGCCGGCGGGAATGCTGCCGCCGAGATTCTTGTATCCATACAGGCACCCGGCAGAAGCACTGGAAACCGTGAGCGCTGTCAGACCCAGTCCAACCACACATGCTTTAAGGAGCTTTTTCATAGGTTTGCCTCAAGAGTTGTCTGCCGCTCAACCCGAACTATCGGGAAGTTGGGCGAACCGAGCAATATCCAAATCGCCGCACACGGCACGATCGCCTTTGGAAACATGGCATCGCTGTATGCGGCGTCGACGTGTGCCTATCAAGACATAGTGCGGCTGAATGGCTGCTGAACATGTCATTAATACACTACATGTCATTAATGCACTGCGGCCGCGCCGCGGGCGATCGCCCGGCCACTCACGCCTGCCGGTCCTGCGCCTCCACACTCGCCAGCGCCGTCATATTGATCACCCCCCGCACGGTCACCGAAGGCGTCAGAATGTGCGCTGGCTTTGCCGATCCCACCAGCAAAGGTCCAACCGGCGTCCCCTCGCCCAGGCTCATAACCAGGTTATAGGCAATGTTGGCCGCATCCAGGTTCGGCAGGATAAAGACGTTGGCCTCACCCTTGAGCTTCGAGCCGGGAAAGATCCGCCTGCGCAGCGCTTCATCAAGTGCCGTGTTGGCGTGCATCTCACCTTCGACCTCCAAACCGGGAACATCCCGGTGCAGGATCTCAAGCGCGTTGCGCATCTTCACCGCACTGGGCGTATCCGAGCTGCCGAAATTGGAATGCGACAGCAATGCCACTTTTGGTTCGATACCGAACCTTTTGACCAATTGCGCCGCCAACCGCGTCAGTTCGGCGATTTCATGAGCAGCAGGTTCCGGTGTCACATAGGTATCGGCGAAAAAGTAGAATCCGTTTCTCAGGATTGCCATGGAAACCGTTGAAAAGTCATGCGCATCGTCATCAAGGCCTATGATGTCGCGCACATGCCCCAATGCCCGGTGGAAACGTCCTTCGAGCCCGCAGATCATCGCATCCGCATCGCCTCGCTCCACGGCAAGGGCCGCAATAGCCGTAGAACTGGTCCTGACCACGGTGCGCGCGATGTCAGGCGACACACCCTTTCTGCAGGTCAGTGCAAGATACGTATCGACATACTCACGGTACCGCGGATCGTCCTGAGGATTGACCACCTCGAAATCATCACCGCGCCTGATGCTGAGCCCATACCTGGAAATCCGCATATCGATAACGTCCGGTCTGCCCACAAGCACCGGTCGCGCCAGCCGCTCACGGCTGATGGTCGCAACCGCCCCAAGCACCCGCTGATCCTCGCCGTTGGCATATATCACCCGCTTTTCTTTCTCGCGGGCCCGGCTAAATACCCGCTTCATGACAAAGCCCGACCGGAAGACAAGCCGCGCCAGCCGCTCGTCGTACTGGTCAAAATCTTCAATCGGACGCGTCGCCACGCCGCTGTCCATCGCCGCACGCGCCACCGCCGGCGCGATGCGCAAAATGAGTTGCTGATCGAAAGGCGTCGGAATGAGCGACTCCGGCCCGAACGGCCTGACCTCGCCGCCATAGGCTTTCGCCGCCACATCGGACGGCGCCTCATGTGCCAGAGACGCAATGGCCTTTACCGCCGCTTTCTTCATATCTTCGTTGATCGCGGTGGCACCGACATCCAATGCCCCCCTGAAGATGTAGGGAAAACAAAGGACATTGTTCACCTGGTTCGGATAGTCGGATCGTCCGGTGCAGATCATCGCATCCGGCCGTGCCTCACGCGCATCCTCCGGTGTGATCTCCGGGTTCGGATTGGCCAGTGCCATGATCAGCGGCATGTCCGCCATCCGCTCCACCATCTCCGGCTTCAGGACACCGCCTGCCGACAATCCCAGAAAGATATCCGCGTTATCAACAATATCCCCCAGCGAACGCGCCCCGGTCTCCTGCGCATAGGGCGCCATCCACCGGTTCATGCCCTTCTCACGCCCCTTGTAGACCACCCCCTCTATATCGCTGATCCAGATGTTTTCGCGTGTCAGCCCGAGCGAAACCAAAAGGTTAAGGCAGGCAAGCGATGCAGCCCCGGCGCCCGATGCCACCAGCTTGACCTTGCTGATATCCTTCTTGGCGAGTTCAAGTCCGTTCAACACCGCTGCGGCAACGATAATCGCCGTGCCATGCTGATCGTCGTGGAACACCGGAATGTTCATACGCGCCTTGAGAGCTTCTTCGATTTCAAAGCACTCAGGCGCTCTGATGTCTTCCAGATTGATTCCCCCGAACGTTGGCTCCAATGCCGCGACAACCTCGCAGAACGCCCCAGGATCTATACTTTCGACTTCGAGATCGAAAACATCGATACCAGCGAACTTCTTGAACAGGACCGCCTTGCCCTCCATAACCGGCTTGGACGCCAAAGGACCGATATTGCCGAGCCCCAGGACGGCCGTCCCGTTCGAAATCACCGCAACCAGGTTGCCGCGCGAGGTCAGGTTCCGCGCTTCGTCAGGATCATCGGCAATGGCATCGCACGCAGCAGCAACCCCAGGGCTATAGGCAAGCGCCAGATCGCGCTGGTTCGACAGCGGCTTGGTCGCCGAAATCTCGAGTTTTCCCGGTGTCGGTTCGCGGTGAAATTGCAACGCGCTTTCACGCAATTCATCAGTGGCGGTCTTTGACATGTGTCCCCTGCCCCTTATTGATGCATCCAAGACACTACAGCACGAACGCCTGATGATGGAAACGGCAACTATGTCATGCCCGAAGCACGCCAAACAGCCGGGCACAGGCGCTCGTTTATCGTTGCGGTTTATGTGTTTAGCGCCGATGATGCGTTTCCTCGCCTTCAAGAGCCGGCACAATTGGGAACTAAAAAAATGAGCCTTTCGCGCACTTTGGCCTGTATCGCCCTGACCTTGAGCCTTCTGACCACCGGCGCGGCTGCCCAGGAAGAGCCCGAAGTTCTCAAAATCCTTCTGGACAACATTGAAAGAGATTTTGGCAGCCGGCCCACCTACGAAGCCATTGAGACAAAAGACAACGGCACCTTGATCATCAAAGGTCTGCAGGCGCGCGGCGTCACCCTCAGACCCGACGATCCGGAACTTTCGATGCACATCGAGCAATGCACGCTGGAAGGCATCTCGAAAGACCCCGATGGCCTCTTTGAGATCGATAGCGTAAATTGCGTAAACAGTGTTTGGAATGCCAAGGAGGAGAATGAAGCAACATTTCAAATAAGCCTACCATCCTATTCTAAGGCCGGGGCATTCATTGGGCCAGCAGACGAAAAACGCCAGGATCGGATGGTGGCTCAGGGCAGCACGATCCTTGCCCGCAAGACCGTTATCCCCGAAATCGTCGTCTCGTTCGAAGGTCATGACGTCCCGATTAGGGATGTGGAGTACACCTTTGACGGAGACCCAAAGACCGGATCGGGCGACTGGACCTACCAAATGGGCCAACTCGTCATCCCGGCAAACCTGCTGGCACAGGCAGAACCCGACACCCCCCTGGCCGCGCTGGGTTACCATCGTCTTGAATTTTCAGCAAGCGGTACATCGTCTGCCAAACTGCACAACGACATGATTTCAGTAGCGTTCGACATGAACTTCACCGGAAAGGAAATGGGCACTTTCCGTATTGAATTGGACGTGCGGAACATATCCACAAAACTCATGCAGACGATCGAGTATTTGACTACCGACGGGCCGGTAGTCAACATGCCAGAACTGATGGCCATGGGTCAGAGCATTCAGATCGGCAAGATACGCATTCACTTCGACGACGACACATTAACCGACCGTGTGCTGTCCATGCTGGCCAGGCAACAGGGCACCGACACGGCGACGGCTATCGCGACCACAACCGCAATCATGCGCGTGGGCATGACCGCGTTCAACGTGCCGGACTTCACCAATCAGACGGTTACAGCGGTTGAGACCTTTTTGAAACGGCCACAATCAATCGCTATTGAGGCCGCACCCGACCAGGCCGTAACCTTAGCAGAAATCCTGCAGGGCCTTCAAAATCCGGCCGGGCTCTTACAGACTCTCGCGGTCAGCGTCACCGCCAACGGCACCCGGTAGGGTCCTGGGTTACGCTTCCGGCAGATTGAGCCGGATATGCAACTCGCGCAGCTGACGTGCCGACACTTCGGACGGCGCACCCATCAACAGATCTTCAGCCTGCTGGTTCATCGGGAACAGTACAACCTCTCGAAGGTTCTGTTCGCCGCACAAAAGCATGACGATCCGGTCGATACCCGGTGCAATGCCGCCATGCGGCGGCGCCCCATATTGGAATGCCCGGTACATGCCACCGAATTTCTCCGCCAGCACCGCCTCGTCATATCCGGCGATCTCGAACGCCTTCTTCATGATGTCCGGGCGGTGGTTCCGGATCGCACCTGACGACAGCTCCACGCCGTTGCATACGATGTCGTACTGCCAGGCCAAAATGTCGAGCGGATCCTTGGTTTCCAGCGCCTCAAGACCACCCTGCGGCATTGAAAACGGATTGTGCGAGAACTCGATCTTCTCCTCGTCCTCATCCCATTCGAACATCGGATAGTCGACAATCCAACAGAACTCGAAACAATCCTGAGCCGTCAGGCCGAGCTCACTTCCAACCCGGTCACGAGCCGACGCAGCAAAGGCTGTGAACTTCTCCGGACGCCCGGCAACAAAGAAGCAAGCATCTCCCGCCGCCAGGCCGAGTTGTTCACGGATGGCTTCAGTGCGTTCCGGTCCGATGTTCTTTCCGATCGGCCCGGCACCTTCAGCGCCGCCGCCGTCTACCTCGCGGTACATGATGTATCCAAGCCCTGGCTGGCCCTCACCCTGCGCCCAACTGTTCATCCGGTCGCAAAATGCCCGGCTACCACCACCGGGGGCTGGAACGGCCCACACTTCCACCTTCTCATCCGCTGCAATCATGCCGGCAAAGACCTTGAAGCCCGAATCGGCAAAATGCTCGGTCACCGCCTGCATTTCAATCGGGTTGCGCAGGTCCGGCTTGTCACAGCCGTACTTTCTCATCGACTCAGCATAGGGAATGCGCGGGAACTCCTGAGTGACCGGCTTACCGTCGCTGAATTCCTCGAACAATCCGCGCAGGACCGGCTCAACCGCGTTGAACACGTCTTCCTGAGTGACGAAACTCATTTCCACATCAAGCTGGTAGAACTCGCCCGGAGAACGGTCCGCGCGCGCATCCTCATCGCGAAAGCAGGCCGCAATCTGAAAATACCGGTCGAACCCGGACATCATGACAAGCTGCTTGAACTGCTGCGGCGCCTGCGGCAACGCATAGAACTTGCCCGGATGCATCCGTGACGGCACCAGAAAATCGCGCGCACCTTCCGGTGAAGAAGCGGTCAGGATGGGCGTCTGAAATTCGAAGAACCCCTGTTCTTTCATCCGCATACGGATCGAATCAATGATCGCGCCGCGTTTCATGATGTTGTTGTGAATGCGCTCCCGGCGCAGATCGAGAAACCGGTAACGCAACCGGGTATCTTCGGGATAGTCCTGCTCACCGAACACCGGCATGGGCAGTTCGCCCGCTTCAGACAGAACTTCGATCTGCGTGGCGAAAATCTCCACTTCCCCGGTGGGAAGCTCTGGGTTGTCCGTGCCCTCCGGCCGGCGGCGCACCGTGCCATTGACGGTGATGACCCATTCTGACCGCAACTGTTCCACCATGGCAAAAGCCGGCGAGTCCGGGTCGGCCACCACCTGCGTCAGCCCGTAGTGGTCCCTGAGGTCGACAAACAACAACCCGCCATGGTCTCGCACACGATGGACCCAGCCCGACAGGCGGACGGTTTCACCGATATGTTCAGCGCGCAATTGGCCACACGTATGGCTGCGATAGGCATGCATGAGGATTTCCAGTTAATTGAGTAAAGCCAGCGCTGCCGCCGGATGGCGGCCCACCAGCATGCTGTTTGATCCGCGCGGAAAAGCGCATGCAGACCGCGATTTGTCAAGTCATGCCTCACTTGCCGCAAACGCCTCTTAGGCAGGTACAGGCAACTCCTCGATCGCGTACGCATGGGCGATCGACCTGCCGAGCACCGGATCGCTTAACTCCATGGAGAACCGCGATGCAGGCCGCACACCTCCCAGCGCAGGGATGGTGCCGGAGAACATCATCGTCCCGTCCGGCAGATCGGATTCGCCCCCCGGATACGACGCCACGATGTCGCCAGGTGTGAGCATCACAGCCAGTTCGGCATCCTGGTAGAGTGTTTCACCACCGTCAAACTGCGCCCAGGCCCGCAAACGCAACCTGTCCCAGTGCGCAGCGACCTCCTCAAAATCCCATACTGTTTCGGCCAAAACCTTGTCGCACAGTTGCTTGGACAGGGTGATCGAATGCGTTTCGAGCTTACGGTCCGTCTGGTCGGAGCCGAGCCCGATGAGCAGACGCCCTTCATGCCGGACCATGACAAACTCAACCTCTCCGCTGCTTTGAACGCCCGAGACCTGAATGGCATCGGCAAATGTCAGCCGGTCGATCGAGACGGGATAGAAAGCAGGGGTCGACGGCGGCCGTGGCACGCCAAGCGCTTCGAGCTCTGCCAGATGATGCTCTTGCGCCGCCTCATCCCGTGCCGTCCATCCTGCAAGAACAAGCTTGTCCACATTCACGTCCAGAACCTCAAACCGGTCATGTCCGGCCAGCTTGACGGTAAGCGTCCTGCTATGCATGCGATTATCTCACTTTGCCTGCCGGCGGATGCTCCGGGCCCAATTCCGCCACCGCATGCAATTGATGCATGGCTAGGTTGCACATTCAACTCTGGTGAACGGTCAGTGACGGTAGTATGCCAGCATCGTCGGGCACAACAGATCGCCAACCATGAAGACCCTGGGACCGCTGGTTCCGTTGCTCATTGCTGCAGGTGTTCTCCTTGCGGGTAACGGATTGCAAGGCACCCTCATTGCGCTGCGCGCTGCGGAAGAGGGTTTCGATACCGCCTATATCGGCTATTTGGGAACGGCGTACTTTGCGGGATTTCTGATGTCCTGCATCGTTACACCACGGCTGCTGCGGGCTGTCGGGCATATACGCGTCTTCGCGGCCCTGGCGGCGATCACTGCTGCATCAACCCTGGTTCTGGTGCTCTGGATCGACCCGTTCGCCTGGATGCTCCTGCGCCTTATCACGGGGTTCAGCTTCGCCGGTCTGTTCATGTCGGTGGAAAGCTGGCTGAACGGTGCCGCCAAGAACGCCGATCGGGCCCGCATATTGTCGATCTACCGGGTGGTCGATCTGGTTGCCGTCACCGGAGCTCAATTCCTGATACCGGCTTTTGGCGTCTCCAGCTTTGCAATCTTCGCCATCGCCGCCTTGATGATCAACCTGTCACTCGTACCGGTTTCACTGGCAGACCGGTCAAATCCCGAGCCGCCGAAGGAGGTCAAGTTTGACTTGAAAACCATCTGGGCGATCTCGCCGCTGGCCTGCCTGGGCTGCATCACGATCGGCATGACCAACAGCTCGTTCCGCCTGGTCGGTCCCATCTATGCCGCAGGGGCCGGATTGGACGCCAACGGCATTGCGATGTTCATGAGTGCCGGCATCATTGGCGGAGCGGTCCTGCAATTCCCGCTTGGATGGCTTTCGGATCGCTACGACAGACGCTGGATCCTGATCTGGGCGACGGCCGGTGCATGCCTGGCCGCTCTCTACCTTGCACACCTCGCCGGAACCGATGTGTTCTTGCTGAATGCAGGGATTTTCGCGTTCGGCGCGTTTTCCCTGCCGCTTTATTCCCTGTCAACGGCACACGCAAACGATCGAGCCAAACCCGGCCAGTTCGTTCTGCTGGCCGCGGGTTTGAGTTTCTTCTATTCACTTGGCGCCGCAGCCGGGCCGACCATTGTCGGCTGGGTCATGACAGCCTATGGAACCCAGTATTTCTTTGTCTACATGTCCATTGTCCATGCAGGCCTGATTGCACTCACCCTGTGGCGCATGTCGCGCCGCGCCCGTCCAGAAAGAGAATCACGCGGCCGGTTTCAAATGCTGCTGCGCACCTCGCCGGTATTTCACCGTATGGCCCGGCGCGCGGCCAAGTCACGCATCAAGGCCCGGCAGGCAAGCCGAAACGCTGCAAAAGCACCGGCGGGCGGGCAGAAACCGGCATAATCGTTACATACCACCAAATTCCGATCCGGTTTGCGGCCTGACCGCAGGCCGTTACAGGTTTTTGACGATAATCACCACATATCCTTGATTTCACCTGGAGACTCAGGCTTGTTGACGCATCATATGAACATTATCGAATCAACCGACGCCCTCCGGGATATCTGCAACGCACTTGCGAGCGACCGTTTCATTACGGTCGATACCGAGTTCATGCGCGAACAGACCTATTGGCCGGAATTGTGCCTGATCCAGATCGCTGGGGAAGATCAGCAGGTGCTCATCGATCCCATGAGTGACGGCCTGGACCTGTCACCGTTCTATGAATTGATGGCCAACACGGCAGTTGTGAAAGTGTTTCACGCAGCCCGTCAGGACGTCGAGATTATCTATCATCGGTCCGGCAATATCCCCGCGCCTCTCTTCGACACACAGCTGGCGGCGATGGTTTGCGGGTTTGGCGATCAGGTTGGCTATGAAGCACTCGCCCGCAGGCTGGCAAACGCCAGAATTGATAAATCCTCCCGCTTCACTGATTGGAGCCGGCGCCCGCTAACGGACAAACAACTGGCTTATGCCCTGTCTGACGTCACTCATCTTCGCGTCATTTACGAAAAACTGAAAAAGCAGCTCGATATCTCGCGCCGTGAAACCTGGCTGGACGAGGAGCTGGACACGCTGACATCTCCGGCGACTTACGAGAATAACCCTGAAGACGCCTGGATGCGCATAAAATTCCGCTCCCGCAAGAAGGCGCAGCTCGGCGTGTTGAGGTCGCTGGCGGCATGGCGCGAGCGCGAGGCCAAGCAGCGCAATGTACCCAGAAACCGGATACTGAAGGACGACGCGCTGGCCGAACTCGCCGTACAGATGCCGCGCGAAACGGCAGATCTGCGCAGATTGAGGGCAATGCCCAAAGGCTACGCCCATTCAAAGATGGCCGATCAGATCCTCAAGGCTGTGGCCGATGGTCTTGCAGCAGATCTTTCAACGCTTCCAGATGTCGCGAACGATCGGGACCCGGCACCGGAGGGCGCATCGGCCATTGCGGACATTCTGAAGCTCGCCTTGAAGGTCATATCAGAGCGCGACGGCATTGCCGCCAAACTGATTGCCAGCAGCGCCGATCTGGAGCGTCTCGCCGCAGGCCAGGAAGACGTCCGCTTGATGCATGGTTGGCGCAAGGAGATATTCGGCAATCTGGCGCTTGACCTTCGGGCGGGCCGGCTTGCGATTACCGTGCGCGACGGAAGGCCCGATATCGTCCCGGCCAGCGCGTGCCGACCAAGCATCAAAGCTGCAGAATAGGCAGAATAAAGCGCATCACATCTTGTAGATTGGTCAGCCGATCACCAGACGTCCCGTACGTCCAACCAGATCGGACAGTTGCGTCAGACGCTTCTCGACCGTTTCTCCAGCCAGATCAGCCAGTTTCTCCGGGATTTGCAGCTCAAGGATCTTACTGGGTTGCGAGCGCAGCTTGAAGTTCGGCAACATACCAGGCATCGCCGCCGTCAGCACGTAGGCCAGCCGCATGGCGCTTGCCACAATTCTCGCCCGATCCAAATCATCGTCATGCATCAGGCGCAACAAATCGGCAGGCGCCTTGCTGGAATTTGCACCCTCGTAGCGGAAGTAGACCGTCAACGCCAGAAACACACGGCCTGGATGATCAACCCCCACGAATGCCGCCTGCGAAATCATGGATAGCGACCGGCTGCCGCGATAGTCCGGGTGCGAACGCCAACCGATATCGGCCAGCATACAGGCGGCGTGACGCAACCGACGATCAACATCGGATTCGGCGATCCGGCACTGTTCGAACAGCTGATCCGTCCAGTCGCAAAGCTCCAATTCGTGCTTGGGAGAACGCGCGTACCTGCGAGCGAAATCCCAGCACGCGGCAAGCAACGGATCAGAGTCGCGTTTGCGCTTTGAAAGCTTGGAATACAGCAACCCCTCGCGCACGCCGAACACCGACATGACAACTTCCGAAGCCCGGCCATGCTGCAACAGACGCTCCATGACCAGCGCACCATAGGGCAGAGTTTCCGAGCGGCTGCGGGAAACGGCGGGAATGTCCTTCAAAGACGCCGGTGACAGTCCCGCCACAAGCGCCGCAACAGATCGCGCCGCATCTGTTTGCATACGGAAATGATGAATCACATTCAGCGGATACTTGGTCTGGGCCATCTGCAATCGGGCAAGGTTGCGCCACGCACCGCCAACTGCATAGAGTGGCCTGTTGTGCAGATGTTCGACAAGCGGACACTCGCAAAGTGCCTCATCAATCACACTGCGCGCCTTCTTGATCGACCGGTCGGCCAGATCCATCAGTCGCAACGGACCAAGCGGCAACGTCACGCCGTCGCGGATCTCGCCATTGCGTATATCGACAAGTTCCAGACTGCCGCCGCCAAGGTCGCCGACAATCCCGTTGGCATCGCGTATACCAGCGATAACGCCCAGCGCCGCATAGCGCGCCTCCTCCCTGCCGGTCAGCACCTGGATACGGCAGCCCAATGCCTCCTGAGCATGCCGGATAAACGCCTTACCGTTTGTTGCTTCGCGAACCGCTGCGGTGGCAACGGCAAAGAACCTCTCCGCGCCAACCTGTTCCCCAATAGCCCGAAACCGCCGCAAAGCTGACAGCGCCCGCTCAACACCGTCCTCAGGCAATTCGCCGGTCACGGCCACACCGCGGCCCAGCGCACAGGCAATCTTCTCGTTGAAAACCGGCGATGCCGTCCGCCGCAAGCCGTCATAGGCAACCAGCCGTATCGTGTTCGATCCAATGTCGACCACGGCGACCGGGCGGAAGCTCGGCGGCCGTTCGTCAAAGCGCCGCTTCGGTTTCACTTCCGCTTCCTGGTTTTTTTGGAAGTCTTGCCCGACAGTTCTGGCGGCAGGCTGTCTTTGAGCGAACTGCCCCGTCCCGATAGGGACGGATTGTGCATAAAATAGTCGTGTGCGTTGAAGATCTCATCACCCTTCGCCGTGCCAAGTCTTTGAAAGCGCCCCTCGGGCAACAAGCGCCAGCTTTGTTGGTTATCTCGCAGATTGGCCAGCATGATCTGGTCGAGCACCTGCTCGTGCACCGTTGGCGTGTGCACGGGCACAAGCGTCTCCACCCGGCGATGCAGATTGCGCGGCATGAGATCGGCCGAGGAGATGTAAACCCGCGCACGGGGATGCGGCAGGCCATACCCCGCACCGAAACAGTAGATCCGGGAGTGTTCCAGAAATCGCCCGACAATGCTCTTTACACGGATGTTTTCAGACAACCCGGGAACACCGGGCCGCAGACAGCAGATGCCGCGGACGATAAGTTCAACCGGCACGCCCGCCTGGCTCGCCCTGTACAAACCATCGACGATTTCCGGATCAACCAGCGAATTTGCCTTGAACCAGATCTGTGACGGCCTGCCCGCTCTGCAATGCGCAATCTCCTCCTCGATGTGATCGAGCAGACGCTGCTTGAGATCAAGCGGTGAGATCGCCAGTTTTTCCAGATCTTCCGGCTGAGCATAGCCTGATACATAATTGAACAGCCGGGCGGCATCGCGGCATAGAGCCGGATCACAACTGAAGAATGACAGGTCCGTATAGACCTTGGCGGTAATCGGATGATAATTGCCCGTGCCGAAATGCACATAGGAGCGCATATGCCCGGCCTCCCGCCGCACCACAAGCGAGACCTTGGCGTGGGTTTTTAGCTCCAGGAATCCGAATACCACCTGCACTCCGGCACGTTCCATATCGCGTGCCCATTGAATATTGGCCGCCTCGTCGAAACGCGCTTTTAGCTCGACCACCGCCATGACGGACTTGCCTGCTTCAGCCGCCTTGATCAGGGCCGCAACGACAGGGCTTTCCGCCGAGGTGCGGTACAGCATCTGCTTGATGGCAACGACATCGGGATCATTTGCCGCCTGCCGCACGAACTGCACGACCACATCGAACGATTCATACGGGTGATGAACCACGATATCCTTTTGCCGGATCGCCGCAAAGCAGTCTCCGCCATGGTCGCGGATACGCTCCGGAAAACGCGCATTGTAAGGATCGAATTTGAGATCCGGCCGGTCATCCAGAATCAGCTGCTCGGTATCGGCGTAACCGACGAGACCACCACACATGACGATCACATCATCACTGACGTCCAGTTCGGCGGCCATGAAGGACCGCAAGTCCTCCGGACAATGCCAGTCGACTTCCATACGGATCACCTGACCGCGCCGCCGCCGCTTCAGCGCCGTTTCGAACAGGCGCACCAAGTCTTCGGCCTCCTCTTCGATTTCGATGTCGCTGTCACGGATGATCCGGAAAATCCCCTGGCCTTTCATCTCGTAGCCAGGAAACAGGCGCGGCGTGAACACGGTTAGCATATGCTCCAGCGAGATGATCCGCACCTCGCCATTGCCGCCCGGCAAGCGGATAAACCGGTCAAGCTGATGCGGGATGGGCAGCAGCGCGTTCATCGTTCGCCCGTCGTTCTTTCTCTTAAGTTGCAGAACGATGACAAAGCCGCGATTAGGAATAAACGGGAACGGGTGCGCAGGATCGATGGCGATCGGCGTCACCACCGGCAAAATCTGATCCAGGAACCGCTCGTCCAGCATCTCCTGTTCGACCGCAGACAACTCCTGCGGCTCGATAATCCGGATGTGATTGGCCGCCAGCTCTTCCTTGAGCGCCAGCCACCGAGTGTCCTGCTCGGCCATCAGCACCTGTGCAAGTGCGCGAACCTTCTCAAGTTGCTGTTCCGCCGTCAGCCCGTCCTGGGAGACACTGGCCACGCCTTCACGGATCTGCGCCACAAGGCCTGCGACGCGCACCATGAAGAACTCGTCCAGATTGTTGCCGGAGATGGACAGAAACCGCACCCGCTCAAGCGGCGGATGATTGGGGTTTCGCGCTTCTTCCAAAACGCGCAGATTGAAGGCAAGCCAAGAAAGCTCACGATTGAAGAATCTGTCCGGACTGTCCGCCTTGACAGCTTCCGTGGCGGTCGATTCCACCAGATCCGGTTCAATGCCGCCGCGACGCGCGGCATCGGCATATGTCGCTTCAGCACTCATGAGTCCGGCTCTGAAGAGAGAGTGTCCATTGTCACTTATTCATAGTGGCAAATCATGACCGGTCAATGAATCTGCCCGCCCCACAACAGGCCCGCCCCACAACAGGCCCGTTCGACCTCACTCGCGCGCCTCAGTCATTATCTTTGCGACGAACGGCCTCGTTATTCTAGCGTTCTCCGCAAGCGCCTGCCGGTCGACACGCGACACAAGCGAGCGCGCCGCGTCGAGCGAGCGCTCCATCCTGTTTAGCATATAGCTGATCACCGCCTCGTCCGCCGCAATTTGCCGGTCCGCGAACAGTTTGACCAGAACAGCCCGGAGCAGAACATCATCCGCAGCTTCGATTTCCACAACGCCGGCTGCCCGCAACCGCGAATCAAGGTCCGGTAAGCCGACATTCCAATGGGCCGGAAACTGTCTTGACGTCACCAGCATGGTCGCGCCGTGTTCCCGCACCATGTTGATCAGGTGAAACATCGCCGTCTCGTTCAACGCCTCGCCCGGCGCATCTTCGATGAGCACCGCCCCGGCCGAAACAAGGCCGGGCACATCGTCCTCACCAAGCAGCGCCGCATCCAGGACGCTCGCCTCCACTTTGGTCTGCCAGATATTCGCAAGATGGCTCTTGCCCGCCCCGGCAGGACCGACGACCACCTGCACCGGGCTTGTCCATTGCGGCCAGGCATCTACCAGCCGCACGGCAGCCTCGTTGGCGGATGTGACAAAAAAATCTTCCCGGCCAACTAAAGAGCGCACCGGCAGGTCCAAAGCAAGCTGATATGCGCTACGCCCACTCAAACCGGTTCTCATCCCTTATGTTCGTCCGGAAGGTCAGAAACTCGACCGCTCTCGCCAAGATACAATGCACTCGCCATATAGCGCGACAACGCAAAACGCACCAACACACCTGTTGCCGCCGCCAACGGCACAGCCAGAAGCAGACCGACAAACCCCAACAGGTAGCCAAACGCAAAAAGAGCGAACATCAGCCACACCGGATGAAGGCCGACGCGATCGCCTACCAGTTTTGGAGACAGGAAGTTGCCTTCTATGAATTGTCCGGCCACGAAGATCGCTGCAATAAGCGCAATTGAGATCCAGTCAGGCCAGAACTGCACCAGCGCCATACCGACCGACAACGCCCCGCCGATAATCGCACCGACATAGGGAATGAAACTCATCAGACCGGCACCAAGTCCAATCAGCAATCCGAAATTCAAACCGGCGCTGATAAGTGCAAGGGCGTAGAAAACGCCAAGCGCCAGACAGACCGTCCCCTGCCCGCGAATGAAACCTGCCATCGCCTCATTGATCTGCGAGGCGATCTGCCTGATCGTATCGGCATGATCACGCGGCAGCCAGCTGTCGACCTTGGCAATCATGCGGTCCCAATCATTCAGCAGGTAGAAGATGACGATCGGCGTAACGACAAGCAAGGAAATCAGATTGACCAGCGCCAGCCCGCCCGACCAGATCGAACCGAGTAGAGAGACAATCCACCCGGCCGTCTCCTTGGCGATTTCGGCTGCCGCATCCTGCGACCCGAGCGTCGATCCGTAGAGCGTTTCCTTCAGCCAGCCCGGCACCATATGGTCGAATCGTTCGGCCAGCGTCGCGACGTATCCGGGCAGGCTTTCTGCAAAATTGCCGACTTGGTCAGCCAGCAATGGCAGGATGAGCAACAAAACCACGACAAAGACAAGCAGACTGCAAACCAGAATGATCGTCGTGGCCGCCAGCCTCGGCAGACCCCACCCTTCCAGCCTATCGGCGACCGGATCCAAGAAATAGGCCAGCACAAGGCCTGCAATAAACGGCAGCAGGAT
>JANQIR010000232.1 GCA_028282065.1 Aestuariivirgaceae bacterium
GGCACTACACGCCCTCCACCGCGTATATCCAGCGCCTGTTCTCCGGACGCATGTATCCGCTGACGCTCGGAGGCCTGGACGAAGCCATGGGAGAGCTCAGCCGCTAGGGCATTTTTTGTGAAACCTGAGTCACTAAAAATGCTCTATCTCTTTGATATTGAGCATGTTCTTATCCGAAAACCGCACACACTTTTCAGGAACATGCTCTAGCGTCTTTGGACCTGCTTGAGGTCTATCGCCGCAAATTGCCGCGCACAGTCGCCAATCCGGGCCAGGCCGGTGGCAACGCCGACGGACCGGCCGCGCCTGCCCGCAAACCTTCTGCACCAAATGACCGCTTCCCTAAACACGCCGAGCAGGTAATCTGTGCACGTTCGTGAATTGCATAAGTGCCGGAGCATTCACCTCATGCCAACCATCCATCGCGCCAACGACCCTCTGCTGCAGCCATTTCAACTCAAACATCTGACATTGAGGAACCGCCTCATGTCGACAGCGCATGAGCCCAACTATCATGAAGCGGGCATGCCGACAGACCGCTACAGGCTTTACCATGTAGAAAAGGCCAAGGGCGGCATCGCTTTGACCATGACCGCCGGCTCGGCCATCGTATCGCGCGACTCGCCACCAGCATTCGGTAACCTGCATGTCTACCGTGACGAAATCGTTCCACACCTGCGCCGTCTCGCCGACGAATGCCACGAACACGGCTGCGCGGTCATGATCCAGCTCACCCATCTAGGACGCAGGACCAACTGGAACAAGGGTGACTGGCTGCCGGTCGTGGCACCATCAATGGTCCGCGAACCTGCTCACCGGGCCTTTCCCAAAGTAATGGAAGACTGGGACATTGAGCGCATCATCACAGACTATGCGGCCGCGGCCCAACGCATCAAGGACGCCGGACTCGATGGCCTGGAACTGGAGTGTTACGGTCATCTGCTGGACGGCTTCTGGTCACCCGCCACCAACAAGCGCGATGACGAATATGGCGGCTCGCTGGACAACCGGCTGCGCTTCGGCCTGCGGGTTTACCGCGCCATGCGCGAGGCGGTCGGTCCGGACTTCTTGCTCGGCTCCCGTCTGGTCTGCGACGAACAATGGGACAAGGGCCTAAGCCGTGAAGAGGGCATGGAAATCGCCCGGCGCATGGTGGCCTCGGGCGATGTCGACTTTCTCAACGTCATTCGCGGCCGCGTGGAGCACGACACGGTGCTGTCCAGAGTGATCCCAGTGACCGGCATGGCCTCGGCGCCACATCTTGATTTTGCCGGCGAGGTGCGGGCCGAAACCAGATTTCCGGTGTTCCATGCCGCCCGCATCAACGATGTGGCAACCGCGCGGCATGCTGTTGCCGAGGGCAAGCTGGACATGGTTGGCATGACACGCGCCCACATTGCCGATCCCCACATTGCCCGAAAGATCACTGAAGGCCGCGAGGATGAAATAAGGCCGTGCGTCGGCGCCACCTACTGTCTCGACCGGATCTACGAAGGGCACGAAACGCTGTGCATCCACAACCCGGCGACATCCCGTGAATCGACCATGCCGCACGCGGTAAAGCCGTCGGCCGGCAAACAGCTCCGGGCAGTGGTCGTCGGCGCCGGCCCTGCCGGCCTCGAAGCAGCCCGGGTTCTGGGTGAACGCGGCCATCGCGTGACGCTCCTGGAGGCAGGAAGTCACGCGGGCGGCCAGGTCAGGCTCGCCACACGCGTCAAGCGCCGCGCCGAGCTCATTGGCATCATCGACTGGCGTATTGCACAATGCGAACGGCTCGGTATCGACATGCGGTTCAACACTCTGGCCCAGTCTGACGACATCATCGCACTCGACCCGGACGTCGTCATCCTCGCCACCGGCGGAGTGCCAAGCACTGCCACTATCGAAGAGGGTGAAGACCTGGCCACATCGAGCTGGGATGTAATTTCCGGCGATGTGAAACCCGCCGGCGATATCCTGCTGTATGACGACAACGGTGCCCATCCCGGCATGGCGGCCGCAGAAGTCGTCATTGCCGCCGGCAGCAAGCTTGAACTCATCACTCCGGAACGTTTTTTCGCACCGGAAATCGGCGGCCTCAATCTCGTGCCCTATATGCAAAACCTGCAGGCACACGGCGCGACCATCACCCCAATGATGCGTGTGCGCGCCCTGCGCCGGTCAGGCAACCGCATAGCGGCAACTTTGTGGAGCCCTTATACAGAATCCGATTGCGGCGAACGCGAGGTGGATCAGGTTATCGTGGAATACGCGACGCAACCTGCCGACGATCTCTACTTCGAGCTTAAGGAGGCCTCGCGCAATCTCGGCGAGGTCGACTACCGCGCGCTCATGGCAGGCACACCGCAGACGGTCGACAGCAATCCGGGCGGCAAGTTTCGCCTGTTCCGCATCGGCGATGCCGTTGCATCACGGAACATTCATGCGGCGATTTATGATGCGCTCAGATTATGCAAAGAGATCTGATACTTACACGTTCCTTGTGGAGCACCTGTGGAAAAGCGGAACATTCAGCGCGACAGTTTTACCGATCCGTCACACTATGTTCATGCACGGTTTGGAAGGAGCTTCGGTTCCAGACAGACGAAGGGCCAGGACAGTAATGTTCGGCTGGTGAACTGGAAGACTGCGCAAGCAGGGTGAAAGGTTGACCGCAAAGGCAGGACATCACGAACAGGTCCGGATCGGCCGGCGCTTGGGGAGGTGGCAACACCGAACTGGGAGCAAAAGCTGATGTGCGTGCCGGGGGGCCTTAGGTACACCGGCAGATACCGCGCCGTAAGGCTGTGGTGCTGGAGGACCTGAAGCCTCGGGCAAAAAAGCGCGGAGCCGCTACATGCGGCTCCGCGTTTCTTTTTGCTTTGTGAGGGCACCGGGTTAGCCCTCGCGCCTCCGTCTGGAGAGGGTTATTTGCTGAGGTAGAGCCCTCTCAGCTCGTCTGCGATCTGTTCAAAGTACTGAACCAGTTGGGTGTTGGACGGGGGATCAAAGAACTTCTCGGGATCCGAAGCACAGTTCCTCATGATGTTCTTGGCTGTCGTATCGTAAACCTGATAGGCAAACGAGTAGACGGTAACACCGGCATTCTTAACGTTGTTGCACGCTTCGGCCGTGAGATTGTTCATTGCACCAATGGCACTGCTGTAATTGGAAGATCCGAGCCGGGCCTGATCCAGATAGCCGTAAGCGGTATAGGTGGAGTCGTTGTGATTGCTCTCGCTGTCGAAGGTATTCTCACCATCCGTCAGCATGATCATGACCTTCGGTATTTTGGGATTGTTGAATTCTGTACCCTCGGTAAACGGCTCCCCCGGTGATATAACCCTCAATCCCCACCCGATACCTTCAGGGATATGCGTGTAGCCGGATGCCACCATGGACCCGATCGCATCGAGGATCGTCTGCTTGGTTCCGGTGAGCGGGGTCAACGGCTGAACACTGCATCCGCGATCGGGACCACGAGACGTCGTTGAGACCGTGGCATTTTTGTATTTGCCCTGATGCCGCTGCCGGTTGTCCAGTGAGTTGGTTTTGGAGTCCGGCAAATAGCTGTTTCTATATTGATTGCCGTTTACTTCAGACGTTGACTGGCTGTTTCCAGGCTCGTCCGGCGCAAAGAACGGTGTAAACAGCGTATCGCCGGTCGTCGGTGGTGTGTCGTCGACCGCCAGGCTGCCCTGCCTGGCTTCCACGCAACCGGTCCAGCTTCGGTTGCTGATCTTGTTCCAGGCCTTCCAGTTGTGCCAGGTCGAGCTCTTGAAGTTCAACTTCGAATAGGCTGCAGCACCTGTCTTGTCGATCCAGTTTGCACTTGCATACTCCGAACCGACATTGACGGCCGATGAGAACGGAACAATCCCGATCTTGAGTGTTTCGGAGCTCTGCTTGTCACCAAAAAGAATGTTGGTGAGATGCGTGGCCGCCTCTTTCAGGGCGCCAAGCCTGCCGTAGTTGTTCATCGATCCGGTATTATCGAAGACCAGGATTAGCTCCATGCCGGTGGTGGCTCGGCAGGCTTCCGCTTCCGCAGTAAGTACGTTCTGGTCCTTCGATGCCAGTTTCATAAAGCGATTCTTGACCGTGACCGCTCCTACAACGCTGAGGCATTCGTTTCCGTTTGCGTCATCCTTAGTAACGGAGATGGTGGGAGCGGTGGAGTTTGATGTTTCTCCGAAGTTCGCAAAGAAGAACTGGTCGGCAACCGCCTGCATCTCTTCTTCCGATTTGTCGAAATCCTTGCCGGCAGCCAAAGCGGCGGCATCTGTTGCCGCCTGGAGTTTCGTCATGACATCGACTTGGTTTCCGTGATCTACAGCCACCCCGACCGCCATGGCAATCGGCAGCATAGCGAGGCCCAGCATCAAAGCGACGGCCCCCGATTCATTGCGTGCGATACCGTTAAGGCTGCTGGAAGCGGTAAGTTTCGCTTTAAGCCACTTCATCGGGCTAGTCTCCTCGCGATCTGCATCCAGAGAAGACGGCCGGTCTTGGTAACAAAAGTGCCACGGTTCCAGTGGCGGCAGCTAAAGCGCAAACTCCCAATGCGACATTTCTGTCCGTCTGCGATTGGCTGTGTGACCGTTCTTCCGATGCGAGTTTACCTCGTGTTCACGAGTTAATATCTCGAAAACTATATCGAACCGCAAGCAATCGAAGGTTAAGTGGTTATTTAGGATGAAATATATTCAGAGATTTTATAATCAATTTTATATATATTTCTCTTTGCTATTTACGAAAAATAACCGGACGCGGCGGACCGGTCCGGTTGGTCAGCTTCGGCAAGGTGCCCTTGGGGGCACCTTGCCAAGCAGGCTGACGAGGAGGGAGATAGTGAAAGAGACCTGGGCGCTTAGCGGCTCAGATATAGATCGCGCAGCTCATTGGCGATCTTTCTGAAGTTGGCCTTCAGCGCCTGTGACGACGGGGGATCGAAGTACTTCGACTCGTCGTATGCACAGTTCTTGATGATCTGCCGGGCTGTAGAGTTGTTCACCTGGTAGGCAAATGTGTAGGTGATGATACCGGCGTTGCGTACATTGTTGCACGCCTGGGTGGTCAACGTATTCAGCTTGTTGTCCGCCTGGCTGGTACTGGTCGTTCCAACACGGTTCTGCGCCAGATATCCGTAAGCGCCATACCTGGATTTGTTGTGATTGCTTCCGGTGGTGGCAAAATAGTTTTCACCGTCAGTTAGAAGCACCATGACCTTGGTGACGTTCTTGTTTTCGTCAAGGCTCTTGTCCACACCTTCAGAGAACGGCTCGTGATGGGACAGGACACGCAGGCCCCAGCCGACACCTTCAGGGATCATCGTATGGCCTGAAGCGGACATGGCATTGATATTATCCTTGATCGTCGCCTTTGTGCCGTTCAATGGCATAATCGGGTTGACGGAACACCCGCTCGAAGGCCCACGCGACGTCGTGTTGACACTCTTGTTGTTGTACTTGCCTTGGTGGCGTTGGCGGTTGTCCAGCGAGTTGGTCCTCGAATCGCTCAGGTAACTATTGTAGTAGTAGTTCCCGCTAATGATAGACCTGTACGTGCTGTTGCCTGGCTCATCCGGCGCGAAATACGGCGTGAACAGCGTGTTGCCCGTTGTCGGCGGCGTATCATCGACCGCCAGAGCCCCCTTCCTGGCTTCAACGCATCCCGTCCAGCTACGGTTCGTGAGCTTGTTCCAAGCTTTCCAGTTGTGCCAGTTGTTGGACTTGAAGTTGAGCTTTGAGAAGTCGGCCTGCCCGGATCTGTCGAGCCAGGCCGCCGTTGAATTGCTTGTGCCGACATTTACGGCAGATGAAAACGGCACCAGAGCGATCTTGACCGTCTCCGACGTCTCGTTGCTGCCAAACAGAATGTCGGTGAAGTCCTTTGCGGCCTGTTTCAGGGCGCTCAACCGTCCGTAAGAGTTCATTGAGCCGGTATTGTCGAAGACCAGAACGACTTCGAGACCGGACGCCTGCTGGCAGGCCTCTGCCGTCGCCTTAATGACGTCGCTACCGTTGTCCACAACACGCATGAAGGTATTCTCGACAACCACCATGCCTTCCACCTGGATGCAATCAACATCATCGGTTTCACTCTTTGTGAGCGTCACAGACGGAGATGAAGCATTACCCGACGCCTTGAAGTTACTGTGGAAGAAGCTGTCGGCGATGGCCTGCATTTCGCCTTCAGTCTTGTTGAATTCTTTACCCGCAGCCAGCGTCGCCGCATCGGTCGCGGCCTGCAACTGTGCTTTCAGATTATTGCGGTTGCCCATATCAGCAGCCACGCCAACAGCAATTGTTATCGGAACCATGGCAAGCGCCAGCATTTGCGCCACCGCTCCTGATTCATTGCGTAGCAGCCCTATTGGAGAACTCGTCGACTTCAATGCCGTGCGGAAAAACTTCATGGCCCGGTCCCTTCACTCGGCAGACCCTCACGTTGGAAACACGCGCAAGGCTCTGTTTGATTTACCTTCCTGGTGCCTGGTCTTGTGGTTTTGCGGCACGCATCGGGCCAAGTTATCAGGCACAGCGGCTTAACAACTCCTTACTGCGCAAATATTCGATTATTTTTCCAAATTTCAAAGATAATATATTCCGAATTTATACATAGGAATAAAAGAAAATTTGCATAAAATTTTATTCAAATTGCATCAATACAATATCAAACAGGCGTGCGCATCAATAAAGAACGCAACCGCTCGGCAAGCCGTTCGGCATCATGTGAAGATGGAACACTGTTGTGGGCACTCTCATCCCCGAGCCAGTGAACCAGACCGTCGTCGAGCAGTCGTGAGCAAACCGCCGTCATGTCCCTGGGGGGTGAAAGCACCCCCTGCCGCGCAAGCCAGGCCCCCGCCCCGCTGGTCCCGGACCATATTGGTCCCCGGCGCACACAAGGCACGTCAAACAAACTAACCGGTTTGTGTCTTGCCACCGCCTCGGCAATCAACGACGCGCTTTCGTTGGTCACCACAAAACGGTCGGCGAGCGCTAAGATAGACCCATGCGGATTGGCCCCGCCGCGTTCAAATGCATATAGATAAGCCGGCGCCGCCAACGCCTGTCTGATAGCATCAACCTGCACGCCGCCGGTTCGCGGCGAGGTGGAAACAAGCAATGATCCACCGAGACGATTTGCCAGTTCGGAGGCGTCTTTAGCCAGCTTCGCCGCTGCATCCCTGTCGAAAACATATGGGTGCCGCGATCCCCCCACCAACACGGA
>JANQIR010000250.1 GCA_028282065.1 Aestuariivirgaceae bacterium
CCGCCACCTTACGCGCGCTGATCGTTCACAGCTGGCGGCGCGTCGTGCTGCGGCACCCGGCCCTGCCCGATTTCTTCTTTCCACCCGGCTGGCCTGGCAACAAATGCCGTTCTCTGGTCCAGCAACTTCTGGAAGAACTGCCACGCCCCGATATGGACCTGCTGGAACAAGAAGGGCAAACGTCAATCATGCCGCCGGCAGACGTGACGATGAAAGACTGAAGGGCGCTACGCATCCGGTTTGAATGCATCCTGTTTGCCGTCCCCGCGTCGCCAACTCACGGCCGGTGCCTGCGCTTTACAATACGCGCAGTTCGACGCCCGACATCCCGCCGATCTCATAACGGATGTGATCGCCCGGTTCGGGAAACCGGGTTTTCAACGTACTGCCGGTGATCACGATCTGACCAGGTTCCAGCCGTCGCCCGAAATCGTTCAGATGGTTGGCTATCCAGGCCAGCGAACCGAACGGATCGGCATCCGACGTGTTTGCATGCATCGCCGGCTCGTCGTTGTAGAACAGGCTGACCGGCAGCCGGCCGGCATTCACGCCGCGCCAATTCTCAATCGGTGACCCAAGCACCACACCGCCGCTCCATGCGTTGTCCGCCGCAAGCCCGGCGGCCGTCAGACGACCATAGTCGGCCCGGCGGGCCTCGGTAAGCTCGAAGCATGGCCGACACTGCGCCACGATCGTGAGCACCGTTCTGGCATCTAAGGGAGGTTCAACCGTAGCAACAGCCTCGCCGATCTCGATCGCCAGTTCGAACTCGACACCCAGCCGCTGGAAACCGCCAGCTTCTATTTCGCAAGGCGAAGTGCGCACATCGCGGCCAAACAGTCCCCCGGCAATCGGATGATTGACACCGCACATCACCTGCATCGGCTTGGAGGTAAGCGCTATCTTGTGGCCCGCAATCGGTCCGCGCCCTCCAGAAGAGAACAGATCCTGCAGTGCGAACTGAACCGAATAGGCTTCCTCCAGATCAACCGGAGATGCGGTGCCTTGAAACTCCACATAGGGTTTCTTTTGAACATGTTGCGCATAAAGATGCGCCGCGATCTGCTGAACACGTTCCTGCGCGGGACGAGCGGTCATGTTGCACTCTCCTTACGGCAAACATGCCAGACCCTCTTGCGGTTTTCCAGCACGCACTTTTACCGACACAAACCGCTTTACCTGACCCGCATCAAACCCCTGTCGCGGTCGAATGGCCGGATCCGCACACCTGCCGGAAGCTGTTCAAACTAACTGCAAAGTGCTCTAAATTGCCGTGCATGGGTTCTTCAAGTTTTGCATCGAGAATGGCCGTTTCGGTGTCGCTTCCCCGGCTGGGAATGGATGCGGAGCCGTCGGTCAAGGTCGGCTTCCTGGCGCCGTTGACCGGCGATGTCAGTTCATGGGGCCTGCCCGGGTACAATGGATGTCTGATCTGGGCCGGCTGGGTCAATGAAGCCGGTGGCATCTTGATCAACGGGCGTCGCCGAAGGCTGGAGATCATCCCATACGATTGCGGATATGACGGCGCCAAGGCAGTTGCCGGCGCCCGCAAGCTGGTGCTGGAAGACAACGTGAAACTGCTCATGATGCTGGGCGGCGACACCTTCCTGCCGATCCAGGATTTCGTGACCCGTCACCGGGTTCTGACGTCGACCTTGCTGCCAAGCGACCTGTCGCCGGACACGCCCTATCTGATCGCACCTTGCGAGGTGCACCCGATCTACAACGTGACCGGTGTCGACTGGATTCAGGAAAACCGGCCGGCGCTCAAGACAGTCGCGATGTGTGCCCAGCGTGACGCGCTAGGGCTGCCGTCCGTTGCCACCTATCGTGCCGCGTTCGAGGCGGCCGGCATCGAGGTGACACGGGAATTGTTCTTTCCGGCGCTCAATCCGGACATCGCGTCCATCGTGTCGGGTCTGCTCAGCGTGAACCCGGACATCCTGTGCTGGGATACGGCGTACGAGCCATTCGTGCACGCCCTGACCGAGGAGGCGTTTGCGCAAGGGTTCAAGGGCCAGATCATTTCCTGCACAGCCGACAATTACCACCAGATGGTGGCGCGCACGAGCAAGTCCTTCATGGAAGGGTTCATCTTTCAGTTCCCCGATTTCGACGATCCCATGCTCAATGCCCCCGGTGTCAACTTCAACCGACCGAACGAGTTCTTCGAGGAATACAACACCCGTTTCCCGGGCAGTTGGAGTGCGGTGTCCTGGGAGTATGTGTCGATCCTGGCATTGTGGCGTCAGGCTATCGAGCTGGCCGGCAGTTCTGAGGCGGTATCCGTGCTGACAGCCATGAAGGCGGGCGGGCGCGGGGGCCATGCTTTCGGAGATGCGCAATGGTGGGGGCGGGAACTGTTCGGCATCGACAATGCGCTGGTCGGTCCCTGGCCGGTCGTCGAGATCCGCGAAGGCAAGGCGCGCATCCAGGAGTTCCGCTCAACGATCGACTGGTGCAGAACGCATGGCGACCTGCTTGAACGGCACATGCGTGCACTGGGCCAGATGTGGGACCAGCGCGTTGCGCCCTCCAGCGAGGAAGAGGAAGTCGAGCCCCGGCAATTTTCCATGCAGGGCCTGTCACACGTGTAAACGGCGCTCAGTCTTCCTGCATCAGTTGCCGTTGTTCGTCGACAAGATGCAGCTTGACGATCTCCACCGCACTCTCAATGTCACGCAGGGCAATAGCGTTGTAGAGCGAGTTGTAGCGCCGCTGATACTGGTCGATACGCTTGGGAGACAGGTGCCTTTTTTGCTGGGCGGCACGGAAGTTATGACGCCGAACATCCATGATCAATTCATAGCAGGCGATGAGGAGCGGATTTCCGGTTCCCCGGGCGACAAGGAGGTGAAATTCCTCTTCAAGGCGGGCATAATCGGCGGCGTCGGTGCGGATCGCCTCCATACGCGAGAGAATCTCACCCAACGCCTCAATGGCCCGCGGTGCCATGTTGATGATTGCCAGGCGCACCATTTCCGGCTCCAAAATGCCTCGCATGACCTGAAGCTGCAGCGGGCTGGTAGCTTCGGACACCATGACGCTGTCGTCTGACGCAGATGCAGTTTTGCCATTCAATGTATGTCCGGCCTGATAGGTGACGAAGCTGCCGCTGCCGGCGCGGCGGCTGATGACGTTGCGCGCTTCCAGCAGGTTAAGCGCCTCGCGAACCGTATTGCGGGCAACGCCGAACTCAGCTGCAAGATTGCGTTCAGCAGGCAGGCGCGAGTCAGCCGGATACTGTTCGGACTTGATGCGGGCAAACAGTGTTTCGGCCACGACCCGAACCGTGCTCGGGATCGACTGATCAAAGAACAATGCCTCTGCCGTGTCACCGGCCGCCTGGTTCACCGTTGAAGCTCCATCTGGTGTTGCTGCCCAGTTCTTACTCATGATTGCGCTTAAAAAGAAGGGCCGGATCTCTCCGGCCCCAGTTCATTCCAACATTGTTGCCTTGGGAGATAGCCGGGGCTACTGCGCGGCCTCCCCCGGGGTTTCGAGATAGCTCTCCAGGGAATCGTCCATCGCATCCTTCCAGGGCGTGTGATGGGCCGGCGCCATGGTGCCTGTCATGACCGACCGGTAGCCATTGTTGCGGAAGGTCATGATGTCCTGCTTCTTGTGCTTCTTCCACTGGAAGAAGGCCTCGTTGGCACCATCGATATCGAAGCTTGGATAGTCGGTATCGGCAATCAGTTCCCTGACATAGTCGCCCTGGTACCGGATGCAGCCATAGTCATCTTCGAGACCATCCTCCGCCGCGACGCGTTCGACAACATCTGCCGCACGGGCGTCACGATCGGGAACGGCAATCTTGTCCATGATAATATCGCGGACATACCAGGCCTGGGCATCGAACATATTGAACGTGAACCACTGGTCCTGCATGCCCAGATAAAACAGCTTCGGATTGTCGACGAAAACCACACCCTTATAGAGATCCGCAGTTGCCAGCCGGTTCGCCGTGCGCAACTTCAGGCTTTCCTGCATGAACGGGAAGTGATGCAGATATCCGGTGCACAGGATAATCGCATCGACATCGGCAGTGGAGCCGTCCTTGAAAGTGCACGTGTTCCTTTCGACCTTCTGAAGCAGCGGCACTTCCTTCCAGTTGTCCGGCCACTTGTAGCCCATCGGCGCGGTACGGTGGGACACGGTTACGGATTTGCAGCCATACTTCCAGCACTGCGAGCCGATGTCTTCGGCCGAATAGGACGTGCCGATGATCAAGATATCCTTGTCCTTGAATTCCAGCGCGTCGCGGAAGTCATGGGCATGCAGCACCCTGCCGTTGAATGTCGAAAAGCCTTCGAAATGCGGGACGTTCGGGGTCGAAAAATGGCCGGACGCCACAACGACGTGATCAAAATCTTCAGAGTATTCGTTGTCATTGACCAGATCGTGGACCGTCACGGTGAACATGCCGGAGCCTTCGTCATAGCTCACGCGGCGCACCGGCGTGCGGAAACGGATCCATTTGCGCACATCCGCCTTTTTGACCCGGCCCTCTATATAGTCGAACAGCACGGAGCGTGGCGGATAGGAGGCGATCGGCTTGCCGAAATGTTCCTCAAACGTGTAATCGGCGAATTCCAGACCTTCCTTCGGACCATTGGACCACAAATAGCGGTACATGGAGCAGTGGACAGGTTCGCCATACTCATCGAGCCCGGTACGCCAAGTGTAATTCCAAAGGCCGCCCCAGTCGTCCTGGGTTTCAAAACAGACGATTTCAGGAATTTCCGCCCCTTTTTGCGCTGCTGACTGGAATGCCCGAAGCTGCGCGAGGCCAGACGGCCCGGCACCAACGATCGCAACCCTCTTGGACATTGTTCACCTCCCTAAGTGATTGAAATTCAAATTGAAAGTTTCTGTCGCACGCATTTGGTATAGGCCAATTTATAGACCAATTATACCAATATTCAAGGCCAAAATCGCAAATTGGTACGGTTCTGTAGTAATTGGCTTGCCAATTGGTCTGTTATTGGTTTAGGTTTCGCCTGTCAGTGCCGCTGTAATTGACACAATACGCATACCTTGCGACGCCGCCTCGCTTAGGAGTGGCCCGCAAAGAGGATTATTTTGAATTGCGGTGCTGCGCAGGGAGGAACACCATGAAACGCTTTTTCGAGCGCCGCGAAATGGACCGGCGCGAACTGTTGAAAACAAGCACGGCCGCGATCACGATGATGGCTGCCACGAGTGTCCCCAAAGTTGCCTTTGGCGCTGACAAGACGGTTAAAATCGGTTTTCTGGCACCGCTCACCGGGGCGGTTGCGGCATGGGGAAAGCCGGGTCTTGACGGCTGCCAGATCTGGGCGGACTGGGTCAATGCGGCAGGCGGCGTCAAGGTTGACGGCGACAGCTACAAGGTCGAG
>JANQIR010000267.1 GCA_028282065.1 Aestuariivirgaceae bacterium
TACAGCGAAGACAGTACCGCAGCATGACAACTCCGGCTAAAGCACGCACAGCGGCAGCCTGCCTGTTGGCGGTCGCCCTGTTATACGGGCCGGCATGGGATGTGACGCCCCTGACATCCACATGCATGCCGTGTGTCTTGTAACCGTGCGTGACGATCCCGAGCGGGAGGTCTTCGGCATCAAGCTGCGGGCCTTGCTCAATGTGAAGTTCGAAATAGCTATCAAACTCGCGGCCACCAACCGGCACGTCACCGCGATAACCGATGCGCTCCAGTTCCTCACCCTGCCTGAAACCGTCGTCGTCTTCGCGCGATGCTACCCAATCGGCGTCAAAAACGCCGGCAAACGCGCCTGAACAACACATGGACGGCGAAAACCGGCAGCCCTCCTCATTCGTCCAGTTAATCACTTCGATCGGCCGCTTTGTCTCTATCCCCGCGTCATTCAACGTGCGGACAACCTCAAGGCCCGCCAGAACACCCAGAATGCCGTCAAACCTGCCGCCGGCATATTGCGTGTCGAGATGGCTACCCATGGTGACGGGTGGCAGACTGTCGTCCGATCCGGCCCGCTTGGCGAACATGTTGCCGAGCCGGTCAACTGTCATCGTGAGCCCCGCTTCCTCGCACCACTCGGCGAACTGATCGCGCATCTGCTTGTCTTCGTCGGAGCCCGGCAGGCGGCACAACCCGCCGGCCTTGCCCGGCCCGATCTCCGCAGACCGCATGAGTGTGGACCACAATCGGTCCGGATCGATCGTCAAATGATCTGTCATGGTTGCACCCTATGCAGCTTCGCGGTTAAGCGGCTGACACATGCAATGCACGCCTCCACCGGCCCAGGTGAACATGGTCATGTCAGGATCGTAGACCTTGAAGCCGGCAGCCCTCAGTTTGCCGTTGAGGTCCTTGGCACCGGCCGTCGACAGGATTCGGTCATTGCCCAGCGCTACGACATTGCAGCCAAGCGCCATGGTTTCCTTGAACGTCGCGGGGATAATCTCGATGCCCTTGGCCTTAAGCCAGTCAACGACATCCTCTTCGGTTGTGTCCAGACAGACAGCAGCACAGCGCTCGTTGAGCATGCAGACCATCAAATCGATGTGTACGTAAAACTGATCTATCGGGGCGAACTTGATCTCCCAGCCCTCCGCTTCCAGCCAGCCGGCCACCTGTCGTGCCGCGATTTCTTCCGAGCGGTGATCGGTGTAGCCAATCAGGGCGCACCGGTGGGCGATCATGTTGAAGTCGCCACCTTCGAAATTACCCGAGCTCACCATGTCGTAGATGGGAATGCCGTGCTGCAGATAAAACCGCAGGCAGGCGGCATACTCCCCGCGCCGGCGCGGATTGGCCATCTGACAGATGACGGCACCGTAAGGCGTCATGAAGCTCGAATCTCGGGCATAGACCTGGTAGGGATTAAACTCATCCAACGGCAGAAAATGGCACGAGACACCAGCCTCGCCATAGGCTTGGACCATCTCACGGTGCTGTCGCATGGCGGTCTGTTTGTCGAAGCTGTAACCCTTGCGCAGTGTATCACGCACCAATGCGCTCCAGGCGGCATTTTCCTCGCCCATCCAGCGAAACCCGTCCGCAGGCCCGAGCAGCACATCCGTCAGCATGCCTGCCTCGGAGCGTAGCTGCCATTTCGGCATTTCAGGCGTACCACCATCGTCGATGCGCGCCTTCAGGGGCACTTCGTCCGTCATACTCTTCTCCTGCCGTGAAACTCCCCAACCTGTCAGTAGGGTGTATCGAAGTAACTGTCCTTTGTCATAGTGAACACGTGGACATCCATGTTCATTCCGGCCTCGCGATCATAGGCAGCAACCAGCCGGTCCCGCTTGAAGCCGGCCTTTTGGGCAACCTTCATGGAGGCCGTATTGCGCGCCATGACCTTGCACCAGACGTGATCGGCCTCAAGCCATTCAACGGCAAGAGCAGACAGGGCTCTGGCCACTTCCGTTCCAAGCCCCCTGCCCCAACGATCCGGGTCCACCCCCCATCCGATTTCGGCTGCCGCCGGCTCATGAAACATGATGAACCCGTCGGCGCGCACGACACCTGTGCGTTTGCAAACGCCCGCCAGATGATAGTGCGAACGGCCCGTACGGGCCTGTCTGGCGACCGCCCGGTTTACAAAATGGCTGATGGCCTCCCTGCTGGAATATCGAACAGCAAGAAACTGCTGATAGGGCACGCGGGTCATGTATCGCGTGAAGGGCTTCTTGTCCTCCAGGGCAAGCTCACGCAAAATCAGATGAGCAGTCTGTATCTCGGGCAACAGTGTCAACGCAGTCATGAGACCATGCTCCTCCCAGACAGGCATGGTAGTCAAGGCTTCAATGGTCCGTCGAGGGGTTTCCCGTTTCAGGTGTCATTGAATGTTCGCATCGATCTGGCACGTTGCAGTGGATATGCCGGCCAGCGGCACGGGAGATGAAATATGCGAATTGAAGATGATTTTGCCACAAAGGCGGAGGCGGCCGAAGCGGCAGAGGACATCCCTTCCAACCCGCACCTGGAGAACTCAATCGGCGATGTAATCTACCGTCGTTACGGAAGGCGCGATGTCCTGAAGGGCACGCTTGCGGTCACCGCGTCCACAGCTCTTTTCGGCCGCCAGGCCCTGACATCGGCGCGGGCTCAGGACGCTGCAGCCTCGTCGTTTAATTTTACCGAGACCCAGGCCGGCGTCGACGAAACACATCATGTGGCCTCCGGCTATGATGCGGACATCCTGTTACGATGGGGCGATCCGCTGTTTGAAGATTCCCCGAAGTTCGATCCGGCCAGCCTCACGGCTGAAGCGCAGCTGCGGCAGTTCGGTTACAACAATGATTATGTTGGCTTTTTCCCGATCGATGGTGCATCCGACAGGGCTCTGCTCTGCGTCAATCATGAGTATACCAACACCGAGTTGATGTTTCCCGGCATCACAGCACGCCCGGACAAGAACGATTTTGAGGAGATCACCAGGGACCGAGCGGAAGTCGAAATGGCAGCGCATGGCATCACGGTTGTCGAAATCATCCTGAAGGACGGCAGGTGGGTACCCAACAGATCGAGCCGCTATAACCGCCGCATCACGCCACTCAACACGGAGATGTCCGTCGACGGGCCGGCAGCAGGCCACCGACGTATGGTGACCAGGGCCGACCCGTCCGGCCGTAGAATCACCGGCACGATCAACAATTGCGCCGGCGGCATCACGCCCTGGGGCACCTATCTGACAGCGGAAGAGAACTTCCACGGCTACTTCTGGACAGACAAGAAGGATGAAGACGGCAAAAGGCTCAGGAAAGGGCTCGGAGGCGATCAAAACGCCAGCTACGAGCGTTACGGCATACCGGCCAATTGGTACAATTGGGGTACCTATCATGACCGGTTCAATGTCGAGAAAGAACCCAACGAGCCGAACCGGTTCGGCTGGATCGTCGAAATCGATCCGTTCGATCCCGCCTCGACACCGGTCAAACACACGGCGCTGGGCCGATTCAAGCACGAAGGTGCCGAGTGCATTGTCAACAGCGACGGCAGAGTGGTCGTCTATTGCGGCGACGACCAGAGGTCAGACTATCTCTACCGTTATGTCTCAAGCGGAAAGGTCGACCCAGACGACAAGGCAGCCAACATGCGGCTGCTCTCAGAGGGCACGTTGTTTGTGGCACGCTTCAATGTTGACGGCAGCGTGGACTGGCTGCCACTCCTGTTCGGCGTTGGTCCGCTTACGCCTGATAACGGTTTCGAAAGCCAGGCGGATGTCGTCATCGATGCACGGTTAGCCGCGGATTTACTGGGCGCGACGCCGATGGATCGTCCTGAAGACGTACAGCCCAACGAGAAGACCGGCAAGGTCTATGTAATGCTGACCAACAACAAGAAACGCCAACTGACGGGCAGTGCCAAAGAACCGCGCCACAGGGTCAACGTGGCGAACCCCAGAGCGGTGAACCTGTTCGGCCATATCATCGAACTCACACCGCCCAATGGCGATCATGGCGCGGATAAGATGGTTTGGGAGATCATGATCCGCTGCGGCGATCCGGCGGTCGAAGCAGTCGGGGCCCTTTGGAACGAAAAGACCAGCGCCGACGGCTGGTTCGCGGCTCCCGACAATTGCGCCATCGACGCGGATGGACGCCTTTGGGTCGCGACCGATCAGGGCAAGGGCTGGAAACACACCGGCAAGGCCGATGGGCTTTATGGTGTCGAGACAGAGGGCGCGCTACGTGCCACGTCCAAGCTGTTCTTCAGGGTGCCGGTGGGTGCGGAAATGTGCGGGCCCTGCTTTACACCGGATGCGGAGACCCTGTTCCTGGCTGTGCAACACCCGGCGTCGGACGGCGTGAAGGATTACGAGCCGTTCGGCAAAGAGCGTTCCACGTTCGAAGATCCGGCAACACGCTGGCCTGATTTCAAAGACAACATGCCGCCCCGGCCCTCGGTGATCGCCATCCGTAAGCAGGGTGGCGGCAAGATCGCGGGTTAAATGAGCAATCGCTGCGGCGGCCTTCGCCGGGGTGACAGTCGAACTAGAAGATTTTGGCTGTAACCCCGCTAGCCCATCGCCAGCGCCTTCAGGTCGGTTTCCGGATCAGCGGCCTGTTCCTTGGAGAGCGTGCGGCCACCCTCGATGATCTTTCGGCCGATCATGTAGCTGCGTGGATCGTTCATAGCATCGACCGCCAGCAGCTGATCGCCAGCGAAGTACCATACCGACTGAGCTCCCGGCCGCGCACCGGGCCGCACCACCGTATCGTCATAGCCCGTATTCAAACCACCGATCTGTAGTTTGACATCGAACTGATCGGACCAGAACCACGGCTTTGGAATATAGTTCACGTCCTGCCCGGTCATGGCAACCGCGACCGCCTGCGCCTGGTCTATGGCATTTTGCACGGATTCCAGTCTTATACGGTGTCCGCGATAGGGGAAGCTGGCACAATCGCCGGCAGCAAAAATGTCCGGATCGCTTGTGCGGCAGCTTTCGTCCACCGCAATGCCGTTGTCGACGGTAATCCCCGCCTCAACGGCGAGTTGGTCGCGCGGCGTGATGCCGATGCCGACGACCACGAAATCCACGTCCAAAGTGCTGCCGTCCGCCAGTTCGGCTCCACTCACCCGGCCATCGGTGCCAATCAACGTCTTCAGCCCCGTCGATTCCAGGATGTTGACGCCGCGACCTGCATGCAAGTCGCGGAAAAAGTCCGATGTTGCCGCAGCTGCGACCCGCTGCAATATCCGGTCGGCCATTTCGACCACCGTCACATTCAGCCCCTTCATCGCCGCGACCGCAGCCGCTTCAAGACCTATATAACCGCCGCCAACGACAAGGACGCGGCGGCCTTCGGCAAACTCCTCAGCCATCGAATCGACGTCCGCAAGGTCCCTGACTACATAGACGCCCTCTAGATCTCCGCCAACCGATGCTGGAAGCCGGCGCGGAGCGGAACCGGTGGTCAGCGCAAGTTTGTCATAAGAAAGTTCCGTTCCGTCGGACAGGCGGACAGATTTTGCTTGACGATCAATAGCTTCGGCCGCGACCCCTTTCAGAACAGTAACCTTGTTCTGCGCATACCAGTCATCAGGATAGAAGATAAGATTGTCGACGCCCATGTCGCCAAGAAGATACTTCTTCGACAATGGCGGGCGCTGATAGGGCAAGACCGGCTCCTCACAGACCAGCGTGATCGACCCGTCAAACTCCAGCTGACGCAGTTTGGCGATCAGCGACGCGGCAGCCTGTCCGCCACCTATAACCACAATAGCGCTAGTCAACGCATTCCCCCTTCTTCAACTTACCAGCCACCACCGCCACCGCCGCCGCCACCGCCGCCGGAGAATCCGCCCCCACCTGAGCCGGAACTCGACTGGGTTGGCATAGCAGACGCCATGCTGGACGACATCGACGACACCATCGTGCTGGTCGCGCGGCCAAACGACGCCGAATCCCACGACGAACCGGAATACCACCGCGGACGGTAGTGTCTACGTTCCGGCTCCGGTACAGTTCGGGCCAGAAACGCCTCGAAGGCTTCGGCCCAGGGTTTTTCGACACCGAGCGCAATGGCAAACGGCAAATAGCGTTCAAACAGTTGCTGGGACATGCCCGGTGCACCGGACATATTCAAACGCTGTTCCTCTGCCACAGACAAATACAGTTTGAAACCTTCAATCGCGTCCATGACGTCGCGGCCAGCGGGCGTTACCGCGCGCAGAAGGTAGAAGAATGATACGCCCATGATTGCCAGCAGACCGACCGCAAAGGCGGCGGCGCGGGTCACCGTATCAGCGAAGAAGACGGTGATGAAACCGGCCGGAACGAGCACAACAAATCCGACAATCGTCAGCAAGATGCCCAAGAGCACAGAACCGCCACCCGGCACCCATCCCATCAGTCGCCTAAGGCCCAACGCCAGCGCGATGGCCCCCAAAGTGGCGGAAATCAGGGTGAAGACAATTGAGCCAACCAAGTCCTCACCCGGCTGTTGCAGAACAAAGAACGCCACGAGACACAGGATGGACAAGGCTATACCTGCCGCGAAATACCCGCGATTGTTGCGGAAGAACACACCCTCATACTCATTGAGGATCGCCTGCCGGAACTTAGAGCGGGCGGTCACCAGCGTCTTGCCGTTCTTCTTCTCGAAGGCAAACGTCTGACGCGAACCGAGCAGCCAGCGCATGATCGATTTCTCGCCACCGGGCAGATCGCTTGGAGCGTCCTTTTTGGTAATGGAGATGTCCCCTGCAGCATCATTGATCTGAATGGCACCCTTGGCGGCAAGCGACATGAGTGCCGCAATGAACGCCTTGCTGGCGCCGCGGCCAGCGCTGGCAAACCCCATATAGTGCAGATAGCTAAGCGCTGCCGGCGACAGACCGTCGGGAGGCCGGAACAATGGAATGATCGTACCTTGATCCGGGTCCTGGCCGATTTTGACCCAGGTGCGCGTGTAAAATCCCGCCACCCCAGCAACCCCGACGAGCAGAACTGCAAAACCGATATTATCCCAGATTTGCCACCACAGCTTCGTGCCTGTGCCTGGAACTTCAACGAAACCTTTCGGCCAACCGACGGCAATCGTTAGCCCCTCGTAGCGGTCCAGGATACGGGTCGTTTGAAATACATGGGCGTTACCTTCGCGCGTCATGCGGAAATCACTGCCCTGGCGGCCAAACCGCCCGACATAAGCCGCCAGACGGTTTGCAATCGCGCCATCGGGCAGCACGATGCGCGCGGTGGCGGATTCTATGGGAAACTCCCAGAAATTGCCGGTCACATTCCAGTACAGCTCGTCGAAATCTTCGAAGTGTCGAAGCTGGCGCGTTGTCCTGTAACGGATTGTGTACGTGTAGTCGCCTCTCGGCAGGTATTGGTTTTCGTTGCCGATATAAATCCGCGCGACATTGCCTACCGGCTTCTGGTGCCAGTCTTCCGTCTGCCCGTCGCGTTTGACTTCCAGGATCTTGAAGCCGACATACCGCAGCAGACCGGATTTGAGGGGATAGCGAACCGGAAAATCCCGAAAAATTCCGCGCCGGATACGATTGCCCTCGGCGCGGACGCGGATGATTTCCTCAACTTCAAGAGTTGAATCCGGTTTGACCTCTATGGTGCTGTTATAGCTGTAAATAACTTCAGCTGCAGCCAGCGGCTGCCAGGCCGCGTACAGCGCGACCAGCATCAAAACCGCACCGCGGATCAGCCATGCCGCAAAGCGCTGCAACGGCTTAGAGCTCCACTTTCGGGACCGCGCGGTCCGCATCGTCTTCGATCTCGAAGAACTCGCCCTTATGAAACTTGAACCAGTTTGCGACCAGGTTGGATGGAAAACTCTCGACCAGCACGTTGTTATTGCGCACGGCGCCGTTGTAGTAACGCCGCGACATTTGAATCTCGTCCTCAACCGTTTGAAGCGCTTCCTGAAGCTCCATGACGTTCTCGTTGGCCTTCAGGTCCGGATAGTTCTCCATGGCGACAAACAGGTTTGCCAATGCGCCCGACAGTGCCTGTTCCGCCTTGCCACGCGCCTCAGGCTGGTCGCCCGCCTCGCTGGCACGTGCACGCAGTTCGGTAATGCGCTCCAGGAGTCCCTTTTCATGTTTCATATAGCCTTTGACGGCCGATACCAGATTGGGAACCAGGTTTGATCTTCGCTTGAGCTGAACGTCGATGCCGGACCAACCCTCCTCGACCATCTGCCGGTTCTTCACCAGCTTGTTGTAGATCATGATGCCATACAGGACGATGGCGGCGATAATCGCCAAGATGACAATGGTGGTCATGAAGAACCTCTCGCGTAGGCCTGTGGTTGTTGCAGCGGATATTGCTGCTGCAATGTCAGTTTGACAACGTTTAGATTTTCCACTTGATCGAGCAGCCCATGGACGCGATCTGCTCGTGTGGCCCCTGGCCGGTCTCGGCCACCTGCATCATGGCCTCATAGAGTTCCCTCCTCGCATCGGGAACCAGCACCGTCCTGGATTCATCCAGGCGGCCGCGATACTGCAATTGAAGGTCCTTGTTGAAGCCGAAAAAGTCGGGCGTGCAGACCGCGTCGTAACTGCGTGCGACCTGCTGGGATTCATCATGCATGTAGGGAAAGGTAAAGCCGTGATCACTGGCGAACCGTTTCATATTGCCGAATGAATCCTCCGGGTAGCTGGCCGCGTCGTTGGCGCAGATGGCCGCAACCCCGATACCGGCATCCTGCAGACGCACGGCTTCATCAACCAGGCGGTCCGCAATTGATTTAACGTAGGGACAGTGATTGCAAATGAACGCAAGCAAAGTTCCATTTGGCCCGGCAATATCGGCCAAGGAATAGATCTTGCCGTCTGTTGCCGGAAGCGAAAATTCCGGCGCGGGCCAGCCGAAGTCACAAATTGGAGGTACTGCTGCCATGGAAAATCTCCCCTATTGGGCTGCTATCAGGTCTCTATCCAACGCGCCTGGTCACGCAGAAACGGCCAGGCGTGCTTGGGGTTCACATCGAAGCGCCCGCCATGGACGATAGTGCCGGCAACATGTTCGTCGAGATCGGGTATCTTCGGGCCCTCAAACGGGAAGCACCATTGGAGTGCAAAACCAATGCGGGATGCCCAGGCAGAGGCCCGGTCGTCCGTCTCATCCGCTGCATGAGCGATCAAAATCAGTTTGGCGCCCATGGCGATCATGTTCCTGACTTGCCTTCTCCCGCTGACCGGCATCACATTTACCCCTCGGAAACCTGACAGATCAACCGGCAATCCGGACCGAGCAGGACATCTCACGTGAACGAGTACTGAATTGCCCGTTCAGCGCAGGTGGTGGACGGTGGTTGTAATGTGCAATTCGTCACATGACGAAGTGAGACAAGCAGGCATGATCAACGGAAATATCTCTTTATCCATCCCGCAGGCACAGGCAGGTCAACGTTTTTTGCCCTCAGCCGACGCCGCGAGCCGCCATCCGTTCCAACGCCGCAACACACCCCCGGCCAAGATCCGCAGACGTGCGTTCCGTTTTATTCTGCGGATGATTTCAATTTCCAACCCATCGAGCGTCGCGGCGATCAGACCAGCCATACGTTGAACGCGGATTGTGACGAACAGCTCTTCGGTCTCATCAACCCAATGGGCCTTGTAGTCTTCGTCCCCATTTGAGAAATCGAAGATCTCCAGACCCTCATCCAGTGCGGTTTCAAACAGCTTATGTAGCAGCAGGACGCCGGGCGAGTAGCGCGCCGTTTCGGCTTGGCCGTATCCGCACAGATAGTAGATCATGCGTTCAGCACGAACTAGGCAAAAGGCCAGAGCGACCGGCTCTTCGTCGAGCATTAGTCCGTACATCCGAAAAGACCCGTCCGGGCGGGATGTTCTCGCCATTTGGCGCAGGAACGAAAAGGTCTCGTTGCGGCTAAAGGGAACACGATCACCACGTGCCGTAAGCTGCGCAATCTTCCAGTCGAGCAGGGTATCCATCAGATCCGCGCATCTTTGCGGATCGGTCTCGCAGACAAATGCCATGCTGCCAAGTTTGGCAAGATTGCGCTCCTTCTCGCGAAACCTGCGCAGCGACTTGCCGCTTCGATGGGCAAGGGAGAATTCCTTCCAGTTGCCCGAAAGCCGCGCGTGATGAGCGCTGCAGGTAAACGGCCGCGCACGGTGCCTGGCAAACGGATTGGGCAAGCCCTCCAGTGTGTCCGGCTGTTTTGCAAGGTAGATGTAGTCGGCTTCCGGGATCGCGCGGGCTATATCATCTAACAGGTTGTCGACATCTTTCGCCGTCAAATGCTCTAGCAAAGATCGGTCGATCAGCGGCCCGGTATAGTCGGAAAACTGGTGCCCCAGCCAAACCAGCCGGTTGGCGCCACGATGCCTTTCAAGCGCCATGGGTAAGATCATGATGCAGCGTTGATTGTCATGTCCGGCAATAATGCGGACATCCGAACGC
>JANQIR010000010.1 GCA_028282065.1 Aestuariivirgaceae bacterium
TGAAACTCTTGGCGAAGCCTTTGAGAGCTGTGTCGGTGAAGCAGCGGAATATCTAAGTTTCATCGAGCGCGAACACGATCCTCTCCTGGTGCAGTGGAATGGATCGCACAATTTAGAAAGGCGGCAACTTGGTTGGGCCCTGGCCGGTATCGGTCTGCCGGAAGATACAGATCCGGCCAGGCTGGACTGGGTAGAGGCGGTTTCGTTGCTGGATGGATCCTGCGTTCTGTTTCCTGCCGAACTGGTGTTGCGGCGGGTAGGCAAACAAAGAATGGGGCGCAGGCAGGCCGAGAGCAACGGGCTTGGGGCCGGGCGCACGCGAGCAGATGCAATCCTGTCAGGCCTGACGGAGGTTATCGAACGCGATGCAGTAGCGTTGTGGTGGTATGGCGGCGCGCCAGCACGTTCCATCGGCCCGGGTGCGTTCAAATCATGCGGATTTGATCATTTCACCGACAGGATCAGAGGCGGCACGGCGCGGCAGTTTTGGATGCTCGATCTGACATCGGACGTCGGCATTCCCGTTGTTGCGGCATTGTCTGCAGAGCCTGATGGAGCGGGGGTGATTGCAGGCTTCGGAGCACATCCGGACATGTTGCTTGCGATGCGTCGTGCGTTTCTTGAAATGTGCCAGATGGAACTGGCGCAGGAAATTTCACTGGCAAAACTCAGAAATTGCGCACCGGACACTCTAAAACCCCAGGACATCGCCTGGATCGACAAATACAGAAATCTGTCGTGTGAGAATTTTCCGCAACTGCGTCCACCAGAGACACAGGTGCACGAAATTGATCAGTGTGTTTGCGACAATGCGGTGGAAAGGGGGCTCAAAGCATTGCAAAAAATAAAAATTACTCCGTATGCAGTGAATTTGTATAGAGATGAAATACGTGTTCGCGTTGTTCGTATTATTGCGCCGGGATTGCAATCGAGTTCACCTGATTGGTTTGGCAACAGATTGAAACGTACCGGAAATACCGATTTGGGTACTGAGAAAATCGTGCCAATCATTTGATAATCACCCCAGATCGTGTGAATAATGTCATCCACAAAGTATAGGTTCAATCGACTTTGGGTGAAACTTGGGGGTGGCAATGGCGGTATCGGGGCAGGTGCGGTCGGGGCGGCTGCATATGTCCGTACTAGGAGGTTTTTCCCTGGCAGATGCCAACCGGCGGCCGATTGCGATCGTCAATCGCAAGGCTTGCGCGCTGCTGGCATATCTCGCGCTCAGCAAGCATGGCCGCGAAACAAGGGAACGGCTGGCCGGGCTGTTGTGGAGTGACAAGGGTGAGGAACAGGCGCGCGCTTCGCTTCGTCAAGTGCTGAAGCAGCTGCGAGAGATCTTCAGCGATGCCGGCTTCGAAGGCTTTGCAACAGAACGCCAGGATGTGGCGCTTGCTGCCGATTTGGTGAGCGTTGATCTGCGCATCTGTTATGACAAGCTGCTGCGTGAAGAGGTCGTCGAACAACTTCTAAGCCAAGACGGTAGGCCGGAACGCATCTTGTATGGATATGACAATCTGGACGGATCGTTCACGGCATGGCTCCACGTGGTCAGGCAGAACTGGCACGACCGCTTTGTCGACAGACTTGGCGACATTCTCAATAACAACGCTGCCGAACGCGCCAGGCATGCTGCCGAAGCCCTGGTCAACATCGATCCCAGCCATGAGGACGCTCATCGTCTGATTATCCGGCATCATGCTGACGCCGGCAACACGGCGGCGGCGCTCCGCCATTACGGGATCTTGTGGGAGCTGCTCGATAGCGAATTCGATATGGAACCCGATGATGAGACGCAGGATTTGATAGCGGCCATCAAGTCGGGTTGCTATCAGGCAGCCGAAAAGACGCCAGCCATTCCGGTGGGCCGGCGCGTTGCGGTCGCCGGGAACTCTCAACGTGCAAACCGGCCGGTCATTATTGTGCCTCCCTTTGCCCAGGGCGGGCCCTGGGCGCAGGAAGTTTATTTCATCGAGGGGTTTCGCCGCGAACTCATCGCGTCTTTGGTGCGTTTTCGAGAGTGGCTGACCTTTGGAAGCACGGGTACACAACAGCTGCAACGCGCACATGAACATGACGAGCGGCAACGCTACATTGTTGAAGGCACATATTTAGGGGAAGAAAATACGGCGCGTTTGATCATTACACTGAAGGAAAGTGACACACAGCAGTTCGTATGGAGTGAGAACTTCGAGCTGTCTTTGTCAAACTGGTTTCATGCACAACGGCTCATCGTGCGGCGTGTCGCAATCGCCCTGAACATCCATCTCTCGGCGGAGCGGATTTCACGGTTTGCGGGATCACCCGAGGTAGATCTCAATGCTTATGACTGTTGGTTGCGTGGTCAGGAGCTTGTTTTTGGGTTTACGCCGGACAGCTGGGACAGGGCGGCAGAGGTTTTCCAGTCGATAGTTGATCAGAACGTCTCGTTTGCGCCGGTTTACAGCAGCCTGGCGCAACTTGAAAACGGGGCGCATCTGGTTTTTCCCGGCAAACGCCGTTTGCGCCAGGTCCACGAACAGGCCCTCGAACTGGGAAAAGTTGCAGTTCAGATTGATCCGTTAGACACGCGCGGTCACCTGTCTATGGGATGGTCCTACGCTATGCTTGACCAGTTCGAGCGCTCGGCAATCAGCTATGATCTGGCATGTGATCTCAATGAAAATGATCCCTGGACGCTTGTGTCTTCCGCATTGGGATGGTCGTTCCTGGATGATTGCGAGCGGGCCCGCAAGATGGCCGACCAGGCGTTGGTGCTGAGTCTGCAGCCCACGCGGATGCACTGGGGGTATCAGGCGACGATACGATTCTTGTGCGGAGATTATGCAGGCTGTGTGGAGGCGGCGGACAATTCCGGCTTCATAATCAAGAACGTTGCGGCCTGGAAGGCTGCGGCACTGGTCCATCTTGGCCGGCAGGATGACGCGCGCCGCGCCGCGCGTGAATTTCGGGGCCTTGTGCAGGACAGTTGGGTCGGCGATGTCCTGCCGGATGACGAGGTGGTCGCACAGTGGTTTCTAGGCAGCTTTCCGATAAAGAATACGGCAACCTGGCAAACGCTTAAGGACGGCATTGAGCAGGCGGGAATCGCCATGGCGCCCGATGTCGGACGCCACAGCGATCCCCTCGTATCTCAGTGACACTCGCTCGCATCGCGAACGAGGGACAAGATGGCAAGTGCTGTCAGATGCACTGGTTGCAGCAGTAGTCAGCCAGTCGGGCTTTGAAAAGCTTGAGCATTCCGGCATCTGTGCCGAGTGCTTGGGGGGCCGTTCCACCGTAGACTGCATCGTACGTTTGGGGAAAGCCGTACGCTACATTCTTTGCCATTTTTGCTTCTTCGGCTCCGACTCGTATCATTTTTTCACTGGGAACGATCACCACAAGTTCTTCTTCCGCCAAAAGAACGTACTTCACTGTTTTGATGTTTTTCATTCTATTTTCAGGTTTGCGATCATCATGTTCACCTTCGTTAAGGTTCGGGTTGAAGAACTGAACATTGTTTTTATTATGTGCCAGAACGTGCAAAAACTTTTGGTAGTCTGTCGGCATTTCGGCATCATCGCCAGCTTGTCTTTTGGCCCATTTTTCCAGAAGGTCTGCAAACTTTTGATGATTGCCCGTGATTCTGAAGAAGGAAGGTTTGAAGCGATCCTGTTCATCATTTCTGTGAGACATTGAGCTATCCTTTGTATGAATTGTAAAAGCGCATATGAGCATGGGGCCGCCGACGTGAGGCGATCGTGAATCGTTCGATCAGTGAGTTCTTCGACGCGGAACAAATGCACCAGGCTGTGCAAACGCGTCAGCCCAGAACCGATCGATTTCGCGGATCAGTTCGTGATTGCCGTTATCGTTAAAGAAATCCGCTGACAGCTGCCGTAGCTTTTGATCAAGTTGCATTCTGCGCAATGCAAATGTCGTGAAACTCTCCGAGATCTTGTCTGCAATGAGAGTTTGGCGGTTAATAAATTGTTCCAAATTAAATTTTCTATATGGTAGGTATTTGTTCTTTAAACCAACAGATAATCGATCAATATGTTTATTGTTTATCTCTGATATGTGAACGAAACGCTCATTTGTATCGGGCCACTGTATTTCATTATTATTTAATTTTCCAATATGTCGACCTGCAACAAATTTATGACATCCTCCACATGAAACCGCTTCCGCCCTCAATATTATTTGTTTTTCAGTTAAAGAATGTGTTCGTGGTATTTTTTTCATCAATATGTTGTTAATAATTTGTTTTATTGATTGGTATTCATTGTAATTATAATTTATGTTGTCGTTGCTTCGGCCACTCATGACATTCTGAAATTCGTTGAACTTGTCGAAGCAATTGCAATGCCCGAGGGGATTGAGAGCTAGGTTGTTGACGATCCAGAGTGAGTTTGGCGCTTTTGGCATGTTTTTTGGGGCAATGAGCGCCGGTCCGTACAAGTAAGCAAATGTCAGGTGGAAGTGCCGTTTAAGTTCGGACAGCTTGCTATCTTCTTGACCAGAATCATCAACGTCTTGGTATAGTTCGGCAAGTGGGTTGTCCTTTAGCGTCTCGGCCCTGAACTGCAGGGGAGGGAATTTTATTCGTTTTACCGGCGTGGGCATCACTCGCCATTCCCTAAGCAACCAGAGTTTTTGATTGTCTTTGCTGCAGGTTCCGGAGGGGGTGCATTGCGCAGCTTGAAGGTTACCTCTGATTTGGCCGGATTGAGAGCCGAGTGTTTCGGGGCGCATGGCGCGTTCGCCGCCGCCTGGGGTCTCCTTGTAAAAGAACTTATGCAGTTCTTTGCCAATCCGATTGGGATCCGACTCGTTTGGGAGGTTGGCCCAGAACCCGGCTATGTTTTTACAGCCTTCAGCAATCATTTTGGCCGTCAAATTGCCGGGCGACTTATATTTTGGATTTGGGACTCTAGCTTCAAAGTTCAGGAAAAGGCGCTGAACCATTGATGAGTCTGGAGCAGGTTTTTTGAAACTGTAGACGATCCTATATTCGCCGCAATCAGCGTAACTTTTAGGAGCAAGGTCCAGGCGATTGAATACGGCGGTGGGAACAAGGCTGTAATCAGAGCGCTCAAAACCCAACAACTTGGCGCCCGTTAGCTCCCGCTTGATGCCGGGAAAGCTCTCAACGGTCATTTTGTATCCGGCGCTACGATTTTCGAATTCGCGGACTTCGAGAGTGGCGACAAGGGTTTCAACAAACTTGACCATCTCTTCTTTGGTCACAGTCTTACCGTTGTCGCTCAGAATGGATCGGATTGTGTTGGCGAATGACAGATCGGCGGCGTTCAAGATATCGTTCTCGACAATCACCACCGACCTGTAGTCCTTGAGCCACTGTGAGACGTCGGACTTGTTGTCATCTGCAGATGCGTTATGGCTAAACAGAATGCCGCTGGCCACGAAGGCGGTTAGAGCAAGATGCGAATTGCGTTTGGTGAACATTTTTCCGACCCCATGATTGTCGTACTCATCGACTGCCGTTAGGCAGGGTCGGTAGTGAAGTGTGTTCAGTGTGAATTGTCCGTGAGTCGCTGGTCACACCGTGAATGTGCAGGGGCGGCCAACCCGCCCCTGCCGTATCGCAATGAAGTCAGGCTGCGACGGCGTGGTGACAGGCGCTGCTGATGGCGTCAATGTGGCGGTGGTCCGTGCCGCAGCAACCGCCCATCACGTTCATGTTCGGCAGGAGTGCGGACAGTATCCGATACTGCGCCCCGAGCTCCTGCGGATCCCCCTCGTCGAGAACTTCGGAATTATCGAGTTCTTCGTGGCTCATGCGCGAAGCGTTTGCCCGTACACCGCCAATACGGTTTTTCCAGGCGCCGCCCTGGTTCAGGACGTCCATGAAGTGATCGGGATGTGCGCAGTTGATCATGTAGTAGGCCGGGTATGCACCGGTGATCGCGTCAACTTCGTTGATCGCGCCGGCCAGCGTTTGGCCGGACGGAAGCCGACCATCTGTCTCCACCGTGATGGAGATCACACAGGGAATACCGGCCCGCCTGGCGGCCAGGGCAATTCCGGCAGCTTCGTTTGCGTAGGTGATTGTGATGGCGGATACCATGTCCGCGCCGAGACCCGTGAACCATTCGACCTGATCGCAGTGATAGTCACACGCCTGGTTCACGCTCAGGAAATTACTGGGATTGTATCCGTCATCCTGCGGTCCGATGACGCCGTTCACGACAAACGGCGATGCACCGGTTTCATACTCCGCCCGCAATGCGAACAGATCGTCTATCGCCCTTGCGTGAATCCTCTTAAGCGTGTCCCGGGAGTAACCAAGTTCATCCGCCCAGCGCTGGCTGGCGCGCCAGGTGGGCGTGTCGAGTATGAAACCCTTGCCGTCACGTACGGCAAGCTCGCAGTAATTGCGGATGTACCGGTCGATCGCGTCACGGCCACGGCCGGTCTCCAGCAGCGGAAATGCCGCAAACAGTGGCAGGTCAACCTCTTCGTGGAATACCAATGTGGTTTCCAGCCCACCATCGGTGATGAAGCGTTTGCCGTGCATTTGCGGCAGGCGGTTGCGGTACTTTGCTTTTGTCATGGTGTGCTCCTTTGGGCGTTTGACATTACAGAAGGATGATCGGGAACTGCGGGCCCAATGAGTGGGCCCGCCGCCTTTGTTGTGAGTGCGGAAGGGATCCGGTCAGGCTGCCTTCAAGACGCTGCCGTGGTTCCGATACATGGTGTGACCGTTTGCGTGTGTTGCAATCAGTGGCCCCACCACGTGCGGGTGCGTGAGGGGCGCCATGTGGCCGGCTCCGTTTATGCGGCGCAGTGCTGCGCCGGGAATTGCCCGTGCAAGCAACTCGGCCATCCTGCGGGCAGGCTTTGGGCTTTGCGTTCCCATGAGGATCTGCACCGGCAGCGGAAGCGCGTGCAATGACCCGATCTCCCAGGTGATTTCGTCACCCGCGGCGAAGTTGTTGACCACCTGACCGGTCTGGGCAGCGAGATGCAACTTTGCCTTAAGGCTCTTGCGTGCCCATGTGCCAGGACCGTTCCAGAAGTCGATAAACTGTCCCATTGCGGTGTTCGGATCGCCGCTGGCCGCGGCCGCGTTCATTACCCCGCGCAACGCATCGATCTGCCCATGGAGCCGCCGATCGCTCGGTTCGCCAAAGCGCAGCAGATTGAACACTGTGGGTTCGATGACGGTCAGGGTGTTGATCCAATGCGGATTCTGCAGTGCAATCTGCAACGCAATTGCACCACCGTAGGAATGCCCAACCAAATGAACCGGTTCCTGCCAGGCTTCGACCAGATCGAAGATCACCTTTGCTTCTGCTTCCAGAGACGGACCAGCCTTGCCAAACTTGACGCTGGAACGCCCGTAGCCGGGTAAATCAGGCGTAAAAACACAATGATGCCGTTCCAGATCACCGGTCAGCGTATCCCATTGCCGGCCGGTGCAGGCGCTGGAATGCAGCGCGATCATGGTGCCGCCGGATCCGCGCACGTCAAACGCTATCCGGGACCCGTTCAATTCAATCTCGAACATGATGTCTCCTCCGGCCAGCCGGATCTGCGCATATCACGGAGGTGACCTCCGTCCTGTGCAAACCGATGTCTTTCAGTGTGTGATTGTCCAAACTCCGCAATTCACGAATAGCCGTGCGCTGCTTGCGGCGCTCACGCATGGCGTGAATGCTGTCAAAGACCTTCCTGGCGAAGGTCGGAGTTGCGGAAGAACTGGGTCCTGCAATCGTGTGGGTATACATGGCGCGTCTCCTTGGCCGTAAATCGAATATGGCTTGAGGTTTACGCCTGCGAGTTTTCAGTTTTGCATCTGCGGCCAGCGCACCGTGTTTCTTTCGTATCCGTATATGGTGACGATGCGTTTGCCTTGAGGCGGTTCTAAAATACTGAAAAAAAGAAGTTTTCGGTGTTTTTGCCAATTGCGTCTTTGCAACAATTGAAACATTCGGGGCAGACACTGAAAACCTGCCGAAACAATCAGTCTATAGTGTCGCGAAGTGACGGCAGGGAATTCGAGTGAGAGCGAATGAAACAGGCGTATGCTGAACTGGACCGGGCAAATGGCACCGGAGCGGTCACCGGTTTTGCTATCTTCGACAAACACCGCAAGCTTGTTGAGGCCAATGAGGAGTTCTTCCTGTCAGCGCAGGTTGGCACCGCTGGCCAGCCGGGCGACACAATTCACGCCGTGGTCAAACAGGTTGTGGGACGTTTGGCGGAATTTGACGGCGCTGCTGTGAACCGTACCGCAGCTTTTGTGAAGTCCGTCATTTCGCAATGGAGTGCCGGCACAGCGAAACCGATTGAAGCCAGAACGGTTTGCGGCAGTTGGAAATTGCTTAGCTGCCACCCTCAACCGGGAGGAGGCCTGACCCTCTTTAGTGTCGACATTACAAGCGTGAAACTCGCCCAGCTTCAGCTTCACGAAAATGAGGAAATCTTCCGGTGCATTACCGAAAGTCATCCGCTGCCCGTGTGGATGGCGGACAAGGAGACCGGCGAAATCCTCTATGAGAGCATAGAAGCCTCAAAAATTCTCGGGCGCGACTGGGACCCGGACAAACCGCAATACATTCTCGATCACTATGTTGATCTGCAAGACCGGCAGGAAGTGAAGGATGAACTGGAGCGTGCCGGTGTTCTTCGTGATCACCTGGTCCGGCTCAAGCGGTCCGATGGCAGCCGGTTCTGGATCTCGGCGAATGTGCGCTCTGGCCGGTTCAGGGGCCGGGATGCGCTGATTGCAGGTGTTGTTGATGTTACCGAACGCAAACAACGCGAAGACCAGATTCGCTTCATGCTGGAAGGACATCCGCTGCCGGTTTCGATGAACGAACTGGACACCGGACGCCTGATCGTCAGAAGCCCGGCGCTCGACCGCCTGTTCGGATTTGATCCGGATACCGGAGCACAGCTCAACGCATCGGATTTTTATGTCAATCTGCATGATCGCGAAGGGCTGCTGCAGTCTTTGCGTAAGAATGGCCGTATCGACGATGTGGAGGTGCTCTGGAAGCGGTGCGATGGGTCGCGGTTTTGGGCCAAGGTCTCAAGCAGGCTGGTGGAGTTTGACGGCAAGCAAGTTGTACTGTCCGGCGTGCTTGATGTGACCGAACAAAAGCACCGTGTGCAGGAACTGGCACGCGCGCGCGAGTTGCTGGCTGACGCGATCGAGTCGATCTCTGAAGGCTTCGCGCTCTACGATGAGGAAGGCAGGCTGGTGATCTGCAACAGTAGCTACGCGCAGATCAACGATGCCGCCGGTGACATTATCAAACCGGGCATGCGATGGCATGAGCTGATACGTGTTTCGGCCTATCGCGGCGAATATCCTGAGGCTGTCGGGCGCGAGGAGGAATGGATCGAGGAACAGTTCCAAATGGGAATGTCCCACTCCATGAACACGGAGTTGCAGCATGCGGATGGGCGCTGGTCACATATTTCAAGCCATCCCACCAAGCTTGGCGGGTTCGTCGTTACCAGAAGCAACATAACCGGGCGAAAGCAAATCGAAGAATCGCGGCGGGAAGCCGACGCAATCGTCAGGCAAGTGGTAGATGCGTGCCCGGCGGCGCTGGAAATGCGCAAGATAAGCGATGGCACGTTCCTTTACCGCAGCCCTGCCGCAATACAGTTGCTGGGGGAGCGCAGGGATCTTGCGGCGACCTATGTAAATACTCAGGACCAGATCGACCTGCACCGTCATCTCCAGGCACAACAGGAAGTTCTTGATCGGCGTATGCAGCTCAAAAACGCGGCGGGCGAACCTTTTTGGGCATCGGTTTCAGCCCGTTACATCGAATTTCGCGGTGACCTGGTGATCGTCTCCACTATTCAGGATCTGACGGAAAGGGTGCGGGCCGAGCAGGGGCTCGAACGTGTCACCGAACTTCTGTCGGACGCTATAGAATCGCTCGCGGAGGGCTTTGCGCTGTTTGACAGCGATCGGCGGCTGGTCATGTGTAACTCCCGTTACCGTACCATGAACAAACCCACTGCCGACCTGTTGAAGCCCGGCATGCGCTGGGAGGATTTTCTGCGGGCCGGTGTCGCACGCGGCCAGTTTCTGGACGGACAGGAACACCCCGAAAAGTGGATCAAGGGCCGCCTGAAGGGGGTCAAGGGGTACAATCGCGCGCATGAGTTTCAGCAATCCAACGGACGTTGGTATTCCGCCTTGTCGAACCCGACACGTGAAGGTGGATTTGTCATCACACGGATGGACATAACCAAGCGTGTTGAAATGGAAAAGGCACAGCGAGCGGCGGATGCATTGGTGAAGGAAGTCTTGGAAGCCTCGCCAGTGATGATCCTGATGAACGAGTTGGAAAGCGGCGAAGTTATCTATCGCAGTCCTGCAACCAACGCACTGTTCGGCGAACCGGACTCGGTACTGTCATTTTATGCCGACCCGGCCGACAGGGACATCTATCTGGCGAAGCTCAAGAAGCATGGTGTCGTCGACGATTTCAGATATCAAGCCTTGCGGCCCGACGGTGACGTGTTCTGGGCTTCGGTTTCGGGACGTCTGATTGACTATCAGGGCCGCAAAGTGATTGTCTCCAGTACCCGTGATTTGACCGAGCAATTGAAGATAGAGGGGGAACTCGCCCGCCAGCGCGAGATCGTTCATCAAAGTGAAAAGCTATCCGCTCTTGGTGAACTTCTCGCAGGTGTTGCTCACGAGTTGAACAATCCGCTGTCGGTTATGGTCGGTCAGGCCCTGTTGCTGTCGGAAACGGCCAAGGAAGCAGGCGTTAAGGCCCGGGCGGAAAAGATCGGTAGTGCGGCGGACCGCTGCGCGCGTATCGTGAAAACATTTCTTGCCATGGCGCGTCAGCAGCCCGCCCGAACGGAAAACACAAATATCAACGAAGTGCTGGAATCAGCGCTTGAAGTGGTTGGTTACGGGTTGCGCTCCAGTGACATAGACGTATCGCTCGCATTGATGCGGGATTTACCCGCCATCTGGGGTGACCCCGATCAATTGAGCCAGGTGTTTTCAAACCTTCTGATCAACGCGGAACACGCATTGAGCGATCATGAGGGGCGCCGCAAGGTCAAGATTGCCACGCGTTTTGATGCGCGCAAGAACATGGTCGTGGTCAAAGTGGCCGATAGCGGCCCCGGGATCCCCGAGAACATTCGCTCCCGCATTTTTGAACCGTTCTTCACGACGAAGCAGGTGGATCAGGGCACGGGCATCGGCTTGGCGCTTTGCCATCGAATTATCGAAACGCATGGTGGATCGATCCGGGTGGAGTCCAAACCGGGGCACGGCGCCGCGTTCTTCATCAGTTTACCAACCTCCACAAGTGCGGATAGTTCCGAAGATACCGATACCCAGCTTCACAATGGTACCGGGCTGTCGAATATTCTGGTTGTGGACGATGAGCCGGCTGTAGCGGAACTACTGGCGGAAATTCTGACAAAGGACGGACACACGGTGACGGTTGTTTCCGATGGCGGCGCGGCTTTGCGGGAGATTGCCCGCCAGGACTTTTCGGTTGTGTTGTCTGATTTGAACATGCCAGGCCTGGGTGGCGCGGATCTGTTTGGTAAGTTGCGGGAATTCCAGCCGGAGCTTGCCGAGCGCGTGGCCTTTGTCACTGGCGATACGATGAGCAGAAAGGCCAGGCAATTTCTGCAGGATGCCGGGCGGCCATATCTGGAAAAGCCAATCCGGCCAACTGAACTGCGCCAGATCGTTGCAGATTTGGCGATGGCTGATTAGAACATGCATCGCACAGGGCGTGCTTAGTGTGAAAAACAGGTCAAGTGCCGACAATGGAAACTGTTCCGAATTCCGAAGGACATGTTGTTGTCTGTGATGACGAGGGTGATATTCGCGACACGATCAGCGAATATCTGGAACTCAAAGGGTTCCGTGTTTCACAGGCGGCCGATGGCAGGGACCTGCGCAAGTTGGTGGACGAAGACCGCTTCGATGCGGTTATTCTCGACATTGCCATGCCGGGGGAGGACGGACTGTCGTTGGCGCGGTTTCTGCGTGAGCAATCCGATGCGGCAATCATCATGGTGACGGCTTCGGGTGAAACGGTCGACCGGATCATCGGACTTGAAATGGGGGCTGATGATTATCTTCCAAAACCTGTCGATCTTCGCGAGTTGTTAGCGCGGTTGAAGGCAGTTCTGCGCCGCATGTCAGCTCCGGCCAAGGAGGCTGGGACAGACGGCGTCTCAGCAGATAGAGACGTCCATAATATCGGTTCGTGTAAGTTGGACGTTGCTGCTCACAAGTTGTTTGGTGCGGACGGTTCTGAGATTGCCATTACCGCGATGGAGTTCAATTTGCTCAAGGTGTTTGTTGAACATCCAGGCCGTGTTCTGAACCGCGACCAGCTTCTGGATCTGGCCCATGATCGCGGCTGGGACCCATTTGACCGAAGCATCGATATCCGGATTTCGCGATTGAGAAAGAAGATCGAGACGGATCCTTCCAAACCGCAGATTATCAAGACGGTTCGTGGCATTGGCTATATTTTCTCGCCACCGCAAGCATAGGCGATTCAGGTTTCATGACTCTTGACCGAGACAGTCAAAAGTCATCCTGATCTGGCACGCAACATTAGGAACCATACTTCGTTCCGGGCTTTCGCCGATCTGCCCAGAAGGCCATCAGCATGGCCAGGGTTGCCAGCACACCGGCGGCGAATGCCAAGACGGCCAGCGGCATGCGCGTTCCATCGTGCAGCAGTGAAACGGCAAGGCTTGTCAGCGCACCAATTCCAATTTGGAAAAAGCCGGTTAGGCCGGCTCCGGTTCCGGCGATGTCGGGGCGTACCGAGATGGCGCTGGCGGTTGCATTGGGGATCGTCAGGCCATTTGAGAACGCAACGATTGCCATCGGGACAAACAGATGGAAGGGCCCATGGAAACCGGTGAGCGCAAAGCCCACCATCATACTCATTCCTGCCAGCATGATGATGTTGCCGATGGCGATCATCCTGTTGGCGCCTGCACGTTCGGAAAACCGCCCGGAACAGAAGTTCCCGCTCATGTAGCCGAGCGCTACCATGAAGAAGTGGTATCCGAATTGCGATGGCGTGAGGTTGATCAGTTCGGTGGCTATGAAAGGCGCTATGGACATGAAAGTGAAGAAGATCGCAGATCCGAAGGCGCTGTTTAAAGCATAACCCATGAAAACCGGTTCGCGCAGCAACTGACTGCTGTCTTGGAAAAAGGCTCCGGCGTTGAGAGCGGACCGCCTGGTCAGGTTGGTCTCGTGCAGATTGCACCAGGCCGCTACCAGAACGCCAAGCCCGGCAAACCCGACGACGATAAACCCGGTTCTCCATCCGGCCAATTCGTCCAGCAGGCCTCCGATAGCCGGGGTGATCGAGGGTATGACGACCATGGCCATTGTGACATACCCCAGCACGCTGGCGGATTTGTCGCGGGCATAGAGGTCGCGCACGATGGCCCGTGCCATGACGATGCCGGCGCAACCACCTGCTGCCTGTAGAATGCGCCCGGCGATCAGCTGCTCAATACTGATTGCCAGGGCAGACAGGAAACTCGCTGCAATGAACAGGCCGGCCCCCGCCAGAAAGACCGGACGGCGGCCGAAGCGGTCGGACAATGGGCCGAACATCAGCTGTGACACGGCAAGAGAGCCCAGATAGAGCGTGAGCGTCAGTTGGGCCGTTGCGTAGTCCGTGCCAAGACTCACTTGCAGGCCCGGCATTGACGGAACGAAAATGTTGAGCGCAATCGGACCCATCGCCGACATGGCAACAAGAAGAATGAGGCTCGGCCTCGACGGCAGAGCCGATTGCACGGCAGGCGATGTCATGATTACTCTTTTTAGCGTTCCAGGGACTGGAACGAAAGCTATATGCGGTCGCGATCACTTTATGACTTGATCCCTGCCGGGCATCCAGTCAACACTTTCGCCGCAGGACATAAAGCCGGACGTTTGGCCGGACGTTGAGGGCAGGGAGTGAACGATCATGAAAGCAGCGGTATGCCGGGCGTTCGGTGAGCCGATGGTTATCGAGGAACTTGAGCTCGCGCCACCTGGCGCCAATGAGTTGAAGGTCAAGATCAAGGCATGTGCGATATGCCATTCGGATATCCACTATGCCGAGGGGGCGTGGGGTGGTCAGCTCCCGGCAGTCTATGGTCATGAGGCGGCCGGTGTCGTTGAGGAAGTGGGGCCGGGCGTGCGCGGCATCGCGCAGGGCGACCATGTCATTGTGACGCTGGTGCGCTCATGCGGGCGCTGCCCATGCTGTGAGCAGGGGTTTCACGGCTCGTGTGAAACGAAGTTTCATCTTGACGGAGCATCCCCTCTGAAGAGTGCATCCGGTGAAGATGTCGCGCAGGGCCTGCGCACCGGTGCCTTTGCAGAGTATGTCGTTGTCGAGGCCTCCCAGGTCGTCCCGATCCCGGACGATATGCCTTTGGATGCTGCTGCTTTGCTGGCTTGCGGTGTTATCACCGGTTTTGGTGCCGTCAGCAACACTGCACAGGTGCGGGCGGGTTCCTGTGTGGTTGTCGTCGGCACGGGTGGCGTCGGGCTCAATGCAGTGCAGGGCGCTGCGCTTGCCGGTGCCAACAAGGTAATCGCGGTCGATCTCTCGGAGGAAAAACTGGAGGCGGCCAAGGTCTTCGGAGCAACCGATGGCGTAAACCCGGCGAACGGCGATGCGGCCCAAGCGGTCAAGCAGATCAACAATGGTCGCAGGGCCGACTATGTTTTTGTCACGGTCGGTGCTAAGGCCGCCGTGGACGGGGCATACCGAATGCTGGCCAAGGGTGGTGCCCTTGTATTGGTCGGCATGCCGGCCAGCGGCGTGAAGAGCGAGTTTGAGATTGTTGTCCTGGCCGATGCCAGTCAGCGTATTCTTGGCTCAAAGATGGGATCATCGAATATCCATGTCGATCTGCCCAAGCTGGTGTCACTCTACAAGCAGGGCCGGCTCAAGCTCGATGAGCTCATATCTGGCAGGTTCAAGTTGGAAGAGATCAACGAAGCGATTGCCCAGGTGAACCGTGGCGAAGTCCTGCGAAATATCATCGTATTTGACTGATCCGCCGACCTGAAGGAGCGATCGGATGACCGACATACGCGTGACCGTCAAGCCATTGAGCGGGACGCTTGGTGCGCAGATCGACGGCGTCGATCTGTCCGGCGGCCTTTCCAACCAGGAATTCGTGCAGATACGTGATGCCTTTCACCGGTATTCCATGATCGTTTTTCGGGACCAGGACCTGACACCGGAGCAGCATATTGCTTTCGCCCAGCGCTGGGGCACCATCAACATCAACCGGTTCTTCCGGCCGGTTGACGGTCATCCGCAGATCGCCGAAGTCCGAAAAGAACCGGATCAGCAGCGCAACATCGGCTCTGGATGGCACACGGATCATTCCTATGATCAGGTACCGGCGCTCGGCTCCATCCTGTATGCCCGGATCGTTCCCGACTTTGGCGGCGACACGCTGTTTGCCTCGATGTATCTCGCCTATGAGGCGCTGTCCGATGGCATGAAGGACATGCTCTCTGGCTTGAAAGCGGTTCATGGCAGCGAACAGTCGTTTGGGGTATCCGTAGCGTCAAAAAGCGAAGGATTTGCCACCGGGCGGTATCAAAATGCGGACAAGGCGACACAGCAGGCCGTGCATCCCGTAGTCGTCACGCATCCGGCAACGGGCCGCAAGGCGCTCTACGTCAATCCGGAATTCACCGTTAGGTTTGACGGATGGACGCAGGAAGAGTCCGAACCGTTGCTGGATTTTCTCTACCAGCACGCCAGCCAACCGCATTTCACGTGCCGGCTGTCCTGGGCCAGAGGCTCGCTGGCCATGTGGGACAACCGGTGCACCTGGCACTGCGCGCTCAACGACTACCATGGCCAGCGCCGGCTGATGCATCGCATCACGATCGATGGCGAACCACTGCACCCTCAAAGTGATGGATTAGTTGAACAACACAATCATACAATTAAAACTATGTTGACCAAAATTATTGA
>JANQIR010000049.1 GCA_028282065.1 Aestuariivirgaceae bacterium
GCCAAATGCCTGAAACCGGCGGAAATTCTGCCGAAGCAAATCGGAAAACCGCTCTGCGCTGGCGCCATCGTAGACACGGGTCCAGCCAACTGTCTGCAACTGCTGAAAGCTGGCGCTCCATTGCACCAACGTGACGACCATTCCATTGTTGCCCAGTCTTTCAATTGCCGCGATGACAGCCGGATCGCGAAAAGCCTCCGCATAGCCGCGCACCTGTAGCTCGAATTCGTCGCCTTGGATGCTTGAGGACGTGTCAACCGCCAGAACCAGTTCCAGTGCCACCGGCACGAGTTGCAAGTCGGCGCTCTCGGCATGGACCGCATCTCCCCTTGTCACAGCGCAGGTCAACAGAAGAGCAAACCCCACCAAGAAGGTCCGGCACATCACCAAGTAGCGTCTTCGATAAGATCGCATGGTCCATACAACTATAGACCAGAAAGACGTCGCATGCGATTCGCCTCATCTTGAGCAACCAAGCATAGCAATCCGCATAAGCAATAGCTTCGCCGATAACCGGCTGGATTTTCAGCAAACCTTCCCGTATCAGTGCCCCCTGAAGTGTTGCTTGGAGCATGCTGTATCCAGGTTGCATCAACCGCGAAGCTGCAGACCTCCACGAGCCCATGAACACAACCGCCCCATGAACACAACCGCTTTCTCAGCTACAGCCGGCCTGCGTGCCGCCTGCCTTGCCGTTGCACCTGCCATGGCAGTGTGCAGCATGGCTTGGGCTCATTTGCGGTTCATGGAACTTCATCCTCAACTGACAGCAATCAGGCTACCCACAATCAGCCGTACCCTGAGCAGCGCATCGATCGGCGATCCATTTGCCCTGGTCATGCTCATGACCGCACCATTCCTGATTTTGTCCGTCTGGCAGATCAGACGGCTTTTCATCACTGCCATCAACTTCCACTATGAGCGAGGATCGGCCGCCCAGCGTCGATGGATGTTGGCATGCCATGCTGGCTTCTCGCTGCAGATGCTGGCCACGGCAGGCATGATCCTGCTGAGCCAGTTTCCGTCCGCCAGGGACCCGGCTCTTCATTTAACCGGCAGTTACTCTTTGTTCTTTGGCCATGCGGCGAGCATTCTTTTGACCGGTTACTTCTGCCGCTGCATCGCGGCAACGGGCGCACCGCCACCGGATACACCTCAAACCAGCTTTGGCCTTTCAATCGACATGTGCGTCCGGCGATGGCATCTTGCGGTCTGCATCACTGGTCTGGCAATCGCCTATGCCATCGTCTACTACATGCGCCACCCTCTCCAATTGACGCACAACTACCCGTTCACAGCCTTCATGAGCGCATTGGAGGTTGCGGTGATTTCCGCATTTCTGCTGTATCTCATGACCTTCATGGCCGATGTTTACCGCTTCTGGGCTGCCGCTCCCGGGCACGCGCCATCAAACGGCGGATCGGCCATCCACTAGGCCGGACCACGGCACCTGCAACAGGGGCGGCACCTCCTACTCGGCAGCCAGAACCTTCACCTGCTTGCGCTTCAGATCCGGCGGCATTGCTTCATCAGCCAAGGACATCACAGCCTCGCCAAGGGTCATGGACTTTTGATCGCGCGAGCCCAGCCGGCGGATATTCACTGATCTGTCTTCCATCTCCCGCTTTCCTGCCACCAGAATGACAGGAACCTTGGTCACGGAATGCTCGCGCACCTTGTAGTTGATCTTTTCATTGCGGATGTCTGCTTCAGCACGCAATCCGGCAGCACGCAGCGCGTCGCGCACCTCGATGGCATAGTCATCGGCATCAGACGTAATGGTGCAAACCATAACCTGCAGCGGCGACAGCCAGAGCGGCAGATGCCCGGCGGTACTTTCGATCACGCAGGCCAGAAACCGCTCCAGCGACCCCAGAATAGCACGGTGGATCATCACCGGTGTCTTCTTCTCGCCGTCCGCATCAACATAGAACGCTCCAAACCGGCTGGGCAGATTGAGATCCACCTGGGTCGTTCCACACTGCCAATCCCGGCCGATGGCGTCACGCAACACATACTCGAATTTCGGACCGTAAAAGGCCCCCTCGCCCGGGTTGATACCAGTCTTGATCTTGTCCGACTGCTTGGCGATCTTCTCCAGAACCTCTGACATCGCCTCTTCCGACTTGTCCCAGAGATCGTCGGAACCAACCCGCTTGTCAGGCCGGGTAGACAGTTTCACGACAATTTCCTCGAAGCCGAAATCCTTGTAGATCGACAATATGAGATCGTTGATCTTCATACATTCATCGGCGATATGGTCTTCGGTGCAAAACACATGCGCATCGTCCTGTGTGAACGCTCGCACCCGCAACAGACCCATCAGCGCGCCGGACGGCTCGTAGCGGTGCACGGTACCAAATTCGGCAATCCGATAAGGCAGATCGCGATAACTCTTCAGACCATGCTTGAATATGTGCACATGGCCCGGACAGTTCATCGGTTTGATTGCAAAAATCCGATCATCTTCGGTCTGGGTGACGAACATATGTTCCCGATACCAGTCCCAATGACCGGAGGTTTCCCAGAGCGCCCGGTCGAGGATTTGCGGTGCATTGACTTCCTGATAGCCGACCTCTTCCTGGCGCCGGCGCATGTAACTGACCAGCGTCTGGAACAGCGTCCAGCCCTTGGGGTGCCAGAAGACAGCGCCCGGCCCCTCCTCCTGGAAGTGGAACAGGTCCATCTCCCGGCCAAGCTTGCGGTGATCGCGTTTTTCTGCCTCCTCAAGAGCATGGAGATAGCCCTCCAGGTCCTTGTTACTGGCCCAGGCGGTGCCGTAGATACGCGACAACATCGGATTGTTGGAATCGCCGCGCCAGTAGGCACCGGCAACCTTCATAAGTTTGAAGGAATTGCCGATCTTGCCGGTCGACGTCATATGAGGCCCCCTGCACAGGTCGGCCCATTCGCCCTGGCGGTAGATCTTGATCTCCTGATCTTCCGGAATCGCGTCGACCAGTTCCACCTTGAAGTACTCGCCCTTGTCGGCGAAAAACTGCTTGGCGTCTTCGCGCGACCAGACTTCCTTTGTGAAAGGTTTGTCGCGCTGAATGATCTCACGCATCTTCTTTTCGATCACCGGCAGGTCGTCCAGCGTGAACGGCTGGTTGCGCTGAAAATCATAGTAAAAGCCGTTTTCGATCACCGGGCCAATGGTCACCTGCGTGCCAGGCCACAATTCCTGAACAGCTTCCGCCAGCACATGCGCACAGTCATGACGGATGAGCTCCAGCGCCTCCGGGTCATCCCGGGTGATCAGCCGCAAGGTAACATCGCTGCTGATCGGATCATCGAGATCGGCCAGAACCCCATCCACCATCACGGCAACGGACTTCTTTTCCAACGACTTGGCAATGGAAGCGGCAATGCCCCGGCCTGTCACACCCTCATCATACGAGCGTGAATTGCCATCGGGAAAGGTTACGGAAATCGTCATACTATCCTCCTGCTCACTCTCTGCATACCAACGCAGGTAAGCGGGTTTAAAATTCGCACGGCCAGACCATTGGCTTGAAGCCCGGTTAGCTGGACCTGGCCGGCCGGTTCAACTCGCTCGCTTTTGCCTGTTGAAACCATCATCGTCAAGCACCCAGCGGCATTTCCACTGGCCAGATATGAATTCGTTTGCCGCATGAGGGAAGAGGTGCGAGACATGATGCCGATCTTCATTCGCACTGATCGTCCTGCCAGCTTGTATTGGAGCTTGCCCGCCTTTGGAGCGCAAACAGCACATCGACGCCTTCGGAGCAGCGGTTCTGATTGTGTTTTCGGCGATGCTGGGCCTAAATCAGGTGCTCATCAAGATCGTCAATGCCGGACTCCAGCCGGTGTTCCAGGCCGGACTGAGATCGGTCTGCGCGTTCTTTCCTGTGCTTTTGTTTGCCTACGTAGCGCGTAAGCGGTTGTCCCTTACCAACGGATCACTCGGCCCCGGCATCTTGTGCGGCACCTTCTTCGGTATTGAGTTTATCCTTCTGTTTCAGGCGCTTGACTATACGACGGTGGCCCGAGCCTCGGTGATGTTCTATACAATGCCGGTCTGGGTGGCCGCTGCCGCACATTTTCTGATACCCGGCGAAAAACTCACTGTAACGCGCAGTTTCGGGCTGGTTCTAGCAGTCGCCGGTGTGGCCTGGGCTCTTGCTGTTGACGAAAGACCCGCATCGAACTTGGCATTTATCGGCGACCTTATGTGCCTGGCTGCCGCACTGCTATGGGCAGGCATCGCCCTGCTAGCCCGAACAACCCGGTTGTCAAAATCGTCACCGGAAATGCAGCTCCTGTACCAGCTTGGCGTTTCCGCCCCAATCCTGCTGGTCGTTGCCCTGATGATTGGCGGTCCGATTCGCGAACCGACAGCCCTGATCTGGGGAATTTTTGCCTTTCAGGTCTTGGTGGTTGTCTGTGTCGGGTTTCTCACCTGGTTCTGGATTCTGTCGATTTATCCTGCTTCCAGCATGACGTCTTTCAGTTTCCTGTCACCGGTGTTCGGCGTCCTGTTCGGCTGGCTTATCCTGGATGAGCACATTTCGGTTTCGATCATCGGCGGGCTCGTTCTGGTGTCGGCCGGTATCGTGCTCGTCAACCGCAAGTGAACACGCCCCCCCGCTCTTGGATCAAACTAGTGCGGAAATAAAACCCGTCATCTGCGCGCCATAACGCGCAGCATTCTCCAAATATTCCCAGTTCAGATTTCCGCGTAAAGTACAAGGCTGTACAACGAGCCGCATCTCATATTGGAAAGTGATGCGTTCAATCGAAATTACACACACAATCGTATGCCCGAATCCGCCTGTAACCATCGACATTTCGATGATCGGATAATAAAAATACTGTTCAGCGATCATTCATCGGGGAAAGTACAAAATCATGGTCAACGATGCAGGCGAGGCACCGAAGAAACACTGGTCCGACTGGATAACTGTTTTTGGCGCCGCATTGGGCATTGTCGTGGTTCTTGGCGGTGGAATTACCGGAGTGGTGACATATTTCGCCACCAAGAGCGAACTTGAAAAGGTCAAGTGTATTTCCGTGAAGAACGATGAAATGTACCGGCATCGCACAAAGGCAAATAATTCTTATGGCGAGTATCTGGCATTCAATGCCGACATCACGAAACTGGAAGTGAAGAAAGCCCTGCAAATCCCGATAGATGAGAATGAGCTGCAGAGCTTCAGAACCAAGAGTACGGATGCGCTCAAGCGGTCAAAGGACGAAGAATCAAAGTCAGAAGCAATCGCCGCATCATTGCAAAGTGGAGCATGTGACCAATGAGAAACAAGTGCATACTATTGATGGTAGCATTCATGTTGGCGACCATGTTGACCAGCATTGTCCCGGTCCCTCAGGCCGGCCATGCGGGCCCGCAGGACACCAGAGGTGACGGTCTGGTCTTCCGGCCGATAAATCCCTGGTAGTCGACAAGCGCAGGACCGTATTGCGAACCGGCAGAGCCCTGCACGGCTTTCAGTTGGCGCGCGGGGCTAAAACACATCCTTAACCGTGAGAAGGCACATTGTCGCCTTTGGGGGAGTTTGCGGGTTTGACCCCGCACATTGTTAGTACTGCGTAGCGGAGTGTGTAATGGCCTTCCGGCCTCTTCAAGACATCTGTGCCTGTCTTGGCATGGCGGCATTTGCATTGACGACCTGCGTTCCGGCCTTAGCAGGAAACCATGGTTCCCCTCAAATCCGGCCATCCATCTACGACAATGCCGGTCCCTATGCAGGCCCGCTGTTTTCGCTGAACAAATTTTCCACCGAACATAGCGGCTATTCCGTCGGGCCGACGGATGTCGATGGAGACGGCAAACTCGTCGGCGCAGTGTTCGGTTATAAATTTCCCTACCGGCGGGCATACCTGGCATTGGAAGCAGACGTGGCCTTTGGCAAAATCGAGGGCTCGAATACCGGCACTTCCGTTCGTTCCGATTTCGTGTCGACGGTACGGCTGCGTGCCGGACCCGATCTTGACGGCCTCATCCCCTACGCAACCGCCGGACTGGCGATAGCCGGCATCAACTCGCACTCCAACCTCTTCCTGCATGGCCGCACATCGACGGTATTCGGGTTCGCCATTGGCGCAGGCGTTGAAAAGCCCCTATGGCGGGCCGTCTCCGGACGATTGGAGTATCTATATATGCACTTGCCCAGCTCTTCCGGGCCGGCCATAGACGACCTGCATGTCCTACGCGCCTCCCTGCTCTTTCATTTGAGGCCTTGATCGATCCCATCGCGGGTCTGCCGTGCCGTTTCGCAGCTAACGGTCCATTAACCCTAACAAAACCATAATACACGGCGGACGTTTGTGGGTGTATCGCTGTGAGTTCAATGTACCGTGTCGCCGCCTGTTTTGTCGCGTTGCTGACAATGTGGCCTTTGCCCGTTGCACAGGCCGGCAGCATGCTCTCCATCGAACTTCCGGAGCCTCCGCCTCCGCCACCACCCCCGGGTCCGAACCTGCGCGGCACGCTGATCGACTGGCCGCGATACTGACGGGAAACTGTCTGCGCCACCACAAGGTCTCATGTGATTAATGCCTGCCACATATCGGCGCGCCCCAATCACAACCCGCTAACCATAACGGCCTCACAGACACCCGATTGGACACCAAAGCGCGAATGACCGGTTCATGTCAGGCAGGATTTCTGCAGTTTTCCCGCCCGTCAGGGGAAATATTTCCAGTCTAACGCTTCATTAACCTTAACGGCCTTAAAGTCCCCGCCAATGGTTTAGTCATCAGTTGGGTCAGGACATACATCATGTTGAAGCGTATTTGTTTGTTTACAGCATCTGCTCTTGCGTTAGGAGCCGTGGCTCTTGGAATCGATCAGGCCAAGGCCGCCGATCTCCCACCACCACCAATTCGTCCATCTATTGATTGGACCGGGTTCTACGTGGGTGGCGTCGCAGGCGTGGCTTGCCAGGAGACCTACTACATTCCCAATATCGGCCCGGATCCTGATTTGAACGGTTGCGGCTTCATGGGCGGTGTTGTCGGTGGCTACAACTACCAGATCGGCAACTTCGTGGTCGGTGTCGAGGGCGACTACAGTTGGGGCGACGACACCGGCAAACAGCAGCTTGACGCGGTGTGGTACGAGATCGACAATTTCGCCACCATCCGTGGCCGCCTCGGTTGGCTGCCTACCGCTGAGACCATGATCTACGCCACGTTCGGCTATGGCTGGCTAGAAGGCACAATGGATGCCCTGGTTGGTCCGGCCTCCCTGCCCGCATCAGACACCAAGTCCCACGAGGGCTGGGTTGTCGGCGGCGGTGTCGAGCATGCGTTCACACCATACCTGCATGGCAGGCTTGAGTATCTCTACGCCAGTCTGGACGACAAGGTCTACAACCTGACCAATCCAGGTTGCCCGGCCGCTCCATGTCTGGCCGATCTGGATTTTGAAGAATTGCATATCATCCGCGCCGGCCTGACCTTTAACTTCGGCGGCTGGTTCGGCGGCGGAGCCGTGACAAAGTGGTAGTACGAAGCGTTTATTGACAGCGCCCAACTGAAGCAGCCCCGGCAGCACCGCCTGCCGGGGTTGTTTTTATTGCCTCCAGGACCAGCGGCCATATCGCCAGACGCGCCACCCCGCCCTTTCCAGGCTATCCGGCACCGGGTCATATCCTGATGTACCCCATGGATGGCACCTGAAGATCCTCGAAAGACCGCACCAAAATCCGGCCCAGGCCCCAAATCTGCAGATCGCTTCGCTGGTGTACTCGGAGCACGTTGGCAAATGCCGGCAGGTCCGGCCCATAACGGCGGAAAGAGTAAGCTGGTAAACCCGGATTGCACCGATCATCAGTCGTGCAGCCGCTCCAGGTGCTTCAACGTGCTTGATATCCATCATCCGGTAAGCCGCCGTCACGCCACTTCTAACAACAGGTGGCGGCGTTGTTTTCCTCTGCCTTTGCAACAGCGTCACACACCGCATCAAAGGTCAGAAGCGTCGATGCATGACGCGCCTTGAAATCCCGAACAGGCAGCAAGGCTTCCAGATCCGCCCATTTGCCCGTAGGAGCCGCACCCTCATGCTTCAGCATGTCATACATCTGCTTGCGAACCTGGCGCAGTTCCTCAGACGAAGACCCGATGACATTGCGCGCCATAACGGAAGACGACGCCTGACCGAGCGCGCAGGCCTTGACATCATGGCCAAAATCACAGACCCGGCCATCCTTCATCCTGATATCAACCGTCACCTTGCTGCCGCACAGCTTGGAATGCGCAACGGCTGTCGCGTCGGGATCCGTCAACCGGCCAAGCCGCGGGATGTCAGCGGCAAAGCTCAGTATCTTCTTGTTGTAAACGTCATTCAGCATATGCTGTCGCAAGTGGGAACATGCGGCACCCACAGTCCGAACCTATCAACAAAGCCGCACCGGTATTTCCAAATACAGGACTTGACGTGTTCGAGAAACCCCTTATTTGGAACATGTCAGTCGCAACACCAAGGCGGATGACGGTTTGCTGCCAGGCAGGCACATGTTATGTGTTAGCTGTGGGCAGCAGAGATAACAACGTTAATGCATGGCAGATGGTGTGACGCCAACGTTTCTGAGATAGAAACGCAGACACCAGCTCCTGAACAATTGGATGCCGTATAGTCATGGACGCACTCGTGAAGAAGGCCGTACTGCCGACTGAAATAAACACTGGTTGTGGCCCCGATATCGAACGGCCAAGCGAAGAAGAAGCTCGCGCAGCCGTGCGCACCTTGCTCGCCTGGGCCGGGGACGACCCCGATCGTGAGGGTGTTCGCGACACACCGCAACGGGTTATCAAAGCCTATCGGGAGTTCTTTAGCGGATACGACGACGATCCTGTTGAAGCCCTCTCGCGCACCTTTGAAGAGGTAGGTGGGTACGATGATGTGGTGATGCTACGCGATATCGACTTCAATTCTCATTGCGAACATCACATGGTTCCGTTCATAGGCCGGGCACACATTGCTTACCTGCCAACGGACAAGGTTGTCGGGATCTCGAAACTAGCCAGGGTGGTTGAGATCTTCGCCCGCCGGCTGCAGACCCAGGAAACCATGACAAGCCAGATCGTCCAGACGATTGAAAAGGCGCTCGAACCACGCGGTGCTGCGGTCATGCTTGAGGCCGTCCATCAGTGCATGTCGTTGCGCGGCGTGAACAAGCGCAATGTGGCAACGATCACAACGCAGTTTACCGGGGAATTTAAGACAGATCCAAACCTGCAGGCCCGTTTCATGCAGCTTATCCGGGCCCCGTCGGGCGGTCTGTAGATCTGACAGCAAAGCCATCATAGCTCATGAACGACGATACGTATCAGCGCGAGGAAGGTGATGTCTTTTTACCACTTTTCGGCGCAGACGGCCTGATTCCCGCAGTCGTGCTGGAAAGCAAGACGGGCCATCCACTCATGTTCGCCCATATGAATGCAACCGCATTGAATTTGTCGGTGGAAACCGGCTTTGCGCATTTCTGGAGCCGGTCGCGCCAGTCTCTTTGGAAAAAAGGCGAAACCTCCGGGGAGACCTTGAAAATCGATGAAATTCTGACCGATTGCGATCAAGATGTTCTGGTGCTGAAGGTCACCGCACAAGGTCTTGGAACTGCCTGTCACACAGGCCGGCGGTCATGTTTCTACCGAAAACTGAAAATCGACCCGGCGGACGACCGGCCCAGATTGCTGTTTATCGACAACACTCCGCTGTTCGATCCGGCTGAGGTCTACGGAAAATCAGCTAAGTAGCTCCCGGGCCCCAACCCGGGGGACTTTCGCGCATTCAGCTAAAGGCATACAATAGCTGCCGATTTGGGCGTGCTGGTTTGATTCTTGATGCAAAATGATACCTCTTCACCCGGTTCCGTTGCCGCCGAACACAGCGGCGCTGAAACGTACGAGATTCGCAAACATCACCATGCCTTGATCGGCCTGGCACTGGGTGCGGGCGCAGCGCGAGGCTGGGCTCATATCGGCGTCATTGAACGGCTTGTTGAAGCCGGCATCGCACCACGTGTCGTCGCCGGCACCTCCATAGGTGCACTTGTTGGGGGATGTTATGCCGCCGGGCGCCTGGAAGAGTTGAAGGCATTCGCAGCATCCCTGACACGGCGCAAGATTTTTTCGTTTCTCGACATATCCTGGACCGGCGGCGGCCTAATTTCCGGTGACCGTTTGACAGGATTGCTCGACGAACAGCTCAAGGATGTGCGCTTTTCCGACCTTCAACTGCCCTTTGTCTGCATCGCAACCGAACTCATGACCGGCCACGAAATATGGCTGCGCGAGGGTGAGGTTGCTCCGGCCATCAGAGCATCCTACGCATTGCCGGGCGTGTTCAAGCCGGTGCACCACAATTCGCGATGGCTCATTGATGGGGCCGTGGTCAATCCGATCCCCGTTTCGGCATGCCGCGCCATGGGCGCCAGGCTCGTCATCGCCGTCAACCTCAACTCGGATGCTTTTGGTGGAACGGTCATACAACAATCTCGAGGCCGTACCGGCGATCCCAGACGCGGTCCGCACAGCAGTTCAAGCATGTTGCGGCAGTTGATAGGTTCAGGAGACGAACCGGGCCTTACCACGGTCCTGGTAGCAGCCTTCAATATCTCACAGGATCGGCTGGCCCGATCGCGGCTCGCCGGAGATCCGCCGGACGTGAACATCGTCCCCAGAACGCCCGATATCGGCTTGTTTGAATTCGACAAGGCTCAAGAAGCGATCGAAAGTGGCCGCGAGGCAGTGGATCGCATGCTGCCCGACATCGAATACGCCCTTGAGGTTCTCGACCGCGCAGCTGAGTATTGACCAAAATGGAACAAGGGAGCCCGTTGGCTCCCCTGCCCTGTTACACAGATTGTACTTCAGAACTTAGTACCAGCCGCGCAGGCACTTTTTGTACTTGTGCCAGAAGTAAGGCGAGCCGGTGTAGTGCGCCTTCTTCTTCCAGTGGTAGCAACCACCACCATAGTGGTAGCCGTAGTACGGCCGATAATGCCGATAGAAGCGGTAGTGGCGACGGAAACCACCATGACGGCGACGGAAGCCAGCCTTCTGGACCGTTGCTTCGGCCGTGTCGGCAACAACCGCATTCTGGATGCCGGCGTTGATAGTAGCAGCCTGAGCGGTCGTGCCCGTGGCGGCGATGGAGATTGCCCCAAGGGCAATCGCGGTCAATGCAATCAATTTGGTCTTCATCGGTTTGTCCTCCATTCGATGAGTGGTTGGTGATGATCAACATCGATGAATGGGAACCTACCCGCATCCGATGGACGCAGATGTGCACTCCGTCACATCCCGGCACCGGACGCAAAATTTCTTGCAAAAAACTGTTAGGGCGTTGAAATAATTGAGGCTTTCGACGCGCACCTGTGATGCGGCTCTCTCTCGGACGCGTTATCCGCTGATATACCGCTTCATTTCAGCGGCTTCGAATTCGACCTCCGTAATACGATGTTTCACCACATCGCCGATTGAGACAATGCCCTCAAGCTTGTCATCAACCATCACCGGTAGATGGCGTATGCGATTTTCCGTCATAGTCGCCATGACCTCGTTCAACGTGTCTACCGGATGGCACGTGAACAGATTGGTGGTCATGACGTCTCGTGCCTGCATGTTGACTGCGTCCGGACCATATTCACAGAATGCCCGCACCAAGTCGCGCTCTGAAACAATTCCTGAAAGGTGCGATGGGCCTGCCATGATAAGCACTGTGCCAATGTTATGCGTGGACAAAATCCGTGCCACCTCATGTAAGGAAGATTCCGGGCTTGCCGTATAGGTCTTGCTCCCCTTCGACTTGAGGATGTTCGCGACAGTCATTGGCCTTTCTCCCGACTCATCAAGGCATCCTGCGCTGCAAATAAAGTAGCATTTTCAGCCTAGCAAAACGTCAATCATGCACGCATAAGATTAATCCTTCTTCGCCGGGTCAAGCAACCCAAACAACAGCAAGCCACAGACGAATCCTCCCAAATGCGCTTCCCAGGCAATTCTTGACGTTTCCCCGGGAACGCTGAGCCCCGATGCAGCGAACAAAATATTGATACCAAGCCAGACCCCTAGAAACACCAGGGCCTGAGCGTTGCGAAAAGTTTCTCCCAGACTGAGGGCGCGCCCCGCGCCCGCTGTATTGAACCGCAAGCCCGGGCGGTCACGAGAGAACATCAGCCGGACGGCCCCGGCCATTTGGCCGGAAATAGCGCCTGATGCGCCCACCAAAATCGTGAACTGACCCCAGTGAAGCGCGAGGCTGGCAGCTGCACCGGCTGCAGCACACACAAGAGTGAGCATCAGGAAACGCAGTGCGCCAAAACGTCTAGCCACAACCGAACCAAAAGCAAGCATCCAGAAGCTGTTGACAGCCAGATGCAGCCAGCTTCCGTGTAGAAACATATGTGTGACAAACGTCCACACCTGCGCTGCAATACCGCCAGGAAACGCAACTCCAAGCAGCTCCAGAGGTGGAGCGTACCGCGCCGGCGTGAATGCAAAAAGCAATACGAACAACGTTTCATTTTCGCGCGACAACAGCCCTCTGAAGCCATGCAATGCGACAAATGACGCAATGAGCAGCAAGACGATCAACGGTGCATTGATCGCCCGTTCCCCCCGCTTGGGCCGTGTTCGCGCCGCTTCTCGAGAATCTTCCTGCATTTGTGACATCACATGCCCTGAATTGCCTCAGTTGGCACAGCGTATGCACCGTTCCGCGCAATCAGTACAGCAATGAAACATCCAATGAAGACTCAAATGCAGGGCGCGTTATGACAAAAGGCAGAGAATGTGAGATGGGGATCGCGACACCGGAAGAGATTCTCCATCCTGTCAGCCGGACTTTGTTCAGGCATTGGGCAGAGATCCGCAAGGATCGGGCGTTGCCGACACGCGGCGACATAAACCTGCGCCAGATCCGTCAGATCATGCCCTGGCTGGCAATTGTCGAGCGTTGCGGCAAACAGCAGGGCTATCACTGGCGGCTTGCCGGAACGGGTATTTGCCGCCTTTGGGGCCATGAACTCACCGGAATGGATATGACAAGGCACTGGCGCGGATTTGACAGACAGACGCTGCTGTTTCTTTTGGATGGAGTCGTGGGCGGTTTTCAACCCAGCGTCGCTCGTTTCAAGGCGACAACGGACAACGCCGACCATATCGGCATCGAATTGCTGACATTGCCGGTGCGTTCACCAAACTGTGAACTGCCCCAGATTCTTGCAACCGCCGCACCCTTCCGCGAGCCGGATTGGCTCGGCGAAGCCACTCTGGTCGGTTTCGAACTGTCCAGCGTGAAGGCTCTTTGGCCCGGCGCCGCGGCCCCGAATCCGCCGACGGAGCGGCAGGCGCTACCAATCGTGAACCCGCAACGAGACGCCAAACGCGCATTCTTGAAAGTCATCCCAGGCGGGGTCGAATAAAAACACGCAACCGTGACGCCACTTTAACGCCCCGTTTACAGCCAACCCTTATTCTTGAACGTGCACTGCATTTGGCAGTGCGCGCCGCATTTTCTGGGGAGAAGGCTGAGGCGGTAAAAAAGTGGAAAACTCAACGTGAATGTGACCGCTCCATCTTTCAATGCATCCCCCCAAACGGCGGGCAACAATCCTTCGGCAATTCTCTTTGGCCGGTACATGCTGCCGGACATGAGCGAACATCCCTGCCAGGTCGCGCAACTTACTGCGGAAAGCGCGATCTTTCTGACGTCCGTGGAAGTCCCGGCCGGGGTGGCGGTGGTTGCATATATCGACGAGATAGGCCGTATTGAGGGAACTGTCTCCGCACCGGTTCAAGGGGGATTTGGCGTAGCATTTCGCCTTACCGGATCGCGCCGCGAACGCATTCAGGCCCGCCTGGATTGGTTACGGGACAAAGACGGTGCCGCCGATGAAGGCGCCAGGCGTCATACCAGATATGAGCCGAAGGACAACAAGTCTCACATCACGCTGCCGGACGGACGTGTCTATCCGTGCGAAGTCATCGACATCTCGCTGTCCGGCGCCGCCGTCACGACGGAGGTGATGCCGAGCCTTGGCACCTATGTGCTGCTCGGTAAAATGCGCGGCCGCGTTGTCAGATTTCATGAATCGGGCATCGCCTTAGAATTCGTGAAGCCGCTCGACCAGAACCAGCTAGCCAATCAGGTCGGCTAACACGCTGATTAATCGTCTTTTTTTCTGAGCACGATCAGTGAGATAACGGTGCCAGTCACCCGCGTCTCATTGATGCGTTTGCGGCTATACCAAATCTCAAGGTTAATAATATTTCGAGTAATAAATTCAAATACTAGGCTTGAACTTATCCGAACCTAAAACTCCTTTCGCTATGATCTCAGCCAATCAAGAACAGGGTTTTGGGGCGTTCGGATGTTTGGGAAACTGGCAGGTGGACTCTTTGTGGCCATGGTCGCGTTGACCGGGCCGGCCAAAGCGTTGGAAACCGTCAACAAGAGCTACAACTTCAATGGTGAACGGGTCTATACGCCGGTCTACGGCACCACGTTGCCACCCGTGGGGTACGTGGAGTTTTGTGCCAGGCACCAGGATGAATGCCGCAAGCTCGGTGGTCGCCACAGCCACATTGAAATGACCGAAGCCCGCTGGGCGCTTCTGAACGAAATCAATTTCCATATAAACCAGGCCGTCGATCCCGTCAGCGATCTTGACCTGTACAGCCAGCCGGAACACTGGACCTATCCCACAGAAGCCGGAGATTGCGAAGACTACGTCTTGCTCAAGAAGCGGTTTCTTGAGGGCCATGGATTTCCTGCTGAAACCCTGCTGATTACCGTCGTCCTGGACGAGCATGGTGAAGGCCACGCGGTTTTGACGGTACGCACGGACGCTGGCGATTTCATTTTAGACAACCGCCGCAATACGGTGTTGCGCTGGGCACAAACGCAATACCGGTTCTTGAAACGGCAGTCGCAATACAATCCGCAAGTTTGGGTCGCATTGACCACAAACTCCCGTCTGCATGCCGGCGAAGTCGCTGGCAAAAACTGACAGGAACACGTCTGTAACAACTCATCACCTTAGGCCCGGTCGGCGTCCCCCTCCCCATCCCCCACCAGACCGGGTCTTCGAAGCCGGCCCTGCTCCCACCCAGGGCCGGCTTCACCCCTTGTGTGCAAAAGCCTTCCTCAGTCGACCTGCCGAAAGCCTGCCAGATACCGTTTCTGATTTTCCACATAGTGCCCGGCAATATGGGCGAGCCTGCCAGCCTCTTCATCGTCCATGGTGCGCACAATCTTCCCAGGCGTCCCTACGACGAGCGAGTTATCGGGAATTTCCTTGCCTTCCGCCACGAGCGCATGCGCACCAATAATGCAATTCCGGCCGATCACCGCACCGTTCAGCACTGTCGCTCCCATTCCGATCAAAGCGCCTGCCTTGATGGTGCAACCGTGCAGCATGGCCATATGTCCGACGGTGACGTTTTCCTCAATCACCATTGGAAACCCCATATCGGTGTGTAAGATGACGCCATCTTGGATATTGCTGTTGCGGCCAATGTGGATCAACTCATTGTCGCCTCTGACAACGGCGTTGAACCAGACGCTGGCCTGATGATCCAGCCGCACCTTGCCGATCACAGCCGCTGTCGGAGCGATGAAGTAGTTACCGTCTTCCGGTAAGTCCGGCCGCACGCCGTCCAGTTCGTAGATCGCCATCGAGCCTGTCCATGTTCATTGATGTTGCACCCGAATTGCCGGCAAGCCGGCAGCCCGGATAAAAACACGATTAGGGTCATAGCACTCCAAAGACAACGAGAATTGTGACGCCTTCGACAAACGCCCAGCCGGCGGCAAGCCCGGAAAAGCACCAGAATCCTACCGGCCTGCCCTCGTCCACGGCCATTCTAACCGCCGAGTTGAGCAATATCACGGGTCCGGCGAACACCAGAACCAGCGTTCTCAACGGCAAAAGCACACCACGCCTGCCAAGGAGTCCCAAATATACGGGTTCCCCTGTCAACAGCAGCCAGCCGCTTCCCACCAGGCCGGCTGCGCTCAGGCCCGTTGCGATCGCAAAGATGTATGCAAGCATTGCGAGATCACCCGACACTGTCCGGTTCTGGAACAGTTGTCCCCAAAAGAAGCCCACGCACCCCGATCTCCCGGGTTTGGGAGCAAGTTCCGTGCCGCAGATACGGATTTGCAATGTGACGGAGTGCACATCCAGCACGGGCCATCCCGCCTACACTGAAATCACAGCTTACGGAGGATATGGCGATGAGCGAACACAACACATCACTGGCACAGAGAATTGCAGCCTCGGACAACTATCGCCGTCCAGGCTGCAAACCCCCGCAAACGGCCAATGGCGTGGGCCCGACAACTCGGGAGATGGTTGCAGCTCTCAGCACAATCGAAGCAGCTCTGCTGATTTGACGCAGAGGTAAACAGCTACGCGAGCACCTGATTCACTTTATGAAGCAACAGCTGAAAAAGTTTGATTTTCCAGACATTCCGCAGCCGAAACCCCGGCCACCTTGCCCTAAGGTGACACGAGCCAGTCTTGAACCTGCTCCAGCTGCGGCCTGAAATAAACGATCATCCGTCCATCCCTTCCAACACTCACACCGTCGCGCCAAGGTGCCACCCCATGCAAGGCAAGCCGGTGCACAAGATAGGCCTCCCCGGGCTGGGCGACCAGTTCGATACACCTGCAATCTTCAAAAATCTCACGGCGCGCTTGATGATAGATCTCCGTGACATCCACGTCCCCCCATTGGCCGGGGGGCAAGTCGCCGAAAGCTCCTGTCAGGGCACACCTGATCCGTTCATGCGAACCTTCCCACACGACCAAAGGCGATGCGCCTTCCGGCACCTGCGTCATCGGCAAGCCCAGAATGAACCCGTGAAATTCGCGCAAATGCCGTCGCCTGGCCGGTCCTTCCGGCAAAAGCCCGTCAATATGTGCAGCATTGCGGTTACGGCGATAGTTGTGCATCGCCTCACTTTCTTCCATCGATCGCTGCGGATATCCCGGATAACAAACCGAAACCTGGCCGTGTTCCCAATCAGGACCGCCAGGTACGATATTGCCGGCGATGAAATCGATCACCCGTCCCGCAAGTGGAACACCGCCTGAAACTGCGCCGGTTGCATCATTCGGCAGTACATTGACGCCGGCAAACCAAGTTCCACCGTACCGTAGCCAACTTGCATTCTGCGGCTCCGTTACACTCGCACGCGCTGCCGGCAAAGTCGCCGTCACCCATCGGGCCACACTCTCATCAAACGCAAAGCGCTGCCACCCCAGGCGATACAGTTCCGTATCGAGAATCCCTACCGACATGCCCAAGGGTCTTACAGCACTCTGCATCCGGAGTGAACCAGACAGCCGGCTGATGAGCGGGAATTGCCGGTTGGTCTGAGACGCCGTTTGCGATACCAACGGTGCCGGTAAATCTTTGATGCACTTGGATTGTAGCGCAAATGGTGTTTGGCAGAAGCCGGCATGGCCGTTATGGCGGCCCCAGAGAAAGATCTCCAGGCCTGATCGCCCTTTTCGGCTTGATGATGTTCTTCCTCCTGGCCGGGGGAATTATCGCCTATTATTTCATTCCCAATCCGGATCTTTTGTTTGCCAGGCGCAATGGTCAACCCATTTCCACCGAACCGGTCCGTATCGCCTTCAACGAAGGCGAATTGCTGGTTCCCCGCAATCTGATCGCACGAACCAAACGGCGCACCCCGTTGGGCGGCGTACGACAGGTCGACCTGCAGCTCCCCTGGCCATACGTACCGCGCATGCCCACGAAACGGCCTGAGGAAGCAACCAGTCTCGACGACCATATCTTGATGACATTCGAACCTGACGACGGCAGCGCGGCTGCATTGCAACGTTTCGAGAAGATCTACCCGCACTACTTCGAAGGAGAGCCCACACAAACCCAGTACAAGCTCACCAGGTACTCGTTTGCCGCACAATCGCCCTATGCTGATCTGGAGCTGTTCGTGGGCAGGCTGAACACCAGACCCGCTTTCATCAGGTGCGATCTGAAAGCGTCAAGCCTTGGCCCGATCCTTTGTGAAAGGACCATCAAAATCACCGCCAAAACCACGGTCCGCTACCGCTTTTCAAGGTCACACTTGCCGCAGTGGAAACTCATCGACGCGACAGTCACCCGATTGGTCCGCGACATGTTTCACTTCTCCGATCAACAGTAGCAAAGCCCCAGCAGTAGCAAAGCCGTTGTAGGGATCAATCTTCGAGGTCGAAGTCCAGGATCGCCATTTGGAACGAATAGGACAGATCGTCAGGGTCCTCATCATCCCGGAACAAGACACCTATGAACTCGTCGCCGATATAGACCTCGGCCGAGTCATCTTTTTGCGGCCGTTTGCGCACCGTGATCGAGGGAAGCTGAAATTTGGTGCGGAAAAAGTTGGTCAGCTTGCGGATTTCATCTGGTTGCACGGTTCAGTTGCCTTTGGCGTCTCGCAGAATCTGGAATCGGACTTACCCATATTCCGGGGCAGAGGCTAACACAAGCATAAGCTTGTGCGTGCAATGCGCCATGTGAACTCGCTGCTTGCCGGAGCCGCCCCATATGCCCGATCCGGACAGGTTCGCCGCCGCATCGGCAAACACATGACGCGGCCGTCAGCCCTTGGTATTTTCGCCGGTATCGCTGATCGTATGGTTCATACTGCGCGCCGGCTGATCGCACCCGGCATATCCAACCACCTTGGCGGGAACACCTGCGACGGTCCGGTTGGCCGGCACATCATGCAAAACGACGGAACCGGCTGCAACACGCGAGCAGGTTCCGATTTCGATGTTGCCAAGCACCGCAGCGCCAGCACCAATCAGCACGCCACGGCGCACCTTGGGATGGCGGTCGCCATCGGCTTTACCGGTCCCGCCCAGCGTCACCGAATGCAGCATCGACACATCATCCTCAACCACTGCCGTCTCACCGATCACGATCGCATGCGCATGGTCGATCATGATCCCCTTGCCCATTCTGGCAGCAGGATGAATATCGACACTGAAGATCATCGACGTGCGGCTCTGCAGGTAATAAGCGAAGTCCTTACGCCCCATTTTATACAGACGGTGGGCCATGCGGTGGGTCTGCACCGCCTGAAAGCCCTTAAAATACAGCAGCGGATCGATGAACCGGTCACACGCCGGATCCCGGTCCTGTATTGCCATGATGTCCGCCCGCGCCGCCATCCCGATGTCCGGATCTGCATCCAGTGCATCCTCGAACGCTTGAACAACAAGGTTTGCACCGATATCCGCGTTCCCCAACCGCTGAGCCAGGCGGTGACACAGGGCGTCTTCGAAACGATCATGATTGAGGACCGACGCGAAGATAAAACCGCCGAGGCTGGGATCGTTTTTCGTGACATCTTCGGCTTCCAGCCGGACACGGTCCCACACCGGATCGACCGATGACACCGCAGCGACGGTTGACAGTTTCGTGGACATCACGTTCCTCCAATCAGCAGGCGGATATCATACCGCCTTAAACCTCATATGTGGAGTATTGAAACAAAATGTGAAGAGCAAATTGCAAGTCCGGCATCAGGCTATTTTCGCCAATGGCGTAATATCCTCAAGAAAATCCACGACCGCATTGCTGAAAACATCATTTTTGTCGCCGGCAACCATATGTCTGGCACCGCTGACATCGGCTATCTTTGCATGCGGCACCAATTCGGCGAAAGCACGTGCTTCCGCCTCTCCGACAAGCTCGCTCTCACGGCCCCTGACCAAAAGAACCGGCCGGGTGAGATTGCCAGCCGCCATCTGCAATTTCGTTTGAAGTTCAACCACATGTTCACGCGAATCTCGCCGGCTGTCGAGAAAGCGCGGGTCCCAGTGCCAACGGTACCGGCCGTCACTACCGAGCCGTAGGTTCTTGGCAAGACCCGACAAATCCTTGGGCCGGGGTCTGTGCGGCAGATAGGCCGAAATCGCATCTGCCGCCTCTTCAAGCGTCGCAAATCCGTCCTTTGCCCGCGATGCCATGAAACCGAGGATCCGTTCAACGCCATCGGCTTTTACGATCGGTGTAATGTCTACCAGAACCAGGCCGGAAATTGTATCAGGAGCATGCTCACCACCAACGACAAGGCCGGCGATGCCCCCTAGCGATGCCCCCACTACAACCGGTGCCGAACGGCCTTGAACACTGAGAGCCCGCGCTACAGCCGCAAGATCAGCGGCGAATGCGTCAAAGCTATAGTCGCCATCTGCGACCCAGTCACTGTCGCCATGACCCCGCTGATCGAGCGTTATGGAGCGCCAGCCAAGCCGCGCAAGAGCCCTGGCCGTTCCCCGCCAGGAGTGCCGCGTCTGCCCGCCGCCATGCGCCAGGATCACCTGGCCGCGCACATTCCCGGCAGCTTCGAATATATCGGCGCGCAGCGTATTCCCATTGGCACCACTGAATTCCGCACGGCTGAAATCTGTATTTTGCTCAAGATTGGTCATTGGATGATAGAACCACTTGCCCGCTACAAGTCAAGTTTACGTCAACGTAATGATTGGATCGACCCCAGATCAAAGCCCCAGGAACGCCCTTACTGCGGCCTTGTATCCCTTGTCTCCGACCGCCTTCATGTGGTCACGGCCCGGCAGGACGACGGCGCGCGCACCAGGCACCGCCGCAGCCAGGGGATCCACAGGTCCGGCAATATCATCTTCACTTCCCACGACAATAAGATAGGGGCAGGAGATCGTCGCCAGCGCCTGCCTTGTGATCGCCGGACGGCCGGCGCGCATGCACGCCGCCAGTGCCCTCAAATCACTTCTGGTGTGCTGGGCGAACATCCTGAATGCCCTGGCCGTGGGGTGCGTGACATCGTCAAGGCTGGCCGCCTCCAACCCGTCCGCGATCACATCGCCACCGGAAACGCCGCCGAAAATGTTGGACGCGATGCCACCGGCAACAACGCTCTTGGTCCTGCCAGGATGCCTGATGGCCACGAAGGTGGCGATGCGGGCGCCCATCGAATACCCCATGAAGTCCGCCTGCGCGATGCCAAGGTGATCCAGCAGCCGCCGCGCATCTTCCGCCATCTCAGTGGCCTCGTACTTCGCAGGGTCGTAAGGCTTGCCGCTATGGCCGTGTCCCCTGTTGTCGATGCAGATCACCTGCCGTCCGAGATCGGACAACAGCCGCACCCAGCCGGTAAAGCCCCAATTGGTTGCACTATTGGATGCAAACCCGTGAATGAGAACGATCGGATCTCCCTCACCGGTCACCTCATAAGCGATATCCACGTCGTTAGACCGGAAATATTGCAAGCGTCGGATCCCCGGGAAGGTGTTGGAGCGGCACGCCAGATATGCTATTCGCCGGACTGATCGGCAAGGCCTGCTGCTAAGGGCGCTCTTTGGGGATTTACACTATGGCGGACGACATAACACCAAAATTCCACAATGACATGGGTGTCGCTACGATCCACATCGGCGCCAAAGAATTCAAATGCATGGGAGCACGGCCGCCATTCGACCATCCGCACATCTTTTTGGACATGGGCGATGATACGGAAATCGTCTGCCCCTATTGCTCTACGTTATATCGCTATGATGCCGGTTTGAAGGCAGGAACGTCCGTCCCCGAAGCAGCGGCCCTACAAAGCGCGTGAGCGGCCTGCAACAAGATCGTTCGGCCAAAAAAGTCTGGCGGTGCCGCCCCTCCATCGGCACCGCCAGTTCCGCAAGTCCCTGCAGTTAAGGCAATCTCGCAAGTCCCCAAGAGATTCCATACGCACAAGGACCCTTCGTGCTGCAAGCACAGTGCCTGAAACCCGAGATAGATAAAATTTGAATCGAATTTTATGGTGAAGCCCACATTAACGGCCCGGATCTCTTGGCCCTGTAAGCAAGCGCCACCGCCAACTGTCAGGTTGTGTCAGCATGGTTAGGCAGAACGCGCAAAGAGATTGTCTGTCCGCCCCGATCGGGTACCTTTGACGCACGACAAAACAATCGGCACCACGGGCGCAAACAGCAGGACACAGCAAAGGGAAACCGACATGGCGCGGCTTGAGGGAAAAGTGGCAATTGTGACCGGCGGCGGGTCTGGGTTCGGCGACGGCATTGCAAAGCGCTTTGCCGAAGAAGGCGCAAAGGTCGTCGTTGCCGATATCAATGCCGAGGCCGGCCAATCCGTCGCCCGGCAGATATCGCAGAGCGGCGGCGCGGCAACGGCGATTGCCTGTGATGTCGCCAACAGGGACGATGTTGCAATCCTCGTGAAGGGCACACTCGCCACCTATGGCAAGCTCGACATCCTGGTCAACAATGCCGGCATGCCTCAGATCAATCAGCCAATGCTTCAGGTCGATGAAGACACCTTCGACCGCATATTCGCCGTGAACGTCAAAAGCATCTATTTGAGTGCCCTTGAAGCTGTGCCTGCCATGGAGGCAAACGGCGGCGGCGTCATCATCAATACGGCATCCACCGCTGCGCTGAGGCCAAGGCCGGGGCTGACCTGGTACAACGGGTCAAAGGGCGCCGTCATTACCTTGACCAAATCCATGGCCGTGGAACTGGCACCGCAAAACATCCGCGTCAATGCCCTATGCCCCGTGGCCGGAGAAACCCCGATGCTCGCCGCATTCCTGGGCGGAACCGTTACCAATGAAATGCACGCCAAATTCGTCTCGACGGTCCCGCTTGGCCGGCTCTCGACCCCGCGCGACATGGCAAACAGCGCTCTGTTCTTTGCCTCTGATGAAGCCGATTTCCTGACCGGTGTGTGTCTTGAAGTGGACGGCGGGCGCTGCGTCTAGGTCAGGGCCCATGAGCAATTCACCCAGTCTTTCGCGCGAACAGGCAAGACGGATATCCCTGGCAGCTCAGGGGATGGCCAGCACAGTCAAGTCGCAGGGCAATGCCACCTGGCCCACGCTCGAAAAGACCATAGACCGGTTGAACCTGCTGCAAATCGATAGCGTGAACGTCGTGTGCCGGTCACACTACCTGCCCGTTTTCGCCCGTGTCGGCCGGTATAGACACGCGGCTTTGGACGGACGGACCCTCCAGCCAGCCAAACGCGAAGTCTTCGAATATTGGGCCCATGAGGCAAGCCTGCTGCCCATGCGGCTTTACCCCTATATGCGCTGGCGCATGGACCGGGCGGCCCGCGGGGTTGGAATTTACAAAGAACTGGTGACATTTGCGCACGAACGTCGCGACTATGTCAGCGAAGCGCTGAACTTCATCCGCACCAACGGCGCCTGCAGGGTTTGCGACCTGCCCGATCCCGGCTCCCGCGACACGCCCGACTGGTGGTCCTGGAGCCCAGGCAAAACCGCCATGGAATATCTTTTCTGGACCGGTGAACTCACAGCATCCGCGCGGCGCAATTTCGAACGCATCTACGATTTGCCGGAACGTGTCATCCCGGCGGAGATTTACAATGCGCCCGCACCGCCGGAACGCAACGCGATCCGGAACTTGCTCCGCCTTTCGGCACGTGCACTGGGTGTCGGCACCGAAACCGACCTTCGTGATTACTTTCGCCTGCCTGTTGCCGAGACCAAGGTTGCGCTGAACGAACTCATCGAGGCCGGAGAACTGGAACCGGTCACCGTTGAACGGTGGAAAAACCCGGCCTATCTCGCCCGCGATGTCGCACTTCCATCGCGTGCTACCGGCTCGGCGCTCTTGTCCCCGTTTGACCCCCTGGTCTGGGAACGTTCTCGCGCTGAGAGACTGTTCAATTTCCGCTACAGGATCGAAATCTATACGCCTGCGCCAAAACGGGTATTCGGCTATTATGTTCTACCCTTCCTGCATAAGGGACGCATGGCCGGCCGCGTGTGCCTCAAGGCGGATCGTCAGGCTGCAACGTTGAAGGTCAATGCCGCACATGCCGAAGCCGGACACAAGACAGCAGAAACGGCAGAAGCTCTCAGCCGGCACCTTTGGGAGATGTCCCAATGGCTGGGGCTTGAAGACGTATCCGTCCTTCCGGCGGGCAACCTTGCCACCATGCTGGAAAAGGCAGTCGCACACCCACGCCCATGAAGCGCACAAGGCAGCCATGAAGATGCGGACATCGTCACTTTGCCCGCAATACCAGCCCGCGGCTCGGACTCGTGGCCGCTTCGCCCGGCATGGACACATAGGGCCCGGTTTCTTCAAGTCTCTCAACCTTGCCGGCGCCCTCCAGCTGTAGGACGCGCGCCTCAAACTCGCTCTCCCACAAGGCGTTCTTCACCGTCAGGACAACAACACCGCCCGGACGGCAAATCCGCACCAATTCGTCCAGGCCCTCTGCCCCGACATGCCCGGTCGTGAAAACACCTGCAGATATAACGCCTGCAAAGTGATCGTCGGCAAATGGAAGGTCACTGCCCAACGCCAGCTTGTGTAGCGCTGAATAAACATTTTTCTTCGCCGCAACGGCAAGCATGCCAGCTGAGATATCCAGCCCCTCAACATCCGGGTACCCGAGAATTCCAAGCCACTCGCCGATCAGGCCGGTCCCTGCCCCGGCATCAAGCAGGGGCGCTGCCCCCTTCGGCAGGTAGCGGGTCAGAAGACCAAGGCAGATAGACGGGTGCCGGTACCCGGCAGTGGCCATTTCCGCGTCATAGGTTTCCGCCCAGCGATCATAAAGCCGGGCGACCTCGTCACCCCCTCCGGCATCGTATACTGCGCCCAACAGGCCTGCGTGCTTATCACCCGTCAAAGCGCCCTCCCGGCTTGCATCTCTTGCATACCGCGTCATGATAGCCATCCTGCCCTTCGTATCAAACACGCCAGACGGAAATTTCGAGATGAGTGAAGACGATATTGCGCAAGCCCGCGCCGCAATGGCCGAGCTTCCCGGATTGCAGGATTACAAGGGCTCGATAGAACGTCTCGGCGGGCTGACGAACCTTGTTTTCAGGGCGGGAGACTACTGCCTGCGGATTCCGGGAAAGGGAACGGAAGAGTATATCGACCGGCAGAACGAAGCGGTGGCCGCACGCGAGGCAGCAAAGGCAGGCGTGAGCCCGGAAGTCCTGCACGCTGACCCGGATACCGGCGTCATGGTGACCCGCTACATCGAGGGCACACAGACCATGAGTCCGGAGCATTTCCGATCCCGAAAAGGATCGCCAGCACGGGCGGGGAAAGCATTCCGGCAGCTTCACGAGTCCGGTACTCAGTTCCCATTCCACTTCGAGCTCTTCGGCATGATCGACGAGTATCTTGGCATTCTCTCCGGCAAGGATGTGAAACTGCCGGACGGCTATCACGATGTTGTCGCAGAATCAGCCACCATCCGCGAGGCCCTGGCCGCTCACCCGGCAAAACTGGCGGCCTGCCATTGCGACCCGCTTTGCGAAAACTTCCTCGATACCGGCGAGAAGATGTGGATCGTCGACTGGGAATACTCCGGCATGAACGACCCCATGTGGGACCTCGGAGACCTGTCCGTTGAGGGCGAATTCAACAGTGAACAGGACGCAGAAATGCTTGCCGCCTATTTCAGCCGTGAGCCGACCGCTTCGGAGCATGGCCGCGTGGTGATCTACAAGGCAATGTGCGACCTGTTGTGGACCTTGTGGGGTCTCATTCAGCTTGCCAACGACAACCCTGCGGAGGATTTCCGCGCCTATGCCGATGGCCGGTTTGCCCGCTGCAAGGCCCTGATGGCCGAGCGGGGCTTTCCGGCGCATGTGGACGCTGTCAGAAACGGATAAGTCCGAACTCAGGCCTTCACGCGTTCACCTGTGGGGTCGTAAAGCGGCTCAAGATGCAGGGATGCTGGTATAGTGTTCTGCGCCACGACCAGTTCGTAGGTTCCATCCTCCAAATAGTCTTTCGTGACACCACCGGCATTTCTCACATAGCCATATCCGATCGGCTTGCCAACGGTGTAGCCGTAGCCGCCACTGGTCAGATATCCGGCAAACTCTCCATTGCGCAGGATCGTCTCGCGCCCTAGCAGAACCACATCGGGATCGTCCACCGTGAAACAGGCCAACAGTTTGCCCGGGACGGAATTGGCCGCCTTCTCCGCTGCGTCCCGTCCCATGAAAGGCTGATCCGATTTGAGCTTAACGGCCCAGCCGAGGCCCGCCTCAAACGGACTGTCGTTCGGCGTGATATCCGAACTCCAAGCGCGGTATCCCTTTTCCAGCCTCAGGCTTTCCAGCGCGCGGTAGCCGACCGGACGGATGCCAAAATCACTGCCCGCCGCCATCAGTGCATCAAATACGTCGCCTGTGGCCTCAAGCGGCACATGCAGCTCCCAGCCCAGTTCCCCGACATAGGTGACACGTAAGGCCCTTACAGGGCTCCCGGCGATGTCCAGCTCGCGTACATGGGCAAAAGGAAAGGCCTCGTTTGTACATGCGCCATCACAGACCGCCTCAAGCACGCGGCGCGATTGTGGCCCCATCAGGGACAGCGTGCCGTAGTCCTCAGTAACATCCGACAAGCTGGCATCCAAGCCGGCGGGAATGTGGTCGCTGATCCAGGCGCTATCATGCACCCGGAAACCGGTACCCGTTACGATGTAGAACAGGTTGTCCGAAAGGCGTGCAACGGTCAGATCGCACTCGATGCCGCCGCGCGAATTGAGCAACTGGGTGTAGGTAAGCCTGCCCGGCGGCTTTGCCACATGATTGGCGCAGATCCACTGCAGGGCCTCCGCCGCATCTTTGCCCTTCAGCTCGAACTTGGCGAAGGATGATTGGTCGAAAATTCCAACACTTTCACGCACCAACCGGTGTTCGTCGCCCACAGCCTCGAACCAGTTCTGCCGCCCCATGGAATATTGATCCGCTGCCGCGGCTCCCTCCGGCGCAAACCAGTTAGGCCGTTCCCAGCCCAGCTTCGAACCGAAGACTGCACGCTGTGCCTGCATGCGTTCGTAAAGCGGCGAAACGATGCGCGGACGGCCGGACTCATACTCCTCATGCGGAAAGCCGATGGTGTAGTGCTTTCCATACGCTTCCAGCGTGCGGTCGCTCACCCAGTCGCGGTCTCTGTGCAAGTCCGTGAAGCGGCGGATATCGACAACCCACAGGTCCATCGGCGCTTCACCATCCACCACCCACTTTGCCAGAACCCAGCCTGCCCCGCCGCCCGAGGCAATGCCGAAGGCGTTGAAACCGGCACCCACATACATGTTGGCGCATTCGCACGCCGCGCCCAGGATGAAGTTTCCGTCCGGCGTAAAGCTCTCCGGCCCGTTAATCATTTGCTTCACGCCGGTTTCGGCCAGTGCCGGAACACGAGCCACCGCTTGGTCAAGATGCTGGCCGAAATGATCCCAATCGTCATCGAAAAGCTGGAACTCGAAATCATCCGGCACATCGCCGGTTGTCCATGCGATGGGGTTCTGCTCATACCCCCCCATGACCAAACCGCCAACTTCTTCCTTGAAATAGGTAAACCGGTCCGGATCGCGAACCGTTGCTGCATCCGGGCTTAGGCCGTCGATCTTCTCGGTGATGATATACTGGTGCTTGACCGGCTGCAGCGGCACGTTGATGCCAGCCATGACGCCAACCTGCCGCGCCCATTGGCCGGCGCAGTTGACCACCTTCTCGCACGTCACGGTGCCGGCGGTGGTCTCGACTGCAGTGATACGGCCGGCCTCCATGATGAACCCGGTCACACGGACGCCTTCCACGATCTTTGCACCATGCATGCGCGCGCCCTTCGCCAGCGACTGCGTGATGTCCGAAGGGCTCGCCTGCCCATCGGTCGGCAGGAAAGTCGCCCCGACAAGATCGCTGACATCCATGAGCGGCCACATGGACTTGACCTCGGACGGCGACAGCAGATGCATGTCCATGCCGAAGCTGCCGGCCGTGGTTGCAAGACGCTTGTACTCGATCCACCGGTCCTCGTTGCAGGCGAGCCTCAGGCAGCCCGTCATCTTCCAACCGGTTTCGAGGCCTGTTTCGCCCGCAAGCTGGCGATAAAGATCGACCGAGTATTTCAGCACCTGTGTGATCGACGCCGAAGACCGCAATTGTCCGACGAGGCCTGCTGCATGCCACGTGGACCCGCCGGTCAGTTTGCCCTGGTCCAGCAGCAGGACATCGGCCTTGTGATCGCGCGCAAAGTGATAGGCCGTGGAACACCCGATGATGCCCCCACCTATGACGACAACTTCGGCATGGTCGGGAAGTTGCATCGCTCAGGCCTTTCCGTAACGCGTGCGATAGGCATCGAGAACCGCTTCCAGCCGCTCCAGGTTCTCCGCCGTATAGGCGACGTAGTCGACACCAGGCGCATCAAGATAAAGTTCCGACACCATGCTCCACATCGCCTCGCGCAGGAGCGATGCGCATTGCATCGCCGCATGACTCTTGCGGATCGCATCGCTCGGGGCTGCCCCGAAATAGATTTGCAACAGCTCTTCGGCCTGTGCGGCATCGAAGCCGGCATTTGAAGCTATTCCGGCCAGATCGAACATGGGCGTGGAAAACCCGGCATACTCGAAGTCGATGACCCAGAGCTTTTTGCCGTCATCGAGAAAGTTGGCCGGAAGGAAATCATGATGGCCGAAGACGATCGGCAGCGGCTCCTGGGCGGCCTCCAACTCGCCGGCCACCTCCAGATAACCGGACAAATGTTCGCGCATCCGGCTGCCGCCCTCTTCGAGGGTCCGCGCATAGTCCCGGATGACATGGAAGACCCAGAAGATGAAACCCGCCCCGGTCACGTAGCGCGGCATGGTGTTGTGGAACCGGGCCACTGTCTCGGCTATGCGTTCGATGTTCGCCTGAACGTCTTCTTCCCCGTATGTCTTCGCATCGATGAAGCGCGAAATCATGATGCCGGGTTCGGCAAAAACCAGTTCCGGTGCAAAGCCTGCCTCGTAAGCGGCACGCGTGGCCATGATCTCGCGATCGCGGGAGACGTGATGAAACGGAAAATCCTTGCCGAACCGGACAACGAACTTGTCTCCGCCATGAGAGACGGTGAAGCTTTCGTTGGACAGCCCACCTTTCAGCGGTTCCCACGTCACGGAGGACGTCCAGAAAGGAATGGAGTCTATCCGTTCGCCAATGCCTGTTTGATCGTCCATCACCTGGTCAACCTCAGTCGTTTGCGTAATCGGTCGGCGCTTGCGGAGATCAGCCGATCCGCAATGATCGCGATGAAGGCGACGGAAAGCCCGGCGACGATACCGCGGCCCGTGTCCGCCTTGGTCAACGCGATGTAGACCTCCTGGCCAAGGTCGCGCGTTCCCACGAGCGCGGTGATCACCAGCATGGAAAGCGCCAGCATGATCGTCTGATTGATGCCCAGCATGATCTCCGGCAGAGCCAGTTTCAGCTTAATCTTGGTCAGCAATTGCCACTGGGTGCAGCCCTGCGCCGTGCCGGCTTCAATTAGCTGCGGGTCGACTTGGCGCAGGCCATGAGCGGTGTAGCGGATGGCCGGCGCTATGGCATAGGCGACAACGGCAATCATGGCGGTGAAATCGCCAACCCGGAACAGCATGACGGCGGGCATCAGATAAACGAAGGATGGCAGGGTCTGCAGCGTGTCGATAATGGCCTGAACCCAGCGCCAGACCTTGGGCCGTTCTGCCGTTGCAATGGCAATCGGAAATCCGAAAAGGCAGGCAACGATCACCGAGATGCCGCACAGATAAACCGTCACCATGGCCTTGTCCCACTGACCGGTGGCAGCGATCAGAAAGGCCAGCACGCCGACAAGCGCGCCAAGCCGCCAGCCACCCAGCGAGAAACCCGCAAGTGTGAGCAGGCCCACAACCCCGAACCATGGCAAACCGAGCAGGAACCGCTTGAACGGGATAAGGACATTGAGCAGCAGTGCGTTCTTGACCGCCTCAAGCTGGTCGAAGAAATTGACATTGATCCAGCGCACAACCTCCGACCAGAACGTGCCGGTGGAGACCTGCCAGCTCTCCGGATAGGTCTGCAGCGCCGGTACGATCAGTCCGGCAACTGCAAGACAGACGATCATGGCAAGCGCTGCTGCCGTGTACGGGTGGCGCTGAATGAGACTGGCGTCTACGCCTGCCGCATGTTGATGCGCCTGAGCCCGCTCGGCCAGCGCTTGTGACAGCCGGTCGAGCGCAATGGCCAGCGCGACGATTGCAAAACCTGCCTCCAGCCCGGCGCCGATATCGAGCCGCCTCAGAGCCGTGAGAACCTCGTATCCCAACCCGCCAGCACCGATCATCGAGGCGATGATCACCATGTTGAGCGCCAGCATGATCACCTGGTTGACACCGACCATAAGGCCTTTCATGGCCGATGGCACCAGCACACGCCAGGTCATTTGCCGGCCTGTACAGCCGACCATGCTGCCCAGGTCATGAACCTCGCCCGGAACGCCGCGCAGCGCCAGCATGGCAACGCGTGTCATGGGGGGCAGTGCATAGATGATGGTCGCCACAACCGCCGCTGTCGGCCCGAATCCGAAAAGAAACAGGATAGGCACCAGATAGGCAAACACCGGCACCGTCTGCATCAAATCGAGTATCGGCTTCAGAACCATTTCAACGGGGCGCCAGCGGTATCCCGCGATGCCAAGCAGCAAACCACCGGCAATTCCCAACGGAACGGCTATGAGAATCGAAGCAAGGGTGATCATTGCGTTGTCCCACTGTCCGAACAACGCAATGAACCCGAAACAGGCGGCAATCAGCAGAGCCAGGCGGCGCCCGCCGGCGTAATAACCGAGCATGGTGAAAATGGCGATGACGGCAATCCAGGAGACGGGAGGTAGAATCTGGATCGCATCGGAGCCCTGTCCCTGCAGGAAACCGGTGGAGAGCAACGACAGCACGATCTTGTAGGGAAATTCGATCACGGCCGCGATGAAACGCGTCAGTTCAGTGAATGAGAACAGGCCGAAGGACGCCTCATCCACAAGCCAGGTCATGAAGTCGCCGATCCAGCGTCTGAGCGGAATTTGAAACTCGCGCGGAAACTTGAAGGCCCACTTGGCGTCTGGCTTTCCATATTGCCACAACAGGAAGAAGGCACTGAGCGCTACGACCCAGACCGCCCACCAGCCCCAGTTGCGCTGAGAATGCGCAATGCCGGCATCAGAAGTGGAGACTGAGACCGATTGACTACTCATGGCCGCTCACGCCTGCATCATGACGCGCACGACATCATCGCGGCTGATGCAGCCGGCCGGGCCACCGTCTTCATCGACCACCCGCAGCAAATTGCTGGAGTCATCGAACAGTGGCGCAACCTCGGCAACGCGGGCCGATGCGGCAACGTCTTGGCCATATCCGCCGGAAGGCGCTCGCTTGGGCAGCGGTTTCATGATCGACCCAACACGTACGACCTTCGACTTGGTCACGTTGAGCGTAAATTCCGCGACATAGTCGTCTGCCGGATTGATCACCAGTTCTTCAGGCGTGCCGATCTGCACCACCGCACCGTCCTTCATGATCGCAATGCGGTCCGCCAGGCGAATGGCTTCATCAAAATCGTGGGTGATGAACACAATGGTCTTCTTCAACACTGCTTGAAGGCGGATGAACTCGTCCTGCATCTCACGGCGGATCAACGGATCAAGGGCAGAAAACGGCTCGTCGAGAAACCAGATCTCCGGCTCGACGGAAAGCGACCGCGCAATGCCGACACGCTGCTGCTGACCGCCGGAAAGCTCGTTGGGAAAGAAACCCTCACGGCCTTCAAGACCGACCAGTTCGATCATCTTCAACGCACGTTCTTCCCGGGTGCGGCGGCTGACACCTTGTATCTCGAGAGGAAATGCGACGTTGCCCAGGACCGTGAGATGCGGCAACAGGGCAAAATGCTGGAACACCATGCCCATCTGATGGCGCCGAATTTCAATCATGCGCGCCGGACTTGCCTGCAGCAGGTTCTCTCCGTTGAACAGGATTTCTCCGGATGTCGGTTCAATGAGCCGCGACATGCAGCGCACAAGGGTAGACTTACCGGAACCCGACAGTCCCATGATGACGAAAATCTCGCCTTCACGGACGTCGAGATCGACATCGCGAACCGCCCCGATGAGCTGAGCGCTCAACAGTTGTTCGCTTGTCAGCGATCCGCCGGACTCAGCCAGGGCAGCGCCAGCCCCCTCCCCGAAAAGCTTCCACACCGAACGGCACTGAAGCTTGGTTCCCGGTGGCGAGGTCGAAGGCATGTATGCGCGCCCCAAAGCTGTTGCGGGTGACGTTGGAGTTTGCAGCATGTCAGCCGTACGGCGCACTGGCAAGAAGCCGGGCCTCCCGCCGGTGCGCAAACTAGGAGAATGGAAGGGCTACTTGATCCACTGCGACCAGCGGTCCTTGTTTTTCTCCATCCAGGCCGCCACAACGTCTTCGAGTTTCTTCTTGTTCAGATCGACATCCGCAACCATGGCGCCCATTTCGTCATTGGCAATCTTGAAGTTGGTGATCGCCTTATGTGCGCCCGGCCATTTGTCCTTCAGGCCCGCCCACGCGACTTTCCAGATGGGCCCGCGCGGCTTGCCGCAATCGTGCTTGGCGTCCGGGTTCGTGCCCCATTCTGCCTTCTCGTAGCATTCCTTGGAGTATTTCGGGAATTCGACCCATTCGCCCTTGTACTTCACAGGCGCCCAGTGCGGCGCATAGACCCACAACATGATGGGTGCCTTACGCTGATAGGCGGACTCAAGCTCGGCAAACAGGGCGGCGTCCGTTCCGGCATGAACAACCTCAAACGGCAATCCCAGCGCCTCGGCGCGCTCATCATCGTAGCCACCCCAAGTCACGGGGCCACCAAGATACCGGCCCTTGGGTGCCGTCTCGGCGGTGGAAAAGGCTTCCGCGCACTTCTCGTCCTTCAGAGCTTCCCAGTTTGGCAGGCCCGGGCACTTCTCCTTCATGTATTCCGGATACCACCATTCCTCGATGGCCTGCATACCCGTTTCGCCCAGGTTCTCCACCTTGCCCGTGGCCGTCGCCTCATCCATGGCATCACGGCCCGTGGTCTCCCACATCTCCATGGCAACATGCAGGTCGCCGGTTTTCAGACCCGCGAACTGAGCAATGTAATCGGCCTGGACATACTCGATATTGTATCCGGCCTGCTTGAGCACTTCACCCATGATCCGGGTGGTAATGAGTTGGCCGGTCCAGTCATGCAGGGTCAGCTTGATCGGGTCTTTAGATTCCGGGGCAGCTGATACCGGCTGGAACGCCAGCGAAATAGCTAAGGCTGCTGCACCAGCGTTCCCCAGGTTGCGCAGCGACGAGGTCTTGAACATTTTTTGGCATCCTCCCTTTGCCGGGCCGGCACAGTGTGGCGATCTGCGGCACATTCAGACCCGGTACAGGGAAATGTGCATGCCTGTCTGGTTGGCTGTCAATGATTTTGTGGCAATTGCTGTGGCATTTTGGGTTTCCTTGTGGTTTTGTGGTGTTCTAGATGGTGTATAGCCACAAAATACCATAGACTGTAACGATGGATAGCAACTTGCAATCGAAGCTCACACGCCGGCAACTGGATATTATTGGCACCGCACGCGCCAGCGGAACCGCACGGATCGGCGAGCTTGCCCGCGACATGGGGGTTTCACTCGAAACAATCCGGCGGGACATCCGGCCGCTGGTCGAAAGCGGCCTGGTGGTCAAGCAACATGGCGCGGTGCGGTTGGCGACGGACGAGGCCGAGGCGCCCTTCGAACAACGCCTTCGGGAAAATGCCCGGGAAAAGCTGGCCATAGCCCAGCACGTTGCGGACATGATTTCCGATCATGACAGCGTTATGATGGATACCGGCACGACCACCAGCATTCTGGCCCGCGCGCTGTTGCGCAAGTCGGGGCTTACCATCGTGACGAACTCTTCCGACATCGCCCGCACGCTGGCCACCGTCAACGGCAACAACGTTTATATGGCCGGCGGCCAGTTGCATGGCGACAACGGAGCCGCATTTGGCAGGTCCGCCATCGAATTCATCTCCAATTTCTCCGTACATCACGCGGTCATATCCATTGCTGCGGTAGATGCAGTCAATGGATTGCTTGATCATCATCTGGAGGAAGCCGAGTTTGCCCGCAACGTATTGCAATGTGGGCGGCAGCGGACGGTCATCACCGATCACACAAAGTTCTCAAGAACCGCCCTGGTCAAGGTTTGCGATTTCGACGAATTCGACCTGTTGGTGACCGATGAAAGACCAACGCCTGAAGTGGTTGAAAAACTCACGGCTGCCTCGACCAGGTTCGAGGTGGCGCATCCCGCAAGCCGTTAGAGCACTTTGCGATTGTGCTGAATCAATTCTGACGCGGCGAAATTGCGCCTTCCAACCAAGTCTGGAACTTTGTGCATGTGCCATTACCACCCGACGCATAGGTTCAGCGGCGCCCCCCGGCACTTCCGGCCACAATCTCCCCGACCGCACATATTCCCCGCATCTTCACGCGGACGGCCACAAACAAAATGCGGGCCGGATTGACGCCCGGCCCGCTAGTTTCGGCCAATTCGTTGGGAGAGGAACAACCCACGCTCGATAAAGTGAGATAGAGCCTGGAAAACTGGCCGTATCAGAAAAGGATGCCGGCGGAGCTTGCCTCTTTCCCGGCAGGAAGACAGGTGAGAAGGAGATAGCTCCGCCGGCCCTAAGAGCACGAAAGCGCCCGTACAACCGCTGGGAGGGACCAAGTGCCAGAGTCCCTGATGCCGTCGGATTAGCTCGACAGCCCCGCAGTACCGTACGATCACTGACTAGCCAACAAGGTCGGCCACTCGTGCCCTACAGGTCCCAACCGGTATGGAAACTCGCCCCCGGTCACAGGACTAGATGCGCGCCATGATTAGACGGTTACAAAATTTCACTCTTATTGTTGAAAATTTTTAACCAAAGCCGGCAACCTGGTTTCAGGATGCTCTGGTATCGGCACTCAGTTTGCGCAAAGAGGCGATTTCCATCGGCTCAAGGCACATGGCAAGTTCCATTGCTATCAGCAAAAACGACACCGCAAGCAGAAATGCAGCAGCCACAATCCCAACCGGCTGCAGGTCGAGGCTGACGACCCCGAAACTCAGCCTCAGCACGTTCCAGACCGTCAGAAAACACAGTACCAGTCCAATCGCCGTCAAACTAAGCAGTCCAGCGCGGCAAATCCGCCCTCTGATCATACAGCCCGCAACGATTGAAATCGATTTGGAGTCCGCCGGAGAGGACACCGACAAAAGCTGCGTCTCGACATGCCGCATTCGTACAAAGAACCCGAAAAATAACGGCCCAAGCCCCATGGCCGCCAATATCGGCCATAGAATTTCTATCAGGCTATCCACCGTTCTTTGCCTCGCGACAGCACAACACGCAATGTATTGACGCCACAAAACTCCCTACATGACTGTATAATATTCCGAAACGTTCGGTGCAGTACCTAAATTTCCGGGACTTAGGCACCGCCCGATCAGTTCAAAACAAATACAAAAAAGCCGCCAAACGCCCATAATAGCGTCAATAATTATGAATTAGATGCTGCAGGATACGGTGCGTTACAAAATTTATCTATTTTTTCGGGCGCAATGATTCCGGGCTTCCAAAATGGCCTCCACAAGGCCTTCGGGCACATCATCTGGCAACTCGGCATCAGGCTCATGCAAAGCGTTGCTCGCCAGCTCGACAGTGAGCCGGTATGCTTCAAGATACTCCCGACACTCACGGCACATCTTGAGATGCAATTCAAAAGCCAGCTTCTGCCTCTCGCCAAGCTCGCCTTCCAGATAGTCCAGTATCAGATCTTCGAATTCCCTGCATGTCACCATGCCTGGAATGTGGCGCAGCATAAACCCTCGGGCATGCGCCATCACCCCCCTGACACCTGAAACCCTATTTGGAATTTGCTGTACGGCCCTTTGCCGCACCCACCTAGCCACGCGCTGACCCACGGGCCACTGCATTACGGTTCCTCTTTTATGAACGGCTGACACAACGTTGTTAGTGCTGCTCGCGCCCTATGTAAACGCTTACGTACGACAGACTCGCTCAGACCAAGTATCCCTGATATTTGCTCACTGTCCATTCTTTCGATGTCGTGAAGCTGCAGAACGATACGATAGCTTTCAGGAATTTCGTTGATTTTCGCCAGGACGCGCTCCTTTACCGGCATTTCTGATCCGGCAGCCCCAACGGCATAAGGTGTACGGTACGCAGCGCTTACCCGCCGCATGCCCTTGTCGAACACCGGCAGCATCGGCAAGATCGGCCCTTCTCTTTCGCCCGCCTGGCAGACGGCATCATCGCCACCATCAAGAGAGCGCAGAAATTCCGGTTGAACAACATGCATGTCAATGTCGCGGCGGACGCGGCCCAACTTAAGTTGGCAATCCCGGCAAAGATGCAAATGGACTTCCAAGGCCAATCGCTCCTGCCAAGATGTGAGCTTTCCGGCCAGGTAAACAGGCCATAGTCTCGCTCTTTCATCACAAGAGATAGACAACCCTAAGCTGCTCGCCACAAGTCGCCGGACTGGCAGCGACTTGCCGGAGAGCAGCGAGGAGATCATAAGGCCTCGCCCCTCAATGTGGGCTCCAACAGCTTTTTCAGGGCCGCCCGCGCCCGGTGCACGCGCACCTTGACATTGGCCTCGCTCAATCCCAGCCAATCCGCTACATCGCGGGTCGGCAGATCCTCCAAGTCTCGAAGGGTCAGGATAATCCGGTAATGCTCGGGCAACTCCTCGATCTTGCGGCGCACCAGAGCCCGCCGGTCTTTCCGCACGAGAAACTCTTCAGGCGTTGGAATTTCCTGATACGGCCTTTCTATCCGGCAATCATACTCGTTGAAAACCGGAAGCAGTTCGTCGATCGACTCTTCACGCCTTTGCGGCCTCGATCTGAGCTTCATCAGGCTCTGGTTAACGACAATCCGGTGCAACCAGGTCTTTACACTTGAGCGCTGCTCAAACTCTCCAACTTTTCGAAACACATTGATGAACGCATCCTGCACGCAATCCTCTGCCAAAGAAGGGTCACTGCAGATTCGTCGCGCCACTTTAAGCATCCACGGCGCATGCGTGCGCACAAGATGTTCGGCAGCCTTATGATCACCCAGCCTAAGTGCTTTAACGAAAGCGCTTTCATCCGCGTAGGCAGAGGCCACGCTCTCAGATACACCTCTAAATTGTTCTGTCATGAGAACGGATCCACAATCCCCGGTAATATGTGTCTCCAACTTTCAACACGTTAGTTCATAAGACAGTGTACGTCCAGACACCACGACCGATAGCGCTGACAGCAAGCATTCACCAACCAGACTAACTCTCGACCTCATCAGTTCTTTCACGCGTCAGAATACAGACACAAGTAAACGCTAAAAACTTCCCACACCACCAGACCAACAGGCCTGTTACAAAAATACTGCGAACGCGTTCAGCCGGCACTTACGGTCTGGTAGATGCTGGCTCATCGGAAATCAAAAAAGGATCAAAAACAACTACATCAGCGAACATTCGGGGTCTCGGAGCGCCACCTCAGGCGAATCTGGACGTATACGCAGGCAGACCGGCATGCGACGGCCAGCCTCCTTCAAATGAACGAAGGTTTAAATCTCAGACGTATTGACCAGTAACTTCTGTCAATACACCAACAATCATGAGTAGCGAAACTGCTGCACACAATCCCGCCGGACACGGCTAGGCACGCAGACAGGCCGAAGGCCGCAGCATATGACGCAGATTAAGCCAACCTGGCCAAGTTTGGGAGAATCGGTCCCCTGGGTATCTGCGAATTTCCACACCCATTGGTTGCAAGGATTTCCAAGGTTCCCAACCCCGCCATTTCCAGTGGCTGTTTCGGCCGGATAACCCGAATTCTTCCACCTGATCGGCACATCGGCCTTCAAGAATCATCAGGCCCCTTCGGCGGCGGCGGACCAAGCATAATGGCGGCCGGTCTCGCAGCCGGACTGCTTTCCATGGCGCCCTTGACCACCATGGTCAGTGGAACGCTCAGCAACATGCCGATGGGACCAAGCAGCCACCCCCAAAAGAACAGCGAAAGCAGAACAACCAGCGCCGACAGGCCAAGCCGGTCTCCCATGAACCGCGGTTCGATGACATTCGAAACACCAACGTTGATGACGACATATCCGATCGCGGTAATGACGGCCGGGATCGGTCCGAGCAGAATGAAACCCAAAAGGACACCGGGAACGGCCGCGATAATGGAACCGATCGAGGGAACGAAATTCAGGAAGAACGCCAGGATGCCCATGAACAGGGCATTATCGATACCAAGAGCGTAAAGCCAGATCACGACCAGAGCACCGGTCAGAAAACTCATCACGGCCTTCAGCGATACATAGCGCCTGACGCCGCGAAGGTTTGCTTCCAGAGTATCGAGATACTCCGGTGAAACGTCAGGTATGGCACGCACTTTGCGGTGCAGCCCATTTGCCTCGAACAGCATGAATGCCGTCAGCAGCAGGATGATGAAAGTCTGCCCGAGCATTCCACTCAGCGCCCTGGCTATGGTGCCCGCATAACTCATGGCGAACTGCAGATTAAGCGTTTCGTTGACAAACTCACCTGGCCCCGAAACACCCCACCCTTTCAGCAACTCTTCAAGCTGGCCGAGCTGCACACGCAGGTTCGCTTCGTACGACGGAAGGTTCACGATGAACTGATCGATCGCGGTCCGCAGCACCGTCCCACCCAGAACACCCAGCACACCAAGCCCGAGGATTACGACGGAAAAGGCCGCCGCAAGCGGCAATCCGGCACGCTCCAGCAGAACGATCGGTGGCGACAGGATGATCGCAAGGAACACTGCAAGAAGAAACGGTGCCAAAAGCGGCGCGGACACCTTGATGCCGGCAAAAACGACGACCAGACAAGCTGCGATGACAAGGATTCGGATCATGCCCGATCTTAGGTGCCGCACCCGGCGATGTCATCCATGCTGCAACCGGCAGCCTGACGGAAAAACGCGCCGAACGGCACATGTCCGAAACGACCGCACATCCGCACTTGCCTCCCCATCCTCACCGGATATCCTCTCAAAGCAGGTGTTAGACAGACATCTCACCGCTTCCGTGGGAGCAGCAACGTGCCAAATCAAACGAAACCGAACGTCGTCTATATCATTGTCGACAACTGGGGCTGGGGCGACATCAGCGTCCAAGGCGGTACGATACCGACACCGAACATCGACAAGATTGCCAACGAAGGCCTCCGGCTGACCAATTTCAATGTCGAAAGTCAATGCACACCGACGCGGTCCGCCCTGCTGACAGGCCGCCTGCCGATCCGTTCCGGCACGCATCGAGTGACATACGGACAGCCATATGGCCTTGCGCCTTGGGAATATACCCTGTCCAAGCTCCTGTCGGATGCGGGTTACGCGACAGCCTTGTTCGGTAAGTGGCACCTTGGTGAAATCGAGGGCCGCCTGCCAACGGACCAGGGCTTCGACAAGTGGTTCGGCATCAAGAACACCTCCGACGAAGCCGGATATTCCTCCACACCGCAATTCGATCCGGAAATCGTTCCCGAACCGTTCATCTGGGAAGGCAAGAAGGGCGAGCCGTCACACAAGGTCAAACCGTTCAACCTTGAAACGCGCAAGACCCTGGACAGGGACATTGTCGAACGAACCGAGGCCTACATCACCGAACAGGCTAAGGCCGGCAGGCCGTTCTTTGCCTATATCGGCCTGACCCAGATCCACCCGCCCATCGGCTACCACCCTGATTTCGAGAACATCACCAAAACAGGTCCTTACGGTGATATCCTAACGGAGCTTGACTACAATATCGGCCGCATTGCGGATGCAATCGAGACCGCCGGCATCACGTCAGATACCATATTCGTTGTCAGCGGAGACAATGGCGCGGTTATTGAACGCGGCTTTGGCGGCTCAAACGGGCCATGGCGCGGCGGTTTTACGGGCTATGAAGCCGGCCTGAGAACGGTCGGGCTGATCCGCTGGCCCGGCAGGATTGAGGCCGGTCGGGTATCAGATGAGATATTTGCGACCCTCGACTGGATGCCGACAATCGCCAACCTGGCGGGTGAAGGCCACCGGATTCCAACCGACAGGCCCATTGACGGCAAAGATCAGTCGAAATTCATCCTGGGAACGCAGCCTGAATCAAACCGCGATCATGTCATGTGTTTCGTCGGAGACGACCTATTCTCGGTGAAATGGCGCAGTTTCAAGATCCACCTGAAGACCGCCGAAACACTGTGGTCCCCCTTGGAGACCCACATGTTCCCACCGGTTTACGACATCCGGAACGATCCCGGCGAGCAGATCAACCTTATGGAACGCGCCCTGTTCTCCTATTCGTGGGTCTACACGCCCCTCAACCAGATCCTCGGTGAGTTCGGGACCTCGGTGCAGCAATATCCCAACATCAAACCAGGCGAGGACTTTACCGGCTATGGATGACAGCAGCGCCCGACCGTCCCCTGATCGGCACTATTGCGTTTGGCCGGAAGGTAAACCACACACGCTCGCGCCATGTAAGCACTCTGTCTTCGACAATCTTGTTTTATCGGCCGAGCTGTTTCCCGAACGGCCAGCCGTGATCTATTACGGACGGCCGCTGACATACCGCACTCTCCTTGAGCAGGTCCGCCACGTGGCGGGATATCTGCACCACATCGCGGGTATCGCACCCGATGATCGCGTCGCGGTCTACATGCAGAACGCACCGCAATTTATAATCGCATATTATGCCATTCTGGCGGCCAACGCCGTGATTGTACCCATAAATCCGATGTGTCGCCGCTCCGAACTCCAACATATGGTGCAGGATTCAGGCGCCCGGGCTATTGTATTCGGCGAAGAACTCGGCGGAGAGGTCGCGGCCGTCTGGCGAGACTGTGGCCGGCCGGCGCTGATCTCGGCACGTTACAGGGACTACATCGATCCACAGACCAGCCTTGCTGTTCCGCAAGACGTTGACACACACGTGCAGTTGCACATGGGCGAGCCCTGGAACGATGTCCTGTCAGCAGGACATTGCCCGCCCCAACACCATCGCAAGCCAGAAGACTGGTGCATCATCCCCTACAGCTCCGGCACGACCGGCCATCCGAAAGGCTGCCTGCATACGCATGCCAGCGTGAATGCCGTCATCCAGGCCTATCCCGACTGGATCGCCATGAAACAGGGTTCAAGAGTTTTGGCCACGCTGCCCTATTGCCACGTCACGGGAATGCAGCATTCGATGAATGTGCCGATCTACACCGGCTCTACCATTTATCTCACGACACGGTGGAACGCTCACACTGCCGCACAACTGATTGAACAGGAAAAGATCCAGCACTGGCGTTCGATCACCACGATGATGATCGACTTTCTCGCATTGCCCGAGATACATGACGTTGACCTGTCATCGCTGCAGGGGATCGGCGGCGGCGGCGCGCAAATGCCGAAGGCCGTGGCACAGAAAATGACAGAGCTGATCGGCCTTGAGTATATTGGAGCCTACGGCCTGACAGAAACCATGGCGCCAACACATATCAATCCTCTTCCCGCGCCAAAGAAACAGTGTCTTGGCATTCCGATTTTCGATGTAGATTCCCGTATCATCGATCCACAGACATTGTTGGAACTTGGCCCAAATCAACCCGGTGAAATCGTTACGCACGCACCTCAGGTCTTCCAGGAGTATTGGCAGCAGCCCGAAGCCACCAAAGCTGCATTTCTGGAGATTGACGGTAAGCGGTTTTTCCGGACCGGCGATATCGGCTGCATGGATGACGAAGGGTATTTCTTCTTTGTCGACCGGCTAAAGCGAATGGTCAATGTCGCGGGACTCAAAGTCTGGCCGGCAGAGGTCGAAGCCATTCTGCACGCCCATCAAGACATTAGCGAGGCCTGTATCGTGAGTGATCCTGACCCGCGCACCGGTGAATCCGTGCGAGCGGTCATCGTGCTGAAGGACGGCTGCGCAAAGCCGTCGACTGACGATCTGACGAAGTGGTGCCGGGCGAATATGGCAGCCTACAAAGTTCCGCAACGGTTTGAATTTCGCCAGGCATTGCCGAGATCGGGAACCGGAAAGGTCCTGTGGAAGGAATTGTGACAACTCTGCGGATCCATCTGCAACTGGTTGTGAACCACAACACACGTCAAGCGCACAAGACCGCGACCGCGGCCCGGGCTTTTGCCCACCCCCGCGGAGCAAGCGAACGAAGTGAGCTTTGCG
>JANQIR010000092.1 GCA_028282065.1 Aestuariivirgaceae bacterium
TGTTCCCGAAAAGTGTGTGCGGTTTTCGGATAAGAACATGCTCAATATCAAAGAGATAGAGCATTTTTGGTGACTCGGGTTTCACAAAAAATGCTCTAGCTGGCCCGCTTCTTTGCTGTGACCTCGATCTCGATCTTCATGCGTTCGTCCGCAAGCCCTGCGACGATCATCGTCGAGGCGGGACGGTTGTCGCCGAAGAACGTCCTGAACACCGGCCAGCAGGGCTCGAAGTCATCCCGGTCGGGCAGGATGTAGGTCACCCGCACGACGTCCGCCAGGGTGCAGCCGGCCTGCTCCAGTGCCCAGTTGATGTTGTGAAAGGTCTGCTCGGCCTGCTCGGCAACGTCCTCGGAGATGGTCATGGTCTCATAGTTGAAACCGGTCGTGCCGGCGACGAACACCCAGTCACCATCCACAACGGCGCGGGAATATCCGACCAGCTCTTCGAATGTCGATCCTTGCGAGATCAGCTTGCGCGTCATGGCTCTTGTTCCTGTCCTTGCATCACCGCCGCCACGGCGCGGTCCCGGCTGCATTCGGATGTTGACAGCCCGCCGAGTGCGCCGATCCGGTCCTGATCTTCCCGGTTCTGGCTCATCTTCCAGCTACCCTTCAACCGATCCACGGTCATGCGAAGGCCGACGATGCCGCGCAGCATCATCTGCGTATAACGCTCCGGCGCATCTGAGACCGCCCAGGGTTCAGGCCGGTCCGCCTCATTTGCATCGGTCAGGCGGCTGACGTGACCATGCAGCCAGCCCGTATCCTGCACCGCTTCCAGCAGCCCGTGGGCATGTACGGCGACGTAGTTCCACGTCGGCACCACTTTGCCGTTGATCGTCTTTGTCGGATACCAACCCGGTGTAATGTAGGTGTTTGGCCCCTGAAACGCCGCCAGCGCCCGCACCGGACTTTCCGCAGCCTTCCAGAGTGGATTGGCGCGTGCCACGTGGCATTCCAGCTCAAGGCCGCCATCGGGCCGCCGGACCACCACCATGGGAACGTGCGACGCCGCGAGATCGTCCGCGGCCGGCACCACCAGCAGCCCGAGGCGAATTTGCTCGATCATCTCGCACAACACATCCTGCCGTGTTTCGCGAAACACATCCTGCGCGTACATACGGGCCTCCAATCCTGAATTTTTATGCCGGATAGGATTTCATCACAGCATCAAAGTCCGACCCTTAAGCCAAGGCGTTCAGTTTCGCCAGATTCTGACTGCGCAGTTCCTCTTCCGTATGCCCGATATCGTAGGCCGGTGACAGGATGAGTTCGGCCTTGCCAATGGCGATCGTCACAAAGCTGGTCATGTATTGAAGATAGTCCGGCCAGTCCTTCTCGAACACGTCCAACAGCTGCCGGCTCGCAGAGGTCTTGCCGACAACCTCTGCCGTCCCGGCAACCCGTACGGCCTTTCGCTCCAGCACGTCGATGAAATTCACCTCGACCGCCGGCCGCGTCCGCACATTGGCTATCGTGCCCGGTGAGCGGATGTTACCGAATGCCAATGTCTGGTCGTCGACGACAACGAATGTCGCTTTGGGAGAAACGGCAGGAGTGCCGTCCTTGTTGATCGTCGCGACGAAACCCGCACGATGATTGCGGATCAGCCGCTTCATTTCGCCTGTCAGCATGGCTTGCCCTCTCTGGTAGCGACAGATCTAACCCATCTGGAAAGCCGTCACATGATCGGGCTGGTCGGCTTCCGGCAGGTTCTTCGGGTCATCTTCCGGCGGCAACATCTGCATGCGCACCGGAATAACACCGGCCCAGATCGGCAGTTCATAGTCTTCGTCGTCATCGACCGGCATACCTGTGCGGACCTTGGCGGATGCTTCTGAGATCGGCATGGACAAGACGGTTGTCGCCTTCAGCTCCTGACCGGCCATCGGCCGCAACATATCCCAGCGTCCGGGAAACAGACCATCGACGAAATTCTTCAACCGCATTTCAGCTTCTGCTGGGTCTGTAATTTTCTCTGCCTGCCCGAGGATCATCACCGAACGGTAGTTGGCCGAGTGGTGAAAGGCCGAACGCGCCAGCACCAACCCGTCCACGCATGTCACCGTAAGGCACACTTCGGCTCCTTCGCACTTGCGTAACATGCGGCTTGCCGATGAACCATGCCAGTAGACCCGGTCGCCTTCGCGCCACTGCAGAGTCGGCGTAACATAGGGCGTTCCGTCCACGACATAGCCGACATGGCATATCGGCATGGCGTCGAGAATCGCGTGGACGGTGTCGCGGTCATAGCTGCCGCGCTCGTGTACCCGTTTCACCCTGACCCGTTCGCTAGGCGCATCACTGTCGCGTGCCATGATTCACTCCTTGTTTTGTTCAAGCCATATGTGCAAAGTGGACTGGACGAAATATCCAATTTTCTGAAAACACATCAGGCCACTTTCATGGCAAAACACGATGCGGCATTGCTGGGGATTTCGCTGGATCGGGACGATCCCGCACCTTTGAACGTGCAACTGTCGCAGGTTGTCAGACGTCTGATCCTCACCGGCGCCATCGGGCCGGGAACCAGGCTGCCGGCCAGCCGGACGCTTGCCCAGGAACTGTCCGTTTCCAGAGCGACGGTGACGGCCGCATTCGATCAGCTGGTAAGTGAGGGATATGCCGAAGGACGTCACGGTTCAGGTGTCTTCGTCACGTCCGATCTGCCGGAGCGGGCTTTGCAGGTCGAACAGGTTCAGGCCTTTGACGTGCCGGCCCGCGATACGCTCGAACCGCCCAGTCCGGTGCGTCCGTTTCAGGCTGCGGCACCGGATCTGAACGAATTTCCCCATGCCCAGTGGGCGAAACTGTTTGACCGGATCTGGCGGGACCCCGAAGCAGCGTTGTTGGCCAACCCCGACCCGCTCGGATGGGCGCCGCTGCGAGCGGCCATCGCCGAGCACTTGAGCCTGTGGCGCGGGATCGAATGCACGCCGTCGCAGATCGTCGTGACCTCAGGGGCAGGCGAGGCGACCGACCTTCTGGCCCGCACGATCTTTCCGGCACGTAGCCGTATCCTCGTGGAAGAGCCGGGCTATCCGCTCATGCGCCTGGCGCTGGAATATGCCGGCATGACATGCCTGCCGGTTCCGGTCGATGAGCAGGGGTTTAATCTGAATGCCGGCCGGCCCGAGCAGCTCGATGCCAATGGCGTCGTTGTGACACCATCGAGGCACTATCCATTGGGCCCGACCCTGCCTCTATCGCGCCGGCTCGAACTGCTGGAATGGGCCGAAGCGTCGGGCAGCTTCATTATCGAGGACGACTATGACAGCGAATACCGTTATCAGGGCCAGCCGCTGCCGGCGCTCATGAGCCTCGATAAGCTGGACCGGGTCGTCTATATCGGCAGCTTCTCCAAGGTCCTGTTCAAGGAACTTCGTATCGGCTTCATGGTCGTTCCCCCCGCCATGATCGATGCGTTGGAAATGACGCTGCATGCGCTCGGGACCCATGCCTCCTTGATGCCGCAGCCGGTGCTCGCCCGGTTCATGGAAACGGGTGACTTTGCCGCCCATATCCGGCGTATGAGAAGGCTCTATGCCAGGCGGCAGCAGACATTGCTGACGGCTGGAGCCGATGCGCTTGACGGACTTCTGGAGCTGGAGCCGGCATCGGCCGGAATGCATCTGGTGGCCAACTTTCATCGCAAACTCGCCAGGCGCATGAGTGACAAGGAGGCCTCGCAAAGGGCCGATACGGCCGGCCTCACGGCACGGTCGCTATCGGCTTTCTATGCGGGAAAGGCGCTGCGGCAGGGGCTCATTCTGGGATATGCCGGGTTTGACGACGATGCCCTGATAGACGGCGTTCGGCGTCTTGCAGCCGCCCTGAAGGAGTGACACACGTGAACCCGGGCGGTGCCGTTTCAGGACATTCGGTTGGCTGAGGCGATTGGCACGGCAATTGCTCCATCATGGCCTTGTCCCAAATGGCCCCCGATTTGGAGCAGTTCATGCCTGTGAAGAAACCACTGAAGTTTGTCTGTCTGGCCGCTTTGTCCGCTTTGTTGCTGTTTGCGTTCATCACCAATGTCGGCAGCTTGAAGAGATCGCAAACATGGGAATACAAGATTCCCGTCGCAAGCCTCGGCGAGGCCGTTAGGCTGTTTGTTGGAACCGGCATGCGCCTTGCCTGAACCGGGTTGAGCCGGTCAGCACCCTTAACCTGGGGCCTTTCAGCGCCCGCCAGGAGCCGCCCGCTCCAGCCCGCACCATTCGGCAATGAACAGTGCGATCGAGCCGGTCACCCGTTTGACCGAAGAAAGGCTGACACGTTCATCGAAGCCGTGAATATTCTCCGAGTAAGGTCCGTAAACCAGGCACGGACAGTCGTCATACAGGACAAACACCCGGCCATCGAGATAACCGGGCGTCACGAAGCTCTCCAGCGATGAGCCGTAGGCAGTGGCATGAGCGCGGCCCAATGTCTGTTCGGCTTCGCTTCCTTCTTCAAGAACGTATCCCTCGGCAAAGAACCCGTTCCATTCCACTTGTGGAGGATTGTTCGATAGATAGGGGTGCGCACGTGCCGCCTCGCGCACAGCCTGTTCGATCTCCTCTGCCGCCCGGCGCGGATCGACGCCGGGATAAATCGCAATCCGGCAATCGGCACGGCACCATGCCGGAACGGAGGAGGCCCAGTCGCCGCCTTCGATCTTGCCAACGTTGAAGTTGATCGGGTGGTCGAGATCTTCAAAAAACCGGTGCGCGGCTTTGCGTTCGTTCCACCGCGCTTCTAGGCCTCGAAGCGCCTTGATCACGTCGTACATTGCCTCGATGGCGTTCATGCCCGAACCGGCCTCACGCACATGCACCGGCAATCCGCGCACATGCAGGCAGAACCAGATCACGCCAACATTGGCGCGCACCAGCTTGTCGTCTTCCGGTTCCGGGATGATCGCCGCATCGGCCCGGTACCCGCGCACCAGTGCGGACAGAGCACCGTTGCCGGTACATTCTTCTTCCGTGACAGACTGGACATGAACCGTTGCGGCAGGCTGAAATCCAAGCGACTTCAGTGCATCCAGAGCGAATATGTTTGCTGCAAGCCCGGCCTTCATATCGGCTGCGCCGCGCCCATACATCCAGTCATCCTCGATATGCGGATCGAACGGCGGGCGCGTCCACATGTCTTGCGGTCCCGGCGGCACCACATCGACATGGCCGTTGAGGATCAGGGATTTGCCGGTTTCATCTCTCGGACGGTGTGTTCCCACCACATTGATCGCGTTGTCGTAGGGCACCTTGACGGGTGAAAATCCGGGGTGGTTCTCGATTACCGAAACGTCGATCGCCCAGCGGTCCATGGCAAGACCGCGCGCCTGAAGCTGGCGAAACACGAAATCCTGCGCCGTGTGTTCCTGGCCGCGCAAAGACGGAAAACGTACCAGGTCCTGGGTAAAGGCCACCTGTGCCGCAAACCCACTATCGACAGCCGACAGGATGTCCTGGGTGAGGGCCGGATCGAGCCCGCTCATGCCGCATCCCGCCTGAGCGGTAAGGTGACACAGCGGATGGCGCCGCCCCAGAACCCGACCGCATCGCACGGTGTCGGCACCGGCTCAATGTCATGGCGAACCAACTCGTCCATGATCCGGTTGAAGCGTGGATCGATCATGTAGTGCCTGTCGTCGAGGCTGACGCCAACCGTGGCATGCGCATCCATCTCCTCCCGGGTGATTTCGATCACCTGCCAGTCCTTGAGCGGCTCGGGCAGGCCCTGGGCCAGCGCAGGCAGGTGTGCCATGAGCAATCCCTCGCGCAACAGGCACATGACGCCCAGCGCATGCAGGATCGGCCCGTTTATCGGCATGGCATGCACCCGGTAGGAGATGGATGCGCATGCCACGGTTGGCGTCAGCCTCGACGACAGGCACTA
>JANQIR010000165.1 GCA_028282065.1 Aestuariivirgaceae bacterium
CTTCGCGTAGCGCGAGACATACGCCATAGGCTGCGGTGGCGCCTATCAAAGGTGCTCCGCGCACCTGCATGATCTCGATGGCACGGGCTGCGTCCTCAAGTGTTTCGAGCTGCACGATGTGAAATTCGTGCGGCAGAACGGTCTGGTCGATGATTTCGACGCGCCAACCATCGCCGGCCAGCCAGATAGAGCGGTAATGAGTGCCTCCGACCTTCATGTCTTAGTGTCCTTTGCTGCAGTGTCAGGTTTCACGCGGGGTCGCTGCTCAATCGCCCTCGAATTCGGCAAGTGTGTGGACCTTTACGCCCTTATTGCGTAAGCGGTCGGCGCCGCCCAGGTCCGGCAAGTCGATGACAAAGGCGGCTGCGACAACCTCACCGCCTGACTGACGGATCAACTCAGTCGCCGCCCCTGCGGTTCCACCGGTGGCGATCAGGTCGTCTATCAGCAGCACTCTGTCGCCGGCAGAAATGGAGTCAGCGTGGATTTCGATCGTGTCGACCCCATATTCGAGCTGATAATCCTGTCCGATTACCTTACCGGGCAGTTTGCCCTTTTTGCGGATCGGCACGAAGCCGCGGCCAAGTTCGTGCGCGACCGCGCCACCCAGGATGAACCCGCGCGCCTCGATGCCGGCAACATAGTCTATTCCGCCAGAAAGGAACGGCCACATGAGTTCATCCACGGCCGCCCGAAACCCATGCATATTGGCCAGCAGGGTGGTGATGTCGCGAAACTGGATTCCCGGTTTGGGATAGTCCTCAATTGTACGAATGTAGCGCTTTATGTCGAAACCGTTACGCAAGTCCATGGCAAATCAGTCCGTTCTTGATGGTGGCAAAGGGGTCAGCGGTTCAGTACGCGGCCTGCGACGGCGTCGAGTTTGGATAAGAGTGCCGGGTCGCGTTTGTCCGGTGCGGTGATGATGGCGTATTCGAGCGCCGTGTCGGATCCCAGCGGGCAGGGCTCATGTTCACGCGGCAGGATAGCGGCAATTCGTTCGACCAACCGTTTTGCGTTGGTTGAGTTGGTTTGCATTACCTCCAGAATCGAGGTGATGTCGACTGCGCCATGATCGGGATGCCAGGAATCGAAATCGGTCACCATGGCGGCGGTCGCATAGCAAATCTCCGCTTCCCGGGCGAGTTTGGCTTCCGGCATGTTGGTCATGCCGATCACGTCGCATCCCCAGGTTCTATACATATTGGATTCGGCCACGGTGGAGAATTGCGGGCCTTCCATGACAAGGTAGGTGCCGCCCTGTTTGTAGGGGATGCCTTCCGCTTCGCAGGCGCTGGCGACATGCCCGGCAAGGATTGGCGAGATTGGATCGGCGACCGAAACATGGGCCACGCAGCCTTTTCCGAAGAAACTCTTTTCGCGTGCGAATGTCCGGTCAATGAACTGGTCGACGACAACGAACGTACCAGGCGGCATCTCCTCGCGAAACGACCCGCAGGCCGACAGGCTTATCAGATCGGTGACGCCGGCACGCTTCAGGACGTCTATATTTGCACGGTAGTTGATATCGGTCGGCGAAACCTTGTGGCCACGGCCATGGCGAGGCAGAAACACGACCGGCAGACCGCCGATTTCCCCGCGGCGGACCTCATCGGACGGTGTGCCCCAGGGGCTTTCAAGATTTTCCCAGCGGGCGTTGTCCATGGCAATGTCATAGACGCCGGAGCCGCCGACGATTCCCAATACGGTTTTAGTCATGTGATTGTATTTTCCTGTCGAAGCGTGCGGTGACTTGCCGGCAATCGATACGAAATGTTGCGGGATAAGGAAAGCACGGATTTAGACTTATTTGGCGTTGCGGTTCTTGCCTATAAAACGGCTTCACGTCATGATCATGACCGACCATGATCAATGCTGCTCCTGACCCTAAAGCGATCCTGCTGGACATTGATGGTGTGATCTATGTGGGCGACCAGCTGCTGCCGGGTGCGCTGGACGCCATGGCCCGGTTGCGCAGTTCCGGCCTGCCGATCCGGTTCATCACGAACACAACCCTCACGCCACGCAGCGAGATTTTCCAGCGCCTGTCCGGAATGGGGGTTGAGCTGTCTATCGACGAGTTGCTGACCCCGGCGGCGGCGGCTTGTGACTGGCTGAACGCACACGGATTGAGGCCTCATCTACTGGTGCATCCGGCGCTCGAAAGCGAGTTCGCCGGTGTGGCCACGAAGGGCGATGCGATTGCCGTCGTCGTGGGAGACGCCGGGGATGCCTTTACCTACCAGGCGCTCAACGCGGCTTTCCGCCACCTGGTTGCGGGGGCACCTTTCATAGCGCTTGCTGCCAACCGGACTTTCAAGGACAAGGATGGAGAACTGAGCATTGATGCGGGCGCGTTTGTTGCCGCGCTGGAATATGCCAGTGGACGTCAAGCGGTCGTTCTCGGCAAACCGTCGGCGGACTTTTTTCAAGCGGCAGTGGCATCAATGAATGCTGAGGCGACACACACAGTGATGGTCGGCGATGACGCGGAAGCCGATGTCTCCGGCGCTTTGAAGGCGGGGCTGGGGTACGGTCTTCTGGTGCGCACGGGCAAGTATCGTTCAGCGGACGAGGCGGCGGTCAGCCCGCCGCCTACGGCTGTTGTGGAGTCCTTAAGCGAAGCGGCCGACTGGATATTGTCACGCCTGGCCTGAACACAAGATCAGTGTTCGACCCTCGACCAGATCATCTTCTTGGTCAGGTACATGAGCACCGAAAGGATGAAGAGGTAGATCAAAACCTTGAAGCCAAGGCTTTTGCGCTCTTCCATTTTCGGTTCGGCAGCCCACATCAGGAAAGCGGCGACATCGCGTGCCTGCTGGTCAACGGTCGCCTTGGTTCCGTCACCGTACTCCACGCCGTCTTCCGTCATCGGTGACGGCATGGCGATCCAATGACCTGGAAAATACTTGTTGTAGTGCAGACCCTCGCGTTCCTCACCATTTGGTGCATCGGCATATCCAACGAGCACTGAGTAGATGTATTCCGGCCCGCCCGTGCCTTTCCACAAGGCCGTGGTATAGGCTGTCGCGAGATTTCCGGTCCATCCCTGCCGGGCTTTGGCAATCAGTGAAAGATCCAGCGGGTAGGCTCCGCCGTTTGATGCACGGGCAGCCTGTTCGTTTGGAAAGGGAGATACGAACGCATCGCGCGGCAGTGCCGGACGGTCGAACATCTCACCGTCTGCGTTCGGTCCGTCCTGAACCTCGTATTGTGCGGCAATCGCCTTGACCTGTTCAGGCGTAAACTCCGGCCCGCCCGGTTCGCCCAGGTTCCGGTACCGGAGCAGACTCATTGCATGGCATGAGGCGCATACTTCCTTGTAGACCAGGAAACCGCGCTGCAACTGACCGCGGTCGAACGTGCCGAACATTCCCTCGAATGAAAAGTCGATGTCGATCGCTTCGACCCCGACGCTTGCGGCCTGTGCACTGTGACCAGCCATCATGCTGGCGATGGCCGCGGCCGCGATTGTGCGCATTATCTTTTTCATCATGTCGCGTCCTTCAAACTGTCACTCTGCCGGCTGCGCCGAAGCGACCTTCTTGTCTGCGTTCTTGGCCAGCACGGCTTCCGAGATCGAAGCCGGAAGTGGCTTGGGGCTCTCCAGCAGACCAAGAAGCGGCATGATGATCAAGAAATGGGCGAAATAGTAAAACGTCGCAATCTGACCGATCAGCAGCCAGGTGCCTTCTGGAGGATTGGCGCCGACCAGCCCAAGAGCAATGCAGTCGATGATCAGGAGCCAGAAGAACTGCCGGTAGACCGGCCGGTATGTTGCCGATCGCACCTTGGACGTATCAAGCCACGGCAACAGGAACAGAATGAAGATCGATGCGAACATTGCGATCACGCCAAGCAGCTTGGCATCGAGCGGCCCTATATTGAAAGTGATGGACCGCAAGATGGCGTAGAATGGCAGGAAGTACCATTCCGGCACGATATGCTCGGGCGTCACCAGAGGATTCGCCTCGATATAGTTGATGGCATGTCCAAGGTAGTTTGGCTGATAAAACACGAAGTAGGCGAAGAACAGCAGGAACACCACCATGGCGAAAGCGTCCTTCATCGTCGCGTATGGCGTGAAGGGAACCGTATCCTGGCCGGATTTCACTTCGACACCGGTCGGGTTCGTCTGTCCGGGCACATGCAGCGCCCAAACGTGCAGGATCACCAAACCGACCAGCACGAAGGGCAGCAGGTAATGCAGTGAGAAGAACCGGGTCAGGGTTGGATTATCGACCGAAAAACCACCCCAAAGCCAGGTCACGATCGCATCGCCGAACCAGGGAATGGCCGAGAACAGGCTGGTGATCACCTTCGCGCCCCAGAAGCTCATCTGGCCCCAGGGTAGCACGTAGCCCATGAAGGCCGTGGCCATCATAACGAGCAGGATCAGAACGCCGATCATCCATAGAACTTCGCGAGGCGCCTTGTAGGAGCCGTAGTAGAGACCGCGGAACATATGGATATAGACGGCGATGAAGAACATCGATGCGCCGTTGGCATGAATGTATCGCATCAGCCAGCCGTAGTTCACGTCGCGCATGATGTGTTCAACGGAATTGAACGCCATGTCGGTGTGCGGGGTGTAGTGCATCACCAGGACGATGCCGGTGATGATCTGCACAACCAGCATCATCGATAGAATGCCGCCGAACGTGTACCAGTAGTTCAGGTTGCGCGGCACCGGGAATGCCACAAAGGAATCATAAAGCAATCGCGGCAGAGGCAGCCGGCTGTCGATCCACCGGGTAAAGCCGTTTGACGGATTGTAACTGGAAGGTCCGCTCATGGTTTGCTCCCGCTAGCCGATCTTTATTCTTTTTTCTTCGAGATATTCGTATTTCGGAACCGGCAGGTTTTCGGGTGCAGGTCCCTTTCGGATGCGGCCGGACGTGTCGTAGTGCGAGCCATGGCAAGGGCAGAACCAGCCATTATATTCCCCGGCATCGCCGATCGGAACGCAGCCAAGGTGCGTGCATACGCCAAGCATCACCAAATACTCTTCGCGGCCGCCGACCACGCGGTTGACATCCGTCGCCGGTTTGCCTTCCGCGTTCTGGTTGCGAGACAGCGGATCCGGCAGTTGGGATACATCCACTTTCTTGGCTTCTTCGATTTCGGCTGCTGTACGGTGGCGGATAATCACCGGGTTGCCGCGCCATTTCACCACAATGCTCTGGCCTTCTTCGATCGGATCCAGGTCAACCTCGATCGAAGCCAGTGCGCGCACCGATGCATCCGGATTCATTTGATGAATGAACGGCCATGCGGTCATGGCAACACCGACGCCGCCAACGGCTGCGGTCGCGATGTACAATACATCGCGTCTGCTGGTATCAGCTTCTTCCATCGTGGACACTCTTTAGTTTCCCTCTAACCCCGGAATGAATAAAAATTGCAATTTGTTGCCCGGCACCCAATCAGCCGCGTTTTGACATCGCACGGACACAATGTCTAGCCAAGAAGTGTCGCACTGCACAGTCTCGCCCTGTGAACCGCAAAGTCTCGCCGTTTGGTATGTCTCTTGTTATTGGGGGCATCTGCGTGCATTTCGCCGGAGTTCGCGTGCTAGAAGAGTGGCTTCCCGGCGCCATAACCTGCCTTGAGATGATCGAGATCGCACTGTATCAGCCCGACATTGCGCCCAACACCGCGACGATTATGCGGCTTGGCGCCTGTCTCGCCGTTCCCGTCAACGTTATCGAACCGGCCGGGTTCGTCTGGTCGGACAGGGCGTTCCGGCGCGCCGGTATGGACTATCTGGAGCGTGTGGATGTGCGGCGCTGGGCTGACTGGAGTGCTTTTCTTTCCGCCAAGCGGGATCAGAGGATAGTTCTGGCGACGACGGCTGGTGAAACAGACTATCTCGACCATCGCTTCGAGAACGGCGATGTGGTTCTGTTCGGCCGGGAAAGTGCAGGTGTGCCGCGAGACATACACGATCTTGCGGATTGCAGAATCACCATCGCAATGGCGGACGGCGCGCGCTCGCTCAATGTGGCGGTGGCGTGTGCCATGGTTGCCGGCGAAGCACTGCGGCAGCTACGTTGACACACTTAAAGGAGACGGGAGTTGGAAGTTGCCTGCCTGAATTGCGCGTTTACATTGTCCGGCGTGTCGTGTCCAACGGTGCGAGACGTCGCAAACGCGACACATTGCGTGTAGTATTTCCATATAAGCCAAGGCGCGCATATTGAATGCGGCCCCTTGTTCGGGCGACACCGGCGCTGCGACGACGCAATCCTTGGTTCGCTGAATAGAGCCATGGCGTTTTGCGAGCTGCCGTCCGGATTGCGGTGAACGTTTTGGGGTGTTTTGAAGAAGTGCAAACTGACCTGGCGGCCTATGGGGGTCTTGGCCGGGCTGGCTTACGAAAGGTGATGCCATGATTATCTTCCCGGATATCGAACTTCAGGCTGGAAAATGCGTCAATCTCATGCGCGGCCAGATGGATCAACCGGTGATCTATGACGCGGACCCGATCAAAGCAGCACAGAAATTCCAGGAACAGGGTGCTGAGTGGCTGCATGTGGTGGATCTGGACGCGGTCGACCGGCGTGAGGCAGACAATACGGATCTGATAACAGAGATTATCAAGACGGTTCACATTCCGGTTCAGGTCGGCGGCGGCATTCGCACCATGGCCTGGATCGATGAGTGGATTGAGCGCGGTGCGGGCCGTGTCGTTGTAGGGACTTTGGCTGTACGCGATCCGCAGCTTGTCAAAGAGGCAATCGCCAAGCACCCGGGCAAGGTCGTCGTTTCAGTCGACGCCCGCAGTGGGCAGGTGGTGGCCGACGGCTGGAAAGAGACCACGGTGTGGACGCCTCTGGAATTCGCCAGGCAGTTCGAGCTTACCGACGTCGCCGGAATTATCTTTACAGATATCGATCGGGACGATGACCTGCCGGAAAGCAGCCTTGCCACGACCACGAATATGGCAACATCCCTGGTCATTCCGATTATTGCTTCGGGTACGGTGAAAACGCTGGACGACATTTCGACCCTTCGCTATCTGCCGAATATCGCAGGAGCGATCACCGGGCGGGCACTGTTTGGTGGTGCGTTCTCCCTTGAAGAAGCCATCGAAGTTGCGCAAAGTCAGTAAACCGGTGGCGTGCTGACCGGGTGGCAATGCCGCAGTGCTGCCCTCCCGGCAGCAGGTAAGGTGTTTGCCGGATGCAGCTGATTGCGCTTGACCACGTCAATTTGCGAACCGCCAGCCTGGATGAAATGGTTGCGTGGTATGAGACCGTTCTTGGGATGCGGTCCGGTGCACGGCCCGGGTTTGCGTTCCCCGGTGCATGGCTTTATGTCGGCGACAAGCCGTTCGTGCACCTTGTTGGTATCGGCGAGGAGGTGGAGGCGTCCGATCTGCAGATCGAACACTTCGCGTTTTCGGCGACCGGGTTCGCCGCGTTTGTGAAACGGCTGGAGGACCGTGGTATCGAATATCGTCTGGCGCCTGTTCCAGGCTACCCGATTGTCCAGGTCAATGTCTGGGATCCGGACGGCAATCATATCCACATTGACTTCAGCGAAGATGAGGCCAAGGGGGCGGTCTAAGCCCCGGCGAGCCATCTCTTACTGCAGGAACGGATTGGTTCGCCTCTCGTCACCCACTGTGCTGGCGGGGCCGTGCCCGCACAGGAAGACCATGTCGTCTCCGAGCGGAAAGATCTTCTGCTTGATCGAGTTGATCAGTGCATCATGGTCGCCACGCGGAAAGTCCGTGCGGCCGATGGATCCGCGAAACAGAACGTCTCCCAGGATACCGAAATGCAGTTCCTGGTTGACGAAAACGATATGTCCCGGGGTATGTCCGGGGCAGTGCAGCACATCGAACGTCACCTCGCCAACCGAAACCTGTTCTCCTTCTTCCAGCCACCGGTCGGGGGCGCAATTGCGGGAATCGGTGATTCCATATTGCAATCCGTCCTGCTGAAGCCGGTCAAGCAGCCACTGATCCTCGCGGTGCGGGCCAATGATGTCGACGCCTAACTGTTCTTTCAGTTCCTGCGCGCCTCCGGCATGGTCAATATGGCCATGGGTCAGCCAGATCGCCTGCGGGGAAACGCCGGTTTGTTCGATTCCCTCCAAGATCGTCGCCACATCGCCTCCGGGATCGACGATTGCGGCCTTCATGGTCTTGGTGCACCAGACGATCACGCAGTTTTGCTGCAGGGGGGTGACCGGCACTATGCCGGCCCGCACGGGCAAATCGTCTTCGCTCATGATTTCTCGCTGTCCTTATCGTTTGGCCGGCAGGTTGGATCTGTTGTCTGGATTTCTAGTCGTTGGATTCACGTGCGCCTGCACCGCCCAGACCCTCCGCGTCGAGGTCCTGGCCGACCGCACTGTCTGCGTCCGATCCCGAAGCGCCTTGGATTTTGCCTGTCCCCGCCCTGATCACACCAGCACCGTCACGGGTTTCGACCAGTTGGGCGCAGGTGGCGCCGCCAGCACCGGGGCAAGGACCGAATATGTGTATGTCGGACGCTGACTCGTCATCATAGATGATCTGGACTGCCACGGTCTTCACGCTGGCCGGCGGGAATTGCAGATAGATCTTGTCGTCCGTACCGATGTTGTTGGGAAGCAGCGGATTGCATTTGGGCACCGGAAAACGTTCATTCAGTTCGACACCGTTGGTGGAATAACGGATTTGGGCGATGCCGCAATGCCAGCTGATAATCTGGGTGAAATAGACCAGTTGCCGGCCGCCATATTCACGGAAGGCAAGCCAGCTTGTTCGTGTCGTGTTCAGTATGGATTTGACCTGGGCCAGCGGCATGATGCGCGATTGCTGGGCTTCGACGGTGGACGGGTTGCCCGCACACAAGATTGTGGCCAGGCAGATGGCCGCCGCTGCGGCTGTTCTTGGGTAATTGGTCATTTTTCTGTTGCGCCTTGGAAAGCGTGTTTGCCGAATTGCTTCAGTCGCTGGCACGTCCGCGCTTTACGGCGCGTCTGCGTACGGTAACGTCACCGGGACCTCCGGAGCGCACTTCTATGCCGCTGCCCAGGCTACGTGTGCGGGGGACGGCTCTCGCCGCCCGGACGAGCGGATGGCGGGCCAGGTTTTTCTGATCCCTGGCATCAAACGCATCGTGCGCCTTGTTGCAGCGAACCTGCTCCTCTTTGATGACCTTTGCCGACAGCCTGTCCACCGTCGTGCAGGACCTTGCCCTTAGTTTCCTGATGCGCTGTTCGGTTCTTACCGCGCAGCCGATCCAGATTGCCTTGTGACGTTCTTCATGGCGGCGCACGAATGCGGCGAATGCGTCCCACTGCTTGCGTGTCCTGGGTGACAGAGCCTTTCTGCTGGCCAGTCTGGGCAGGCGGATGGTGAACTGCATGTCGATCGTGTACTTGTTGACGCGGCACCTGGTGCCGGAGACCATGCTGCCACCGTGTTGTGTTTTGACGGTGGTCGAAGCCAGGGCGCGGCTGCCTGCAACGTGAGGTCCGCGCGACACCATTTGCCGGTATATGCGATTGGCATCGCTGCCGGAGATCGAATAGTAGGTGTATTTTGTAGAGACCCTGGGTTTTGCCGCAGCGTTGGCCGGGAACGTTACTATTGCGGCAATTGACACAGCAAGCAGGGCAAAAATCAACGACCTCATGCCGCGCATCCGGCGATCCTCTTCGATTGCTGTCCGTCTGGTGTCAGGGAGACTATCGGCAGCCGCGCCACAAGGCAACAATTCACATTTGCGGTCGGCGGGTGAGCGAATATGTACTTGCTCATGACAATTCTCTCCCGCATAAATATGACGTGGCGGAACGAACAGAGCCCGGTAAGGGATCACACTTTTGGAATTCGGTTAGGAAGACTTGCGGTGCACTTCGATAGATTGCGATGTTGGATCTATTCGTTTGGGCAGGGGCAAGCCGTTCAGTATCTTTCCCGTTTTTGGAAGTACAACGCCATCCCGAAAGCTGAGTTTCGCCGGCATGTCCGGCCAGCGTTCGGGGGTTTCTTGATTACGGGAAAAGGAGTGCTCCACCCATGCGCCAGAATGGCACGGTAAAATTCTTCAATCAATCAAAGGGTTATGGGTTTATTACACCTGACGACGGTGGCAAGGACGTGTTTGTTCACATCACGGCTGTGCAACGATCAGGAATTCCGCAGCTTGATGAGGGGACCAAAGTCAGCTTCGAAATCCAGCCGGACCAGCGAGGCCGTGGTCCGCAGGCCGTGGAGTTGCAACTCGCCTGATGCCTGCTTTTTGAACCATCTGCTGCTGAGTTGTTTTTCAGTATCCGCAATTTGTGGTATAATTGCCGTAATGATCTTGCGGCAATTATACATTTCTGGGGCGGCAATTCTTGCCGTTTACGGTTTGTTGGTCCCGGCGCAGGCCGGACCGAACTGTACCTGCCGGTATGCTGGAGAGAACTACAAGATCGGCGAGATCATGTGCATTCGCGGCAGGCTTTCGCGCTGCGAAATGCAGCTCAACAACACGTCCTGGCGCATGCTGGAGAAAACCTGCCCGCAGGCGCACCTGATGACGCCAGCCGGTAAAGACATGACCTATGCGATGGCGGTGCTTGGTGGGCAGCGCGCCCGGTAGGCCTGGCATGGGTCGTGGTGTGTCGTGGCCAACCGCTCTTCCGACATTCGAACATCGTGGTATCTGAACCGGCACGATCATCCCGCCGACACCTTCGGGCCGGTTTTGTGACTATTGACTGTTTAGTCGAGAGCCGTCCTGATCTATGAGTGCGA
>JANQIR010000193.1 GCA_028282065.1 Aestuariivirgaceae bacterium
CAAAAAAACCAACACCCGCACGCCCGTCCCGGCCGAATAAAACCAAAACAAACACACACATAAATAAACACACACAGCGGGGCTGGACACAAATCCAGCATAAAACAAGGTGCAAGGATGGTCTGCGTTGCGATTCCTTGCACCTAGAGCATTTTTTGTGAAACCTGGGTCACAAAAAATGCTCTATCTCTTTGATATTGAGCATGTTCTTATCCGAAAACCGCACACACTTTTCGGGAACATGCTCTAGCGGCTTGACAAACCGCATTGCATTCATTAATTTCTGTTGTGACAGAAATGAAAGAAACTGTATAATGCAGCTCACGCCGGTCATGGAAAAATTTATCCTCCACTGGGGGGAGATGGGATCGCGGTGGGGTGTCAACCGGTCGATAGCCCAGATTCATGCATTGCTGTTTCTTGCCGGCAGACCGATGACGGCGGAAGACATCGCGGAAACGCTCTCCATCGCGCGCTCAAATGTGTCCACCAGCCTCAAGGAGCTTCAGTCCTGGGACCTGATTTCCATGACCCATGTGATGGGCGACCGGCGAGATCACTTCGAGGCCAAGGCAAACATGTGGGATGTTCTGCTGACCATTGTCGAGGGCCGAAAGCGTAGGGAGATCGATCCGACCCTGACCGTGTTGCGCCAGTGCAAGCTTGAGGCTGATGACGATGCCGGGACGCCACAGGACGTCAAACAACGCATGACGGACATGCTGAGTTTCATGGAGGGCCTGTCGGCCTGGTACGACCAGATGATCAAGCTGCCCCGGCCGACATTGGCAAAGTTGCTGAAACTGGGCGCTCGTGTGGCTGCTTTCGTCAAATCGTAAAAATTTTAAGTAGAGATTTCAGTTATGACAGAAACATCGAAAAAAATTGAAAATTATACTCCTGGATGGCCGCTTTGGCGCGGCGGATTTGACGTGGAATCGAGCTCATCAGACGGTTCGGCAAGCACGCACGTGAACGTCCGTGAATGTCTTGGTGAGGCAGACTGGCGCAGCTTGCCGAAACGGGTTCGCAGGCGCTTCCATGCTGATACACACGATCTTTCCCTTGGGTTTGACGGTGCAATGGAAATCGTTTGGTGCTCCCGCGCCGGTTGGTTGTTTGCCCAGGCCGCACGGCTGATCGGATCACCGGTCGTTGCCCTGAACAGCCGAAATGTGCGGTGCACAGTACGTCTCTACCCGGACCCTCATCTGGGAGGAACGGTATGGGAGCGCGTTTATAGACACCGCGGCCGGCAGATTGTTGCGCGCACGACAAAACGCACCGTAGACGGCGGCCAGCCCGTTGAGAGCTTCTGCGGCTTTGCCGGAATGGCGCTCGACATTTTCGAACGCGACGGCGCTCTATGGTTCGTCGCTGATCGTTACTTCCTGCAATTCGGCAAGACGCGCATCCTGCTGCCACGCTGGATGTCGCCGGGCAGGCTCAGCATAGAGCATCGCGACATAGGAAATGGCCGGTTCCGTTTTGTGATGCGGGTCGTCCATCCGGTGCTTGGGCTTTTGTTTTTTCAAGATGGTGTGTTTCGCGATCCGGAGGAGCTGTCATGACAGTTGTACTTTGGCTGCTTGTGGTGCAAGGCATTATGGGCGCGTTTGACAATCTTTGGCATCATGAACTGACCGAGGCATTGCACTCCAGGGTTTCTGCCTGGAAGGAGCTGGCGCTGCACGCCGCACGCGCCGCCATATACGGCATAATCTTTCTGGCGGTTGGCTGGTCGCAATGGCATGGCGTACTTGCCGTGCTGCTGGCGCTACTCGTTGCCGTGGAAGTCGTCATCACCTTATGGGATTTTCTCGAAGAAGATCTGACGCGTAAGCTGCCGCCGCTCGAACGGCTTCTGCACACTCTGCTTGCGCTTAACTACGGTGCGGTTCTGGCATGCCTCGTGCCGGTTTTATGGCATTGGTATCAACACGATACAGCTTTGCAGCCGGCCTATCACGGCTGGCTCTCCTGGATCATGACCATCTATGCCATAGGCATCCTGGCCTGGTCGATCCGCGATGCGATCGCCTCCCTGGTACTTTACCGCCAACGTATTCCCGAATGGCGCAGGAAACCCATAAGGAAACCGCAATCTGCCTCCGGCCGAACGCTTCTGATTACGGGAGCGACCGGTTTTCTCGGCAAGGCCCTGTGCCGCAGGGCCCTTGAGCGTGGCGACCGGGTGCTTGTTCTGGTGCGTGATCCGGCCCGTGCGGCCTATCTGTTCGGTGACCGGGCAGAGGTTTTTCAAGACTTGCGCCTGGTGCCGGCAGATGCGCCGATCGATGCGATCATAAATCTTGCCGGTGCGCCGGTGTTGGGTCGGCCTTGGACCAAGACGCGCCGTGAAATGCTGATGGCCAGCAGGCTGGGCGTGACGAGCCAGGTCGTTGATCTGATCCGGCGCATGGAAAGGCTTCCGAAGGTTCTCGTCAGTGCCTCGGCCACCGGTTACTACGGTGACCAGGGCGATCACCCGCTCAACGAGGACAGCCTGCCGCAAAGCGGCCGTTTCATGAGTGATCTTTGCCTCCACTGGGAAGCCAAGGCCCGCGTTGCCGAAACCATGGGCGTCAGGGTTTGCCTGATGAGAATGGGTATCGTGCTGGGGCCGCACGAGGGGGCTCTTGCGCCACTCGCCTTGAGCATCCGTCTGGGCCTGGGAGCTGTTCTTGGTTCAGGCGCCCAATGGATGCCCTGGATCCATGTTGAAGATGTCGCGGCCGCCTTTGATCGCGCTTTGTCTGACGAAGGTATGTCTGGTCCGTTCAATCTGGTCGCGCCGCACCAGGTCCGGCAGGGTGCGTTGATCCGCGCAATTGTCGATCAGCTTCACAGGCCGGTTTTTCTTAGAATTCCCCGCCGGGCCCTGAATCGGATAATGGGCGAGATGTCCGACATTTTGCTGTCCAGCGCGCGCGTCTCGCCGGACAGGCTGGAGGCGTGTGGTTTCGGCTTCCGGTATCGGCAACTGTCATCGGCCTTGAAAGCTTGCCTGCCGAAGCGCACATCAGTTCGAATGCGGCACGGCGCGGCTGCGGCCCTGACATCCTGGCTGAGGCCGCGATGACGCAACGGTCACAAAAACGCCGCGCCGCGGTTTTTCCGCAAGGCTGGCGCCAGATTATGATTTGTGCTGGGCAAGATGTGAACAGGACGGCAAATGGACCTCAATCCGTCGGATGGTTACGAGTTCTCCAAGGGCAGGGGAGATGTGTTGCTCATCGCCTGCGGCGCTCTGGCGCGCGAGATCATTGCCCTGATCGAGACCAATGGCTGGTCTGCTTTCGATGTCACCTGCCTGCCTGCGAAATGGCACAACACCCCTCAGTACATTCCAGAGGCGGTTCGCGAGAAAATCCAGGCGGGCAAATCACGCTACCGTAAGATATACGTCCTTTATGGTGATTGTGGCACGGGCGGTCTGCTTGACAAGGTGCTGGAGGAAGAAGGCGTAGAGCGGATTGACGGCCCGCACTGTTACGCATTCTTTTCGGGAAATGACGCTTTTGCCCGCAAGGCCGATGAGGACATGACCGCGTTCTTTCTCACTGACTACCTGGCGCGGCACTTCGATAAGCTCATTTGGCAGGGCCTAGGCATAGACCGCCATCCCGAGCTCAAGGACATCTACTTCGCCAACTACAGCAAGATCGTCTATCTGGCGCAGGATCCGACCGACGAATTGCGGGCCCGCGCCCGGGCGGCGGCCGATCGGTTGCAGCTGGACTATGAATACAGGCCGACCGGCTACGGCGAACTGGAAACGAGCCTGCGTACGATCGCGTAATGATAGCGATCACTGTCTTGTCGGGCAGATATGTCCGCGCAATCAGGTCCCTGCAACGGTTTGCGCTAGTCTGGCGATATGGTCCGGCCCAATTCCGCAACAGCCGCCTATTATGCTGGCGCCGGAACGCCGCCAGCGCCGGGAATATTCTGCGAAGTCATCCGGCGTCGTGTCGCCGAACGTGCTGGGGCGCGCTTTGAAAGTTCGGTTCTCCGGGTAGGCTCCGATCGGCCCGGCCCAACATGCCTTGATGATCTCCAGCGCATCTGCCGTCGCAGAAATCTCGTTGTGCATGACAAGACAGGCCTTTGCACCGGCGGCCATCACCACGGGCACGATTTCTTCAAGGCTCCACTCACCATTGCCATATCCCGCGAGCCGGCCGTCGGCGCGCCTTTCCACGGAAATACCGGCCCAAACCGGCAGGCCGGTTTCAACGGCCGCTTCGGTGGCCCACAAGGAATGTTCCACATCGCAGAGCATTTCCATGATGATCAGGTCGCAGCCGGTTTCCGCCAGCGTATTTGCTTTTTGCCGCAGCAGCGGCATCATCTTGGCGGGTGTCCAAGAGCGCTGCCTGGTTGTTTTTGCCCCGCGCTTCCTTGTCGGCCGTGCGATGGAGAAAGACCCTGCAAGGGCGATGGATTTTTCTGCCGAATTCCTGATCGCCTCGCGGGCGATGTGTATGGCGGCCTGATCAATGTGCGCAATGTCGCCGTCGCGCTTCAGCGCATGGTAAAGAAACGGACTGGTTGCGAACGTATTGGCGATGATGACATCCGCCCCCGCCCGAACGTAGCTCTCATGAACAGCCTGCACATCGCCCGGACGGGTGATATTGATCTGTGCGCACCAGGTTTCGTCATGCATGGGCACGCCTAGACGCTGGATTTCAGTTCCTGTACCGCCATCCAGGATTACCGTTTCGCCCGCCGCAAGTTTCTGCGCCACCACCTCGTACATCGCATGAAGAGATTAGATCGAACCGCCCTTGTGCGCCATATCAATTCGCACGTGCACGGATAAATGCTGCCATGTGGAAACGGATCTGATCCTGGGTATATTGAAACTCTTGGCCGACCGGACAGGCAACACGTGCTGCGCAGCCATATTGGCTGCACAAAGGTGCCGTGTTGCCGCGCAGATGCGCGGTGCAAGCCTCGACGTCGTAGCGCCCGGGGGAAAACGCATTCACCGGGCATACGCTCAAACATGGCTTGTCTGCGCACGTGTCGCAAGGATGAACGCTGTCATCACCGGTTTGCACTGGAACGGCGATACGGTCGAACAAAAAGGCCGCGCGAAAGGCATGCCAAAGACCGTAGACCGGGTGAATGTTCATACCCAGAGGCGATGAAAATCCGCAGCCCGCCCGCCTGGCCCAGCTCACAAACGGCAGAAACGGCTTGTCAAATGGAAAAACCGCCCGTGCATTGCACGTCGTCGCCAAAGGCGCCAGGACGTCGCGGCACCAATCATCAAGCAGATCCTCATTTGGATCACGCTCTGCCTGAAACCGCCTGAACATGGCTGGTCCCGCATTGCCTATTACAAGGACCTGACGCGCCGGCACGCCTGCCAGGGCTTGTGGAATGTCATCTCCGGCGGCGGCCAAAAAACTGCCGAGCGGCTCGAAGCCGGCGTGCCGGATGGCTTGGTAGATCTTGTCCCCGGTCATGCGTGGAGTCCGGCGGCGGATGTCCGTATCACTGCCAGCGCGGGTCTTCCGGTCCCAAGACCTCGCGCGGCAACATGATATTGTGATTGGCCCGTATGATGCCGTCAATGCCGTCGGGCAGATAGTCGGGAAAATAGCTCGACAGGATCTCGCGTTTACGCGCCGCGGCCTGTTCGACAATGTCCGGCCTGCCCGCTTCGTTCCACTCCTTTGGGCTCATGCGATTGCCAAGTTCGGGGTAGATGTATTCCTTCTGCATCAGCGACAATGTCTGCTCGTGGCCTAGATAGTGGCCCGGTCCCTCAAGGCATACGTTTTTGATCGCTTCCAGAGACAACGTATCGCTGTTCACTTCGATGCCGCGCACATTTCGGTTGATGGATCCCAGCATATCATTGTCGATGAGCACGCTTTCCAGGCAAAAGCCCAGCAGGCTCGCGTGCATGCCGGCAGCCTCATAAAGCATGTTCACGCCGGTCATCGCCGCCAGCGCCGCGGTGACGCCTTTTTCGCCGCCCGCCTGCATATCCGGCAGCTTAGAATCGCACATGCCGCAACCTGTGCCGACCGAAAGATTATAGAAATGCCCCATTTGTGCGCAGGCGCCCGAAATCAACGCCTGTTCACCCGAACCTCCCGACATGGCTCCCGTCCGCAGGTCGGAGACAAACGGCCAGGGGCCCCATATCGCGGTCGCACCTGGCACGACGGCGTTGACATAGGCAAGACCCGCAAGACATTCGGCGACCGCCTGTACGACCGTGCCGGCCAGTGCGGCAGGAGACGTCGCCCCGGCCTGGGCTGCAGACAGCAACAACACGGGCATGCCGCCGCGTACGGCAGCCTCCAGGCACCGGCAGGCATCTTCGGCCCACTTCATGGGTGGAACGACGAAACAGTTCGACTGGCTGACAAACGGTCGGGCGCGCCATTTGTCCTCGCCGCCGGCTACGACATGCAGCATCTGGAGGCATTCCTCGACATGTTCGGGCGCCACCATACTGGTGCCGATATGCTTGGATGTACCGGCGAGGCAGGCATAGGTCGTATTGATGTCGAGGTCACGCGGGTCTTCCATGTCCCGCGCGACGACAGGGCGCTGATAGAAATGAATGTGATCGCAGTTGTCGACCAGCCTGGCCGTGTCGTAGAGGTCGATCAGCAGTGAGTCTCTGTAAGTGCGGCTGTCCGGTTCGACAATGTGAACCGCCGCACCGGCAGTTCCGAAATAGACCTTGGTGCCCCAAGGCTCCATGTCATGCTTGGGGTCACGCGCATGCAAGACGAATTCGCGCGCGCAATTGGCCAGCGTATCTTCGATCAGGGATCTTGGAAAACGCATGCGGCCGTCATCGCCCATCCAGCACCCGGCCGCGGTCAGGGCGTCCACGCAACTGTCGATCGAATCCGCGATTCCCACCGTCTCCAGAAGCTCCAGGGCCGCCTCGTGGATCTGCGCCATTTCCTTGTCGCTCAACGGCTTGTATTGCCCCCCGGCCATTCCAGGCCTGACGGCGGCCTCGGCGGCCGGAATCGGTTGCGCGCGCAAAGCCCGGCGGGCGTGCCGTCCGCCCCGCCTGCGGTTGATATCCTCCAGGGCGGCCATGATCGTGAACTCCAAGCTGCCGGATTGTTGATCGTCGCCAATTATCACTGGCAGTGCGTTCAGCGAAAGCGCAAACTTTTCATAATCTGGTGAATATAATTCATCGGGTAAATGGATCAAAATGTGTCGTATCTTGGCAAACTGGCGTTTTTCAGTATGTTAAGTATCTGTTGAGGCATGGAGAGGTGAATTAAGTTGGCCAGGAGAGATCTCCCGCCATTGCGCGCCTTGATGGCGTTTGAGGCGGCCGCCCGTCTCGGAAGTTTCCGTTTCGCCGCTGATGAACTGGGCATTACGCGCTCCGCGGTCAGCCATCAGATCAAGGCATTGGAGGATGCTCTATCGGTCGTGTTGTTCCAGAGGGACGCGCGGCGTGCGGAACTTTCCCACGCCGGACATATCTACTATCCCGCCGTGCGCGATGCTTTCGACCAGATCGAAACACACACCCAGATGATTGCGCCGCGTGCCGATGAGGGCGAGTTAACAGTCCAGGTTTACGCCACTGTGGCGCTTAAGTGGCTGATCCCACGTTTGCACGCTTTCGAGCGTGAATATCCCGATATGCGAATTCGCCTTTCAACATCCTATGTCAATTGGGATTTCGATAGCGCAAATGCCGATGTCGCGCTGGTGTTGGCCCGCACGAGAAGTCCGGAGCACTATCACAGGCCGCTTTTTGGTTCGATGCTGACGCCGGTTTGCGCGCCTCGCCTCTTGGCGGGTCCGAACGCGCTTCGGGAACCGGGTGATCTGGTGCATCACAGGCTGCTATACGTCTACACGGCCGAAGAAGACTGGCATCTGTGGCTGCAGGCGGCAGGCGTTGAGCAGTTTGCGCTCTCCGAACACGTTGCGTTCGACAGTTATGTCCTGGCTCAGGAGGCGGCGCTGGA
>JANQIR010000210.1 GCA_028282065.1 Aestuariivirgaceae bacterium
ACAAGCGCCCGACCGGGCGCCGGCCGGTCAGGCCGCGCCATCGCAGGCCCGAGCGACGCGAGGAATAGCCGTGAGATATACACAGCCCGGGCATTGAGGGTCCAAATTGGGTGTGTGCAAGCGCCCGACCGGGCGCCGGCCGGTCAGGCCGCGCTATCGCAGGTCCGAGCGACGCGAGGAATAGCCGTGAGATATTCAGCAACCAACACCGATCATTAATTTGCTGACGGACGATGAGATCGGGTTTAGGCTCCCCTTCCATGTCATCAGCGCTCGGATTTATTGGCGGCACGCTTGATCGCGCCGCATTGAAACGCACGGACAAGGGCTGGCTGAAGGATCGTCTGGAGCGGCCGGACAGTCAGTTCGTCAGGTTCTTTGCCGACCGTCCGGCCATCAGGGTTGACGACGAAGGGCCGGCTTCGATCGCATTCGCAGGCAAGAGTGCAGCCAACGGGTCCGAACCGGTCTTCATAGGTATCGACGACACCGACCGGGCGGTTTTTGCCGTGCAGTCGAGCGAAGACGACGCGCCCGCGGATGAGACCGGATGCGAGCTCATGGACCTGCGCAGTCTGGCTGTGCAGGGTCTGCTGCCACCACAAGATATGGGCCTGCTGGCCCAGGCCCGCACGCTCTTGCATTGGCATTCGCGCCACCAGTTCTGCGCCAACTGCGGAGCCAGAACCGAAATCGCCGACGGCGGATACCGGCGCAGCTGTCCGGCCTGCGAAGCCAGCCATTTTCCCAGAACCGATCCCGTCGCCATAATGGTTGTGACAAAGGCGGATCAGTGTCTTCTGGGCCGCGGCCATCACTTCGCCGAGGGCATGTATTCGGCCCTGGCCGGATTTGTCGAACCCGGTGAGTCGCTAGAGGAGGCGGCCCGCCGCGAGATCCTGGAAGAATCCGGCATACATGTCGGCAAGGTCACGTATCACTCCAGCCAGCCCTGGCCGTTTCCGGCAAACCTGATGATCGGTGTCTTGGGAGAAGCCACCAGCGAGACCCTGGAAATCGACCCGGAGGAACTGGAGGACTGCCGCTGGTTCGGTCTCGACGAGGTTCGTTCCATGCTGTCCGGCGACCATCCGGACGGACTGAAAACACCGCCGCCCATGGCCATCGCCCATCACCTGATCAAGGCTGTGGCGGAGGTGTAACGCCTTGCCGCTCGCAAAGGCTGTCAACAAACCGCAACAGTCGTCATGCATCAAGCTGGCGGGGCGGTTTTCCTAAGCCGCGCTGCTTGCAGCCGCTCACCCACCCATCTGGGCGGCAACCCTGCGTTCGATCTCAAGGCGTACCTCAGAGGCCTTGTAGACGCCCAATACCCGAAGATATGTGGTGAAGAACTCCAGTTCCTCCAGCGCCAGCCGGACATTGCGGTCGGCCGGGTGGCCTTCGATATCGGCGTAGAACTGGGCGACGACGAAACCGTCCTCTACATAAGACTCGAGCTTGGTCATGTTCACGCTATTTGTGGCGAAACCGCCCATCGCTTTGTACAGCGATGCGGGGACATTGCGCACCCGGAAGATGAAGGTGGTGATGACCGGCGTCTCTTCCGGCTCGGCGTCGGCCGGGTCTGCCGCCATGACGATGAAGCGGGTGGTGTTGTGGTCCTGGTCTTCGACATTCTCGCGCAGCACCTGCAAACCGTAGATGTCCGCCGCAAGCGATGTTGCAAAAGCGGCCCGCGTGACATCGCCGCTTTCGGCGATCTCGCGTGCCGCGCCGGCGGTATCGACCGCCACGACAGTCTCAAGGCCCATATCGGCCACCACCTGACGGCATTGGCCAAGCGCATGCACATGGCTGTGCACGGTTTTGATCGTGTCTTCGCTTGCATCGCGAACCGCGACAAGCTGGTGATGTATGCGCTGAAAATACTCCCCGACGATGTAAAGCTGTGATTCCGGCAACAGGTGATGGATATCGGCGACCCGGCCGGCCACCGAGTTCTCGATTGGGATCATGCCGAGATCGACCTTGCGGTTCTTGATGGCCGCAAAGGCATCCTCGAAGGTCCTGAACGGTACGGGTTCGTGATCCGGATAGGCTTCCAGGCAGGCGATATGCGAGTTCGCGCCCGGCTCGCCCTGATAGGCGATCTTCTTGGTTTCGCTACTCAAGTTCTGGGGTCCTTGTCTGACCGGGCTGGGGCGGTTGATTGAGGAGAATGCGCGCCCGCTCAAGATCGGCCGAAGTATCGACACCCAGTGGTGTGGTGTCAACGCGCGCCACCGCGATGGTCATGCCGTTGTCCATGGCACGCATCTGCTCGAGCTTCCTGTCGCGCTCGCGCAGGCTTTGCGGCAGGTTGACGAAGCGCTGCAGGGCCTCGCGACGATAGGCATAGATGCCGATGTGGTGCCAAAAGGGCCCGATTGCGACTTTCGGCAAGTTGCGCACGAAGTCCCTGGCAATGGCAAATGTGCTGGTGTCTTCCAGCGCGGCGATGGCTTTGACCACATTGGGATCGCAGGTCTCCGCCCGCTCGGTGATCTTCGCTGCAAGCGTGGCAATGTCCACGCGCGGGTCTTTCAGCGGTTCCAGGCAGGTGCGGATAAGCTCCGGATCGATGGTGGGAAGGTCGCCCTGCAGGTTGACGACAAACTTGTAGCGGCCAGCAGGGTCACGAAGAGTGAGTGCCTGCCAGACCCGGTCGGAGCCAGATGGTAGGGAAGGCTCCGTCACAATCGCATCGCCGCCCGCCGCGTGAACGGCAGTGGCGATCTGGTTTTCCGCCGCTGCAACGAGGACCGGTCCTGTTCCCGCCTCCACGGCGCGCCGCCAGACATGTACGATCATCGGTTCGCCGCATATATCCGCCAATGGCTTGCCTGGCAGCCGGGCGGCGGCCATGCGGCTGGGGATCACGACAATCGTATTGGATCGGGAAGGCACGTCCATGGCGCGTCACAGGTTGCAAGCGCCGCCTGGATCCGGATACAGGCACCAGCGCGGCAAAATGAACAGTGCGCCCTTATACGTATTGCGATGCGTAAGAGAAACAATTAGTTTCCGCGCGATCAGGCGTTGAGCGCTTCTGGCTGTAACGGTTTAAGGAAGCGGCGTGGCGCCTTTTGTGGTGTAGTGGCTTTAGAGGAATACTGTTTCCTTTTGGCCATGCACGTGGGGTTTTGGATGCCGACAGCAACATACGGGGCCATCAGGGGAATGCGGGCCCGGACGTTGCGGAATGATGGGTGCTAGAGAATGAACAGCTTCATGCTGAACAAGGTCGCCGGCTGGGTGCTTTTCACCGTCCTGCTGATTTTCGGCCTCAATGAGATCTCTCATGTCATTTACCACGCAGAGGCGCCGGAGAAACCGGGCATGGTGGTAGAGGTCGCCCAAGCGTCAACGGGTGGCGCGGATGCGGCAGATGAGAAAGAAGTGACGATCGCCCAGCTCATGGTTGGAGCCGATGCAGAAAAGGGCCAGAAGGTCGCCAAGGCATGCGTGGCCTGTCATACCTTCACTAAGGACGGGGCGAACAAGGTTGGTCCGAACCTTTGGGACATCATCGGTCATCCCGTGGCGGCAAAGGCTGGTTATTCCTATTCGGGCGCCTTGAAGGAAAAGGCCTCTGAGACTTGGACGTACGAGAACCTGAATGCATTTATTCTTCGTCCCAAGGCCTGGAGCCCGGGCACCAAGATGACTTATGGCGGGCTGAAGAATGATGGACGCCGGGCCAATCTGATCGCCTATCTGCGTTCGCTCAGCGATGATCCAAAGCCGCTTCCTGAAGCAACGGCGGAAGGCGCTGGCGAGGGCACTGCTGAGCCCGAGGGCGAGACCAGCACGCAGTAGTCTTCACGGCTGCGTTATCTTTGTTACCAAGATTTCACACCGGCGGCGCCCCCGCCGGTGTTTGAATTTGTGCCGCAAATGGTTATCTAGGGTCAGGACCCATTAGTATCATGCAATGGATGATACTAATGGGTCCTGACCCTAGTGCGGTTGAGGGCGCACAATGCGAGTGAGGACACATGAAACTGAGCAGGCGGAACGTAGTTCATCTCCTGACGGCGCTTGGTCTGGCGCCCGGCTTCAAGCTCATAGGCGTTTCGGCAGCCTCTGCCGGTGATGAATGGCGCCACGGCACGTCGCTGTTCGGCCAACTGAAATACCCTGCGGATTTCAAGCACTTTGACTACGTCAAACCGGATGCGCCGAAGGGCGGACGGGTGCGCATGTATGGCATTGGCACATTCGATTCGTTGAACCCTTTCACCTTCAAGGGCAACGCGGCCGGCCTTGTCGGGAGGGCGTTCGAGTCTCTGATGGCCTCATCGCTCGATGAACCGAGCTCGGAATATGGCCTGATCGCCGAGGCGGTAAGACACCCCGATGATTTTTCCTCGGTCAGTTTCCGGCTGAATCCCAAGGCGCGCTTCAATGACGGTACGCCCGTGACCGTCGAGGATGTGATCTGGAGCTTGACCGCCGTCAAACAGGCGCATCCGCAATATGCCTTCTATTATAAGAACGTCATCAAGGGCGAGCAGACCGGTGAGCGCGAAATGCGCTTCGAGTTTTCCGAATCGGGCAACCGCGAACTGCCGCACATTGTCGGTCAACTCCCGGTTTTGTCCAAGGCCTGGTGGACCGGCAAGGATGCCAAGGGTGAGGACCGGAACATCCAGTCGACCACGCTGGAAAGGCCGGTCGGTACGTCCGCCTATGAGGTTTCCGAGGTCAAAACGGGCGATTCCATCACCATCAAGCGGGTTGAGGACTACTGGGGCAAGGATCTCCCGGTGGCCGTCGGGAGGGATAATTTCGACGAGATCACCATGATCTACTTCCGCGACCAGTCCGTTGCCCATGAGGCGTTCAAGGGCGATCAGTACGACTGGCGTACAGAATCCAATTCTAAAGTGTGGGCAACCGGCTACGACTTCCCGGCGGTCAGGAAGGGGCAGGTTGTTACTGAGGAAATCGGCACCAAGAACGGCCAGGGCATGCAGGGATTCGTTTTCAATACCCGCCGGGCCATGTTTCAGGACCCGCAGGTGCGACGCGCCTTCAATTTTGCCTTTGATTTCGAATGGTCGAACAAGAATCTGTTCTACGGTCAGTACAGACGCACCGACAGTTACTTCTCAAACACCGAGCTTGCCTCGTCCGGCCTGCCGCAAGGTGAAGAGCTGTCTATCCTGCAGACGGTCAAGGACGATCTGCCGGAAGAGGTCTTCACCACCGAGTTTACGAATCCGGTGAACGACAACCCTGGCAGCCGACGCGAGAATTTGCGTGAAGCGGCGAAAATGCTGCGGGCTGCCGGCTGGAAACCCGGCAAGGACAGGATCCTGCACAACGATAAGGGCGAACCGTTCGAGATCGAATTCCTTTTGGTTCAGCCCGCCTTTGAACGCATCGTTTTGCCCTATGTGAAACAGCTTGGCCTGTTGGGCATCAAATCGAGTGTACGCACGGTGGATGTTCCGCAATTCCGCCGCCGCACCGACAGTTTCGACTTCGACATCATCGTGTCGAGCTGGGGGCAGTCCCTGTCTCCCGGCAACGAACAACGCGATTTCTGGGGCTCTGCGGCTGCCGACCGAGAGGCAAGCCGCAATCTGGCCGGGATCAGGAATAAGGCGATCGACGCGTTAATCGAGCGGGTCATTTTCGCCAAGGACCGTGAAGACCTGGTGGCGGCCACGCACGCCCTCGACCGGGCCCTGCTTTGGCATCATTACGTCGTGCCCATGTGGCATATCCCTTACCGCCGCACGGCGCGTTGGGACCGCTTCGGAAAGCCGGCCCGCATCCCGGAATATTCATTGGGCTTCCCGACGCTTTGGTGGTGGGATGAGGAAAGGGCTGCGAAAGTGAAAGCAGGTTGACGATGTTCCGTTCGTTCTGTCTGGCGGCCGCCGCGCTGGCCCTGCTTGCCGCCGCCCCGCTGTCCGCAGAACAGCGTCACGGTCTGTCTGCTTTCGGTGACCTCAAGTACCCGCAGAACTTCCCGCATTTCGACTATGTCAATCCGGATGCGCCCAAGGGTGGCCGTATCACGACAATCGGCACCGCCGGTGTTGTTACCTTTGACAGTCTCAATGGCTATATCCTGAAGGGTGATGCGGCACAGAAGCTCGACCTGTTGTTCGACACCCTGATGGTTCGCGCCTTTGATGAGCCGGATGCGGTTTACGGGCTGGTTGCCAGGACAGCAGACTTGGCCGACGACAAGATGAGCGTCACCTTCACGCTCCGGCCCGAGGCGAAGTTTGCTGACGGTACGCCGCTCACCGCCGAAGATGTCGCCTTTTCGTTCGACCTCATCAAGAAGGACGGGCATCCACGGCTGGTGGTTGCCATTCGCGATGTCGTGTCCGGCAAGGCTGTCGACCGGCACACCGTGCGCTACACATTCAAGGGTGAGAACGTCCGTGACCTGCCGATGATCGTGGCGGCCTTGCCGATCCTTTCAAAGGCCTATTACACCGCCAACGATTTTGCCAAGACGACGCTTGAACCGCCACTTGGTTCAGGGCCGTACCGGGTGAAGGATCTCAAGCAGGGTCAGCATATCACCTACGAATTGCGCGGCGACTACTGGGCGAAGGACCTCCCGGTGAACCGGGGACGGTTCAACTTCGGTGAAATCAAGCTGCTCTATTTCCGCGACCGGACGGCTGAACTGGAGGCGCTCAAGGCTGGTCTGCTGGACCTGCGCGAAGAGTTCACGTCCAAGTCCTGGATGACCGAGTACAATGTCAGCGCCCTGGAAGAAGGCCGCCTGATCAAGGCCGTGACACCCGATGCCCGGCCCTCCGGTGCCCAGGGGTTCTTCCTGAACATGCGCCGCAAGAAGTTTGCCGATGCCAGGGTGCGCCAGGCAATGGATCTTGCCTTCGACTATGAATGGACCAACAAGAACCTGTTCTTCAATCTTTATATCCGCACCCAGTCGCCGTTCGAGAATTCCGCTTTCAAATCCAAGGGCACGGCAAACGACGCTGAAAAAGCGTTGCTGATTCCCCTGCGCGATCATGTTCCGGCCGGGGCCTATGAAGAACCCTATAAGCCACCGGTCTCGGATGGTTCCGGTCAGGATCGCAAATTGCTGCGAAAGGCCAGCCAGTTGCTTCGCGAGGCTGGCTGGACACGTCAGGGCAACGTTCTGAAGAACGCCGATGGCGAAACGCTGACGATCGAATTCCTGATCTTTGCTCCCACCTTCGAGCGGGTGATCGCGCCTTACGTCCGCAACCTGAAACTGCTTGGCGTGGATGCATCGATTCGCTTCGTTGAGGCCGCTCAGTATCAAGAACGCCTCAAGACCTTCGACTTTGACATCATCACACAGAGATTTGCCATGGGGCAGACGCCGGGTGTCGAACTACAGGCTTTCTTTTCGTCGACGACCGCCGAAGTGCAGGGCAGTTTCAACCTGGCCGGTGTCAAGAACCCGGCGGTCGACGCACTCATTGGCCATGCCATCAGGGCGAAGTCTCGCGAGGAGCTGAATACGGCATTACGGGCGCTGGACCGGGTGTTGCGCGGCCTGCATTTCTGGGTGCCGCACTGGTACAAGGCCTCTCACAATGTCGCCCATTGGGATATGTTCGGGGCGCCCGAAACGAAGCCCGCTTTTGACCGGGGGATCCTCGAAACCTGGTGGATAGATAGCGAAAAGCTCTCAAAGCTTGAAAAAGGTCCATAGCGCCAGTGCGTAACTCCGTCGCCTGCCGCGTTGCGGGCTTGAACGGAATCACTTTGTCAGGCAAAGCTCAGAACCATGGGTGCTTATATCCTGAGACGGCTGCTTTTGATGATCCCGACCCTGTTCGGGATCATGCTGATCAGCTTCGCGATTATTCAGTTTGCGCCCGGCGGACCGGTTGAACGGGTTCTTGCCCAGTTGCAGGGCACCGATGTCGGTGCAACGGCGCGCATTGGCGGCAGCAGCGGCGGTGAGGTCGGCGGCGGCGCCGGCGCGGGAACACAGGCAGCCGGTGGAGGCGATTCCGGCTTCAAGTACCGTGGCGCGCAGGGGCTCGACAAGGCCTTCATCGAGAGCCTGGAAAAGCAGTTCGGTTTCGACAAGCCGGCACATGAACGCTTCTTCTTGATGATGAAGAATTACCTGACGTTCAATTTCGGTGAGAGCTATTTCCGGGATGTCTCCGTCATCGAGCTGATCAAGGAGAAACTCCCCGTTTCCATCTCGCTCGGCATTTGGCTCACCTTGATCACCTATGCGATCTCCATCCCGCTCGGCATAGCCAAGGCGGTTCGTGACGGGTCCCGGTTCGACATTGCAACCTCGGCGGTCATTATCATCGGCTATGCGATCCCGAGTTTTCTGTTTGCCGTGCTGCTGGTCGTGCTGTTTGCCGGCGGGTCGTTCTTCAGCTGGTTTCCACTCAGGGGATTGGTATCGGAGAACTTCGAGGAGTTGAGCCTGTTCGGCAAGATCGCCGACTATGCCTGGCATCTCGCTCTGCCGCTTACTGCCATGGCCGTTGGATCCTTCGCCACGCTGACCTTGCTTACCAAGAACTCGTTCCTCGACGAGATCAAGAAACAGTATGTCATGACCGCGCGCGCCAAGGGATTGACCGAGCGCCGCGTGCTCTACGGCCACGTGTTCCGCAATGCCATGCTGATCGTCATTGCCGGGTTCCCCGGCGCGTTCATCGCCTCCTTCTTCGAAGGCGTTTTGCTCATAGAAACGATCTTCTCGCTCGATGGTCTTGGTCTGTTGGGCTTCGAATCGACCATCAACCGCGATTATCCGGTCATCTTCGCAACGCTCTACATCTTCTCCCTGATGGGCCTCCTGATCGGGTTGATCAGCGATCTGACCTACACCTGGATTGATCCGCGCATCGACTTTGAAGCCCGGGAGTTGTAGGCCCGATGGATGCCACTCCAAATCTTCCAGCAAAGGCTCATGGCGTCCGGCCGGTACCCTGGTATCGCCCGCATCTGACCGGTCTGAACCTGAGGCGCTGGCAGCTGTTCAGGGCCAACAAGCGCGGTTTCTGGTCGACCTGGCTTTTTGCGCTACTGTTCTTTGCCAGTCTGTTCGCCGAACTGATCGCCAATGATCGGCCGATCATCGCCCTCTATAAGGGTGAATTGCTGTTCCCGATTGTCACAGATTACCCGGAAGAGAAATTCGGCGGCTTCCTGGCCCGCACCGATTTCCGCGACCCGTTTATTCAGGAAGAGGTGAATGCCAACGGTTGGATGGTATGGCCCTTGATTCGCTATGGCGACGGCACGATCAATAACGAGCTTCCCAATCCGGCACCGTCCAAGCCGGCATTCCTGCTGACCGAGGCAGAGCAATGCGCCAAATACCCGAAAGGAGAGGACGATCCGAACTGTATCATCGGCAACATGAACTGGCTTGGAACCGATGACCAGGGCCGCGATGTGATTGCGCGGCTGATCTATGGTTTCCGGATTTCCGTTCTCTTCGGCCTGATCTTGACGGTGCTTTCCTCGATTATCGGCGTGGGCGCCGGGGCCGTGCAGGGGTATTTCGGCGGTTGGACCGATCTTTTGTTCCAGCGGTTTATCGAAATCTGGACGTCCGTTCCCACTCTCTATCTGATCATCATTCTGGCGGCATTCTTTACGCCGAACTTCTGGCTGCTGCTGTTTATCCTGCTGCTGTTTTCCTGGGTCCGGCTTGTCGGCGTGGTACGTGCGGAGTTCCTGCGCGGCCGTAACTTCGAATATGTCCGCGCCGCGCGTGCGCTTGGGCTGACCGATGTTGCGATCATGTTCAAGCACATCCTGCCCAATGCCATGGTGGCGACCATCACCTTCATGCCGTTCATCGTGTCCGGTTCCGTGACCACCCTGACCGCTCTGGACTTCCTGGGCTTCGGCCTGCCACCGGGTTCCCCATCGCTTGGTGAGCTTCTGGCCCAGGGCAAGGCCAATCTGCAGGCGCCCTGGCTTGGCATCACCGGGTTTATGGTGGTCTCGCTCATGTTGAGCCTGCTGGTCTTCATGGGTGAGGCGGTGCGCGATGCCTTCGATCCAAGAAAGACGTTCCAATGAGTACGACGGATCCCGGCGCACTTCTGAAGGTCAGCAATCTGGCGGTTGATTTCCGCCAGGGCGATGCCGTGACCCATGCGGTCCGGGGTGTTT
>JANQIR010000225.1 GCA_028282065.1 Aestuariivirgaceae bacterium
TGCAATAGGGCCCACCTGTTGCTGCGATCGTTCCGGCACCGGATGCATCCGCCGGGACGGCAAACAGAATTGATTCAACCTAACTGCAAAGCGCTCTAGTCCAATAGCGTCAGCGTTTCCACGATTTGAGGAAATTCATGGCATACCGAGCAAACAAAACCGAAAACAAGCTGCCGAAGCTCGAATTGGACACCACGGCCACGAAAACGACCTCAGGCTTTGAGGCCTGGGTCGACACCAATCGGGATTTCTGCGATATCCACGTATCTCGTTCCCGGCAGAAACACTTTCATGCAATAAAACGAAACTGGCGGCTGGGATCCCTGGTTCTCGGACAGGCAATCGTATCGCCATACGGTTTCAGCCGAGGTCCAGGAAACAGATGGCATGCCAACACGGAATTTGTTCGTGTGCGGATTTACCGGAACGCAGGTGGCAAGGGAATCTATTCCAGTGTAGCGACCAAATTCTCTCCCGGGGACATCCATATATTCGACATGGGACAGGAATATGCCGGCTACTATGAGGAGGGTGAGAAGCTAAGCGTCTATATTCCCTATGACATGATCGGTTATGACCCGTCTATTGATCCGAATCAGATTCACCTGCCCTGCGCAAGCCATGTGGGCCGGGTTCTCAGAAGCTACCTCATATCATTGTTTGATTCGGTGCAGGATGTGTCTTTGTGCCAGGCTCGCATCCTGGAAGACGGCCTTGTGCGTCTGGTTGAGAGCATTATAAAAGCCAATCCGCTCAACGCACTCACCAGCGAGTGTTTCTCGGTCGCACGCCATAATGCCATGGTCAGGTTCATTGACGATCACATCGCCGAACCGGATCTGAACGCCGACAAGCTCTGCCGGTCATTCGGCGCATCACGGGCCACCATCTACAGGGACTTCGCAAAGGTTGGCGGCGTGTCGAATTTCATCAAATCCCGCCGGCTGCAGCGCGCCTACAGAGATCTGGCAACAGGCAGCGATGTCAGCGGATTTGTCGGCAAAGTCGCAGAGCAATGGGGATTTGCTTCGCAAAGCCACTTCAGCCGAATGTTCAAGGAAGCTTTCGGCGTGACCCCACGCAACGTTTACGAACGCGTCCGGGACAACTCGCCCTCTTCCGTTTGCAATGTTACAAAAGTCGACTGGTATCAGTGGTTCAGATAGCCGGTAAAAGGTCGCGCATAGCGCTCTAGATGTTCAGTAACCGGACTTGCGCTTTCCATCACACTTGTGCAGACGGCCATCATATCCAAGAAACATGTCCGTTTCAGGCAAATAGGCTCTATAGCTTTCCAGCAAACAATCACGCACGCGTTTTTCGCGCAGATATTCATAGCCGAAATTTGACTGATTGTAGATGCACCAGGTATTGGAACGCCAACGGCCTTCTTCATCCTGGCACTTGTAGAACGGCGGCGGCCCGAAACGCTCCGCGCCGGCCGGCGCCTGTACGGCAAAAACACATATCGATATGCACAACGCAAATACAAGTTTGCTCACGGACCCTCTCCTATCGCAGCAAACGTTCACCCGCTGTCCCGCAAACGGGCGTCCCTGCCACAATCACATATACTCCGAAATTCTTGCCAATGTCACACCAAGCTCACGAAAAGGCCGATCAACTGTGTGATGCCGGCTTGCCGTCATCATCCTCCCGCGGCTCGTCATCATCGTGCTCGTGTTGCACCGCTTTCTTCACCGCACGCTGAAACTTGCGTGCGGACTGCTTGTTTTGGCGCTGAACTGTACCCCGCCCCAGATCTCTACCGAATGCCGCGGATGCGGCGCCGTCAGCTTTTTCGCTCATTGCCGGTCCTCTTCATCCACTGTGTCCTGCGGACCCGCGAAACAATGATCTGCCGGGACCGTCAGCCGTGTCACCATTTCAGCCGGCCCATTATACAACATTTCAGATGGAAATTGAACTTGCAGGCCCGTTTCACGTGCAATTGGCACAACGTCACCATTGCGGTGGTAGATACCTTGTCTCAAGCCCGTGGGGCTTTACCGTCCGGGTTGGCCCGCGGCGGCTTCCTCCAGCAACCAGTGCCGGAAACACTTCGCCTGGGCCGACAGCAGGGTTTCATTGCCATAGACCAAATGGTAGGCCTCGGTGCCTTCAATCTGAAAGCCGGGTAGACAGGGTTGCAGACCGTAGTGCTCAACGTCGACATCGCTCGCAGGTGCCCTAGCCAGCGCAATCCCATATCCCGCAGCCGCCATGGCAAGACTGATGCCAGTTGAATCGGCGAAGCAGAACTTTGCATGTGCCAGCTCCATGTCCGGCACTGCCTGCAATAACTGCAGCCAGCTTGTGCGATGCGTCGAAATCTCGATCATGCGATGGTTGAGCAGATCTTCCGGCTTCGCTATAGCCGCTGCGATGTCAGGCCGGGCAACCGGAAACAGGGTTTCACCAAACAACACGTCACTATCTCCAAGACTGCCAGGAGGCATTCCAAACACGACATGCAGGTCGGGTCCGATACGATTGATATCGGTGTCGTGATAGGCTCCCATGACATGCAGCTGGATGTCCGGGTGGGCTGCTTCAAAGGCCGGCAGCCGGGGTGCCAGCCATGAAGTGGCAAATATGACGGTCGCCTGAACCGTCAACGTTGCTCCACCTGCATGGCCGAACAAAGACGCTGCCATGGTTTCAACGGACATAAGCGATTGGCGAACGACCGGAAGGAACGCAGAGCCGGCCTCGGACAAACAAACGGTTCGCGCACCGCGTTCGAACAATTTTGTGTCGAGATGGCCTTCGAGCGCTTTGATCTGCTGGCTCACGGCTGCTGCACTCATGTTCAAAATTCTCGCCGCGCCGGTAAAACTCTCAGCACGCGCTGCCGCCTCAAACACCCTGAGCCAATTCAACGATGGAATTCGGCGGATCGGCATATTGGCACCTTGCAATAGTTGGAACTTCAGCCGCACTCCCGGCCCACCAAGAGTAAGTTCTACTTAACGATCGATGCAACAGACATCGTTTGACGCCTGGCGACCGTGCAACTTGAATGGCGAGATCTTGCTGGAGACACCAATATGCAGCCTGCACGCACAACGGATCAAACGGTCAGCCCCCTTGCCACCCGCTACGCACTAGACGGCTACGCCTTTCCTGTGGAGATATTCAGCCGACGGCAAGCACAGTCCTACCGCAATACCCTGGAAGCGCTTGAAAGCCGGGCGCGCGAAGGGACCGTGGGCAACAAGGATCAGCTCAACTATCCGCACGTGATCTTCCGGTTCGCCAACGAGATCGTGCGCCACCGGAGCATTCTGGATGCGGTGGAAACAATCCTGGGACCGGATATCATGGTATGGGGCGCGACGTTCTTTATCAAAGAGCCGCACTCGCCAAGCTATGTGAGCTGGCATCAGGATCTGCGTTACTGGGGGTTGGACAACGAAGACGGCCAGGTGAGCGCCTGGGTGGCGCTGTCACCGGTCACGGTGGAAAATGGCTGCATGCGCTTCATACCCGGATCACACAAGGGAGAACTGGTCGATCACCACGATACCTTTTCGCAGACCAACTTCCTGACACGCGGGCAGGAAGCAGACATCGAGATCGACGAGAGCAAGGTCGTGCATGTCCCACTGGAACCCGGCCAGGCATCATTCCACCATGGCAAGCTGCTGCATGCATCGGCGCCAAACCGTTCGAACGAGCGGCGCATAGGGTTCGCCATCAACTACATTGCACCGCATGTGCGCCAGCTAGTGGCAAAGGAGGACTTCGCCATGCTGGTCCGCGGTGAAGACCGGTTTGGGCATTTCCACCATGTGCCGGCACCTGACAGCGATCTTTCGGAAAGCGCCATGAGCTGGCATCAGCGTATCTTGTCGGCGCAGAACGAGGCGTTATACGACGGTACCGGGACGCACACGCGGTAATGGTTCGTCTGCATGAGTTGGCCTATAGTCCGGCATGGGGGTTCCAGATGAAAAGGAACGGTCATGTCAGACGACGGTCAGGTCGCCACCCACTACACACATGGCAGTCTTGTGGAAACGATACGCTCGGCACTGCGGGCATCGGGCGTATCACCTGAAAGTGCCACACTGGACGATCTTGCGCAGGTCGACGAGTTTCACATTGGCGGCCGGCAGGCCTCCGAGGCGTTCTTGTCGCAATTGTCTCTAACGCCGGACACACGCGTCGTGGACATCGGCTGTGGCCTGGGTGGCGCAGCGCGGTATACGGCGCAACGCTTCGGCTGCCATGTGACCGGCATCGATCTGACAGAAGAGTTCGTACGCACGGGCCGCACTCTCACGGATTGGACCGGCCTTGGCGACAGAGTCGAGCTCCACGTCGCAAGCGCTTTGGCAACACCTTTCGACGATGCAGGTTTCGACGCCGCCTATATGATGCATGTCGGTATGAATATTGCGGACAAGGCAGCGCTTTTTGCCGAGGTATACCGCATCCTCAAGCCTGGAGGCATATTCGGCATCTATGACGTGATGCAGACAGGTGGGGACGATTTGACATATCCGGTACCCTGGGCGGAAAACGCGGACATCAGCGCCCTTGCCACTCCCCAAGGCTACCGTGATGCCCTCAACGGCGCAGGTTTCTCCGTCACAGCTGAACGCAACAGGAAGAGCTTCGCGCTTGAGTTCTTCGCACAGATGAACGCCAGGATGACGGCTACCGGCGGTCCGCCGCCACTGGGTATACATATCCTCATGGGTGAGAGCAGGCTTCAGAAGACGCAGAACATGTATGAGAACATTTCAAGCGGCCGAATTGCACCTGTTGAGATGACCGCTCGGAAACCCTGATCAGAGCATTCCGGTGTGGATCATGGCGAGTAGCAATACACCCAACGCAAGCCGGTAAATGACGAAGGGCGTCAGCGTGTATCGTCTGACGAGCGCCATGAGGAATGCAATCGCCGCCAGGGCCGTGAAGAAGGTCAGGACACCGGTGAGAACGGCATCCTGTGAAATGCGCTCGCCGCTTTCGATCGCATCGCCAAGCACGAATACGCCCGCACCGGCAATCGCAGGGACACCCAGAAGAAACGAAAAGCGCGCAGCTTCGGGCCGCGTGAAGCCCAACGCACGGGCCGCCGCCATTGTGATCCCTGAACGGCTTGTACCGGGAATAATGGCTATAGCCTGCGCTATGCCGATCAGTACGGCCGGAGCGAGCTTCATCTGCTCCATGACCTTCAGGTGTCGCCCGAACCGGTCTGCAAGATAGATCACCACGGCAAAGATGATGGCATTCCACGCAACAATTTCAGGCCCCCGCACCGCCTCAATCAGGCCGGTTTTCTTCACGAATATGCCGAACAGAACGGCGGGCACCGTCGCAATGGCAATAAGGACGGCCATCCTACCTTCATCGGTGATCCGGCCGCGCATCAGGTTCAAGCCTCCAACCGTCAACCCGGCAATATCGCGCCAGAAGTAGACGATAACCGCCAGGAAGGATCCCATATGCACCATAACATCGGTGATCAGGCCCTGGTCCTTCCAGCCGGTGAGCGCAGGCACCAATATCAGGTGTCCGGAAGATGAGATCGGCAGAAATTCCGTGATCCCCTGCACAACCGCCAGCACAATGATCTGCTCTATCAGCATATCCGCCCAACCACCGGAGCCCTCGCAATGATTCCCGAAAATGGATGTAGCAGTGTTTAGAACAATTTGCAGGTGATAGAAATTGCCACACGTGCGGTTGCCGGCTTGATGCCGCAACGGTTTCAAATGGCGGCATCATGCTCTATACCGGCAATTGATGGTTCGTGCGGACCAAGTTTGATTTCCATCAGGCGGCATATTTCACAACTCCATGGCCAGACTGTTTCACCTTCCACTTGACCCGTTCTGCCGGCGCGTGCGCCTGGCGCTTGGAGAATACGGCGCACAGGCCGATTTGATCGAAGAGCGCCCCTGGGAACAGCGTGAGGGATTTTTGGCGATGAACCGGTCGGGCCTGCTGCCGGTCTTTGTGGATGACGACAAGACCGTCGCGGCAGGCATCGAGGCGGTATCGGAGTACGTAGATGAAACACGCGGCGGGCCGGACAACTCTTTACTCGGCAAGTCACCTGCCGAACGCGCGGAAACACGGCGGCTGATCGCCTGGTTTGACGTCAAGTTCCATCACGAGGTAAGCGCGCCCGTGCTCGGTGAGAAGATCGTACGCCGGCATTTACCGAAGGAGGCCGGCGGCGGCGCACCAAACATGAACAGGGTGCGTTCGGGGCTGGCGCATATTCGCGCGCATATGGAGTATATCGGGGAACTCGCCGAAAGCCGCAACTGGCTGGGCGGCGACGACATCACGCTGGCTGACCTTGCGGCGGCAGCGCACCTGTCGTCACTGGACTATCTCGGCGATGTGCCCTGGCGGGAAAGTCCTGCGGCCAAATCCTGGTATCAGCGCATCAAGTCGCGGCCGGCTTTCCGGCCACTGCTGGTCGATAAGATACGCGGCATGCCACCGCCGAGAACCTATACGGATCTCGACTTCTGATCCGCTTCGAATTTCGCGATGCGTTCAGATCGACTGTTCGATCCAGTCGACGATTTTGCCCTTGGGATTGGCGCCGACCTGTGTGGATTTGACCTCGCCTGCGTTGAACAGCATCAATGTCGGAATGCCGCGCACGCCGTATTTGGCAGGTGTTGACGGATTTTCGTCGATGTTGATTTTGACGACCTTGACCTTCTCGCCCATTTCAGTGGCAATTTCTTCAAGCGAGGGCGCGATCATCTTGCACGGTCCGCACCACTCCGCCCAGAAATCCACCACAACAGGCCCGTCCGCGTTGAGAACGTCGTTCTCGAACGATGCATCTGAAACTTGCTCTGTCGACATATCTTCCTCGTCTTTACAGGCCCCGGCACGGTTGTCGCACCATTCGGCAATTCACGGCAGACCTCGCAGCAAGATCAGCGTAAGCGTTAAGTACGATCACGCCGGCATCCCACTACAAACTCAAGTAAACGATCAGGTTTCATGGCTCTTGGGCGTCGTCGCCAAAAGTCATTCTGATCTAGGCAGCCGGCACCGTTCGGTCAAGCGGTGCGCCCGTATAACACACAACGTTGTGATCGGTACCGGAAATGTGGGCACTGCCGCGTTTCCGGCGCATCTCAGCTCAACTTCAACATTTCTGCCGGAATCTCCATAAAGTCGGGTCCGGCTGTCCAGATCAGCGCGGCCCGGACCTGATGGCGAGGATAGATCTCTTTCAAGATGGCGCTGTAGGCGGCAAGCTGGCCGGTATAGGCAGGATCAACCTCGTCGGGCGTGCGAGCCGGCGGCCGATTCGTCTTATAGTCGACCACAAGAATTTCATTGTCCGTCACGACCAGGCGATCAATCTGACCGCTGACCGGGATATTCACGCCATCCGACAGGGAAACCATACCGGCGATTGGCACTTCCGCCCGGCTACCGGGTGCAAATACGCTGGAGAATGACGGGGCGTTCATAAGCGCGAAGACCTCACCGGCGATCTCCTCGCGTGCGGTCTCATCCAGGCCATATCCCGGCCAAGACAGCAGCCGGGCGGCCTTGGCAACGCGTTCGCTTTCCGGCAGATCCGGCATAAGCTGCAACAGCTTGTGGATGAGGGTGCCGCGCAAAAAGCGGCTGCCGGACGGTGAGACAAGCGGTGAATCATAACGTTCGGCAAGTTCTGGTATCTCATCCGTTCTTTCGGCCAGCGCCAGTAATCTGGACGCTGGATGCCAGACCTTCGATGCCTGTGCGGTATCCGGATGCCGCAAAGCCCAGTCCGGCAGGTCCAGGCAATCCGGCCCCGTAGATACAGCCGCACTCACCTGCCGACCTTCTTCCGCTCCTGCCGTCTCATCGCCTGTGCCCGCCAGCCCACGCGACGCCAGACGCCAGCAGAGCGTTTCTCCGTCATCGTCGAGCACCTCGACGCTGTCCGGATCGGTCTTCATTGCGGCCAGGATGTGCGCATACCAGCTCTCTGGCTTGAGTTCCTGAGAGCTGTGATAGCCGGTTATATAGAGGCGGTCTCGCGCCCGGGTCATCGCGACGTAGAGCAGCCGATTGTATTCCTCGAGGTTGCGGTCACGAACGGCCATGCGCATTTCGTCGGTGGCAGCTGTGCTGTCGCCCGCCCTTAACCGCCAGACCGGAACTGTCGGATCGTGGGGTCCTTGAGCGTGATACAGGATCGAAGGTTCAAGCTGCGTCGATGGTATCTCGCAGGTATCGGGCAGGATGACGATGTTCGACTCCAGCCCCTTGGCGCCGTGCACCGTCATGACGCGCACTTCGTCGGGCGCTTCGTCCATATCGCGCTTGATCACGATGTCAGAGGCTTCCAACCATTCCAGAAAGCCATGCAGTGACGGCGTGTGCGCGTGATCGAAGTCACCAGCGAAACGCAAGAATTCATCCACCGGTTCGGCAGCTTCCGTGCCCAGGCGCTGCAACAGCCGCTTTCGCCTTCCTTCTGCAATCAGCACCGTGCTGTAAAACTCATATGGTGGCTGGAAGCCTGTGCGGGCCAGCCAGCGTGAAAGGTCCTCGACGGCGCGCTCGTATGCAGCGCCATCCTGAACCGCCTGCCTCAGGCGCTGCCAGAGGCTCGCACCGCCTCTGTCATGCGCCAACGCAAAGAGATCATCATCGTCGAACGGCAAGCCATCGTCGCGGCACACCAGGGGGGATTTGAGCACCGCGGCGAGGGTTAAATCGTCTTGCGGCAACAATATGAACCGGCCGAGGGCAATTAGATCCTGGACGGCAATATGGCCGGTGAGCTTGAGCCGATCGGCGCCTGCAACCGGAATATCGGCGAGCTTCAACGCACGCACCAGCGCGTCCATGAAGGTAGTTCGCCGGCGGACAAGGATAAGGATATCCTGATACCGGATGGGCGCTCCCCCAGGCCTGAGAGGCTCGTCATTGCCGACCCAGCTGCGAATACGCCGGGCGATCTGACTGGCGAGAATTACCCTGGGGTGCTGCATAGGATCATCGGCCCCGTGCGGCATCCAAGGCGAACGCGGCGCCTTCGGCTCGGGCGTGATGACCGGCCAGATCTCGACCAGACCGGCTTGCCCGCGGCGAACGGCCTCGTGCAAATCGGCGTCATGACCGGTTCGGCGCACGCCGCGCGCCGCCTGCGGCCTGTCGAACACGGCATCAACGGCCTTGAGAACCTCCGGCGTCGAGCGGAAGGACACGCTCAACGGAACCGTTTCATATGATTTTCCGGCCGCTGTCACATGTTGCCGGAAGTGCGCCGCGACATCATCGAACACTTCGGGATCAGCTCCCTGAAAGCTGAAGATGGACTGTTTGCGATCGCCAACCGCAAAGACCGTGCGCTCGACATCACCACGCGCACCTTCACCAGCGAAGAACTCTTCGGCCAGATGTTTGACGATCTCCCATTGCTCGGGGCTGGTGTCCTGCGCCTCGTCGACCAGAATGTGGTCGAGCCCCCCGTCGAGCTTGTAGAGAACCCAGGTGGCATCTTGCATCTCGGTCAGAAGAGACAGGGTCCGCAAGATTAGGTCGGTGTAGTCATAACGTCCCAAACGGCGTTTCGTTGCCTCGTACCGCGCCACGATCTGCATGGCAAGTTGCAACAAGGCGACCGTTGCATCGCGAATCTTGACGGCGCGCAGTTGATCCTCGTACCGCAGGAACCGGTCCTGTTCAGCAAACAGAAAATCCGCAATCTCGCGGTGCGCGTCGGCAACTGTTTTGGTCAAAAGTCCCGTCGGTTTCCTGGGCGCGCCTTCGGCGGTCAGGAACAGCGCTCGCATCGCGCGCATAGTCACTTCGTCGCTGCCAGAAACCAGCATCTGGTCAATCGTCTCTGCCTGCCGGTCGTTGAGTTTACCTCCCCTGACCCGCAGCGCGTCGGCGGCGCGACGATACCTGTCCCGGTCAAGTCCTCCGGCGAGCCCGGTCAGAATATCCAACTGCGACAGATCCGGCGTCAGCCCCAGTGCCTGCTCAACCCTTTGTGTCGCAGCGGCAAGACCGTCCCGGCCGTCCATGAAGGGTTTCAGCACATCCCGTCTGTTCAGCAACTCGTTTAGCAATCTATCAAAATCGTCAATGCTCGACAGTGCGACGATCAGCTTCACAGCTTGCGCATCGGCGTGATCGGGGTGGCCTGCCTGCTCGATGATCCCGGCGCGCGCCTGCCGAAGCATCTCACCGGCCGCCTCTTCATCCATGACCTCAAAGCCGGGCACGACACCGGCTTCAACCGGAAAGCGCTGTAAAAGCCGTTCACAAAAGGCATGAATGGTTTCCACCTTGAGGCCACCGGGGGTCTCAAGCGCACGGGCGAACAATTGGCGCGCATTGGCCAGTTCCGCCGGTTCCAATCTGGCGTGACCGGTCTCGGTGTGGATCAGATCGATCAGGGCTTCATCTTGCAATGCGATCCAACCGGCCAGTTTTTCGAACAGCCTCCGGGACATCTCCGCCGCGGCCGCCCGGGTGAACGTCAGGCACAGCAGGCGTTCAGGAGGTGTGCCGGCGAGCAGCATGCGGATGACACGATTGACCAGCACGTGCGTCTTGCCCGAACCGGCATTGGCGGTCACGAACACCGATGATGTGGGATCAGATGCAGCGGCCTGGGCCCGGCTCGCGGTTTCGGTGAGGCTGCTCATGACTTATCCTGGCCGTGATCCGGCAGGTGTGCCCATTCCTGCCACCGGCATAGATGATCGTAGTCGCCGCGGTATCTTTCCCGGTCTGGCTGTATGGCGGGAAAGTAAGGCTGGTCGAGCCTGTCGTAGCCGGCGATAAGCTGCTGCAGCCCGTCAATCGCCATGTCAACACGATCGGCCATCGGAATTTTCGCAGGTGCCGTTTTTAGTTCTCCGGCCGGTTCGCCACCGGTCAGGCGTATATAGATCAACTCGCTGACGGTGGACGCCGATATGCCCTTGAATGCACCGGCCTGCGCAAGCCAGGCTTCCAGGTCCAGCTGCGCGCTGTAGGATCTAGCATCCGGCTTGAAGCTTGGCACGGTTCCGGTCTTGTAGTCGATCAGCCTGAGCGTACCGTCTGATTTGAGGTCGACACGGTCGGCGCGGGCCGTCAGGGTGAAACCCTCACCTGCGGCATTCAGGGTTTCTGCCGCATCGCATTCAAGGAATTGCTCGTGAGTATCGGCACGGAAGTGACGTTCCTGCTCAATGAACCAGAGCGCTATGCGTTCCAGCTGCGGCATCCAGAATGCCGCCAGGCTGGCATCGCCCGTCGCGCTTTGCAATTCCTCCAGGAGTATAGCCGTCAGCACTTCGACGGGACGTTCGCCCAACCCACCCGCGTGGTCCTGAGAGAAGCGATGTAGCGCCTTGTGTATCAGTTCGCCTCTTTGACGCGGACCAACCTCCACCGCCAGGGGGTCCAGCGGCTTCAGGGCGAGGATCACACCGGCGAATATGCTGTAGGGGTCGCGGATCAGCCGGTCCACCTGGGTCACCGACAATTTGCGCGGGCGTGCAACAAGCGGCGGCATCGGTTTTGGCTGCGGCGCAGGAGATACCTCAATCCGGTGACTGTCCAGCGTAGCCGCCCACGTCGTCCAGGGGTCACAGGGTTTCACCTGTTCGACCTGGTCCGATGCCTTGAGCAAAGCCTCAAGCCGGGTCAGCCAGCGCGACCGTACGGCCGGCTGGCCATTGATTTTCCGCGAATGAGTCAGCCAGACTTCACCACTACAGAATGCTTGGGCGAAATCATGCGCCGAAAGACCTATGCGGCGTTCGGGGAGTTGCAGGTTTATCTGTGCGCGCTGAGGCCTGCTCAGCCAGGGATCGGATCCGGTGCTGCCGGGCCAAATGTCTTCATTCAGCCCGGCAAGAACTGTGACGTCAGCATGAATCAACCGTGCTTCCAGCAGCCCGTAGATTGCGATCGCCGCGTTACGATGATGTCGCGGGCGAACCGGCGATTGCGCCATATAACCCGACAAGAGTGCGCAATAGTCCGCCAGAGCAAGCGGCGGGCTTTCAGCGCCAAATTGCAGAATTGGTCCAAAAAGTCCGGACAAGGCCTCCCCGGCCTCACCCGCCCACAACAACTGATCGCCAGCACCTGAAGAGGCGGCTAGTTTTTCGGCCACCTTGAGATGCGCGGTTGCAATCTCGTCCAGGGCCACTTCGGGAGCAGTGTCCCAAAGCTCTTGCAATTCCCGTAGACAGTCAGCAACCGAACCGCACAGCACTTCAACTGCCTGCCAGTCTTCTGCCGAAAAGGTCCGTGCCGGGCCGCGGGAATTGGCCGCCGACACGCGGCGTGCAACGGCTTCATGCTTGAGATTTTCCAACCGCACCGCCGACGTCCGCCCTCTCAGCAATGCCAGTTCAAGGTTCCGTGCCGCTGCCAGATGACTGGTTCTGTCCCTGGTCAGACAAACAAAGGGATGATCGAGCAGGGCCATAACGGCATGCGGCGCCAAGGGTTGGCGGACTGCTTCGAGAATGAGCATCAACAGGCTGCCATGTGGTGTGCGCGACAAGGGCTCGCCGGCAGAATCATCGACTTCTATGGACCAGCGCGCCAGCTCCGCTTTGATCATGCGGGCAAGTTGCCTGTCAGGCGTTACGACAGCCAGTGTCTTTCCCGGACTTTCCAGCACCTTGCGGGCCACCAGGGCAATGGTGCCCGCCTCGTGGCGCTGGTCGGCCGCTTCGATCCAGTTGACGCCAACCAGCGCCCCGGCAACGCGTTCGGGAGCGTCGGCGACAGTGTGCCGCCAGGCATGTGTGGTTCGTACCGGGCGCATAATCTCGGACGCCAGCCAGCAGCGGTCCAGTGCAGCTTGCGATCGGGTAAGACCAGGCAGATGCCTTACGTCCGTTCGCTTTATGCCGAAACGTTCAAGAAGCAGTTTCAGGCCATATTGCGGATGCTGCGGATCAAGAACCGACCAACTCTCCCGGTCTATGTTCACATCCAGGCCTGGCAGGACAACGGCACCGTGCGGCAGTCCGGCGATCGCCGCCAGCAGATCGGCCGTTGCCGGTATCGAACCGGTCGAGCCTGCTGCGACGACCGGTCCTGGAGTTGCGGCCGCGGCAAGCCGCCGGGCTTCTGCCTGCAGCAGCCGTGTCCGCCGATCTACCGGACCTATCAGGCCCATCTGCAACAGCGCACCGGGATAGTCCGTCCGGATGATCTCCAGAAACTCCAGCACCTCTTGCCGGTGGACCTGGAGAGCCTCACCAAACAGATCCGACACCGCCTGCAATGGGACCACATCATTGTCGAAGCTGTCGACAAGTGCTGCCAGACTGGCCGCCAGATCGAGCACGCGGGACGGTGAGCCGGCCAATTCGCGGGTGAGTGCAGCCTCGGGCCGCCGATATGTCCAGTCCTTGATCAGGCGGGCAAGGAGGAACTGCCTTTGAAAGCCCGAAATGGCCGGCGGCAGATCGAAATCGTCCGGTGAGGACACCAAAATATCATCCTCGTCGACATCGCCGATGGGCCGGATTCTCGGCAGCAGGCGAGCTTGGCCGGGTAAAGTGCCGACGAACGTTTCCATGAGCGCGCGTGCAGCACGCCTGGTCGGCACCAAGACAGTCCAGTCGGCAAGACCGGCCGGCGTGGCAGCCGCATCCGATACGCCTGGAAGCCCGGTTTCCACAACTGCCCTGACGAGCGCGGGCAAAAACGGCACATCCGGCGGGATCGTGAAGACATTCATGGCGCCATCATATCCATGATGTTGCGCTCTGGGCTACAACTCGGCCAGGGCTCGCTCGGCTTTCGCGATGGCATCAGGCGTCCCAACATGAATCCACACGCCATCGTGACGCAAACCGAACAGCCGCCCCCGTTCAAGGGCCTGGTCCCAAAGCAGGTTGAGCGAGAACGGACCAGGGGGGCACCCATCGAACAACTCCGGTTTGATCAGGCAGCAGCCGGTATAGACAAAGGGTGCCATTTCACCTGGCGGCCGGCGGGCCACCCGGCCATCGCTTTCAAGTATGAAATCCCCCCGGCCCTCATAGCCGGTGCAGGCGGTTACCGCGCTCAGCAGGAGCAGACAATCCATGTGCCCGCCATCCCAGGCGCTCCGCATCCTGTCAAGCGCCGGCGAAATGCCTTCTATCCAAAAGGAATCGCTGTTGAGCACAAAGAACGGCGCTTTGCCGAGCAACGGTAGAGCGAGCGCGACGCCGCCGCCGGTATCGAGCAGTTCGTTGCGCTCATCGGATAGGATTACAGCTCGATATCCGGACACCTTGGCCCATGTTTCTATCTGTCCGGCCAAATGGTGCATGTTGACCACGACGGTTTCGACGCCTGCTCCGGAAAGGCGATCCATCGCATAGTTGATCAACGGGCGCCCCGCCACCTCGATCAGCGGCTTCGGTGTGGTATCGGACAACGGCTTCATGCGCGTGCCCAATCCGGCAGCGAGGATCATGGCACTGTTGCCAGTGCTCTGTGCCTCATCATCCCCGGTCATTGTGGTCATTGATCCCCCGTAGTTTCAACCGCCTCCCGAAGTTCGGACGGCAAATGATCGTCGAACCAACGCTTTAGAGCAGACAATCCGGGATGCGCCAGATCTTTCTCAAGAGCCCGGGACACCCGCAGACAGTGTTTCAGATAACCCGGTTTACCGTCGCGTTTCGCCAACCTCGCAAAGATACCCAAGATTTTGCAGGCTCGTTGGGCGCCCAAGACAGAATACGATACACGGAATGCACCTTGATCGAAGCCGCTATCGTCCGCGGCGCGGTGTGCGCAATAGTAGTCCAGCAATTCTGTCTCAACATCCGTTGGCACATCGATACGGGCATCCTGCAAAAAGGAAACAAGATCATAGGCAGCCGGTCCCAGGACGCAGTCCTGCGTGTCCAGCAGCCCGACACGGGCGTGGTCTTGCCGGTCCGGCAGCCACATGAGGTTCGGTGAATGGAAGTCCCGCAAAGTCCAAACCTGCCGGCCGGTTCGCGCCAGCGGCAAGAGCGACCGCCACGCCTCCTCATATGACGAGCGGATGTCCCGCGGGGCAGGCCCACCGGCAACAGCCGGCCAAAACCAGTCCATCAGCAGTTCGGTTTCGCACAAAAGCGCATCATCATCAAATTCGGCTATTACGTGCGTTCCACCATCGGGGACAGGGACTTCGTCAGGCCATGTCCGGTTGGCAAATTCCGCTAGGAGAAGGATTGCAGCCAGCATCGGTTCCGACATGTTGTGATTGTCGCGAGCCATCTGGCCAAACACCTGATCGCCGAAGTCCTCCAGTACCGCAAACCCGTTCTCCGCATCGAACGAGACGATGCCGGGCGCACTGAACCCCTCATCGATAAGATGCGAATTGATGGCCATGACACTGCGGATATCGTGCGCCAGATGCACCAGGTCACTATAGGTCTTCCCATTGCGAACCATATCGGTATCGGTTCGTGCAGG
>JANQIR010000077.1 GCA_028282065.1 Aestuariivirgaceae bacterium
GGGCGCTGGATGAAATGCTCGCTGCCATACGCAACCAGCCAGCCGGTGAACGGGTCGCCCTTGCTTACCGCAAGGCAGCGGAAATTTGCGATTGCGATGTCGAAACCAATCACAGTATCGGTCGTCACGGCCTCAAACTGATCGAGCAGATCGCGGCGAAAAAAGATGGCAAAACAGTCAACATACTGACCCATTGCAACGCCGGCTGGATTGCCACGGTAGACTGGGGCACGGCGCTGTCACCGATCTATCAGGCCCACGACAAGGGTATAGCGGTACACGTGTGGGCCGACGAAACAAGACCGCGCAATCAGGGCGCAGCCTTGACCGCGTGGGAACTGCAATCGCACGGAGTGCCGCACACGATTATCGCTGACAACGCCGGCGGGCATCTGATGCAGCATGGCGATGTCGACATCTGCATTGTTGGCACGGACAGAACGGCGGCATCCGGTGACGTCGCCAACAAGATCGGCACTTATCTGAAAGCGCTCGCGGCCCACGACAATGGCGTGCCGTTCTACGTTGCGCTGCCGCACTCCACCATTGACTGGTCGGTCAATGATGGTGTCGCCGGCATTCCCATTGAAGAGCGCGATAGCCGGGAGGTTACCCATTTGACCGGGCGCGCTGAGAATGGTGAAATCCAGACCATCCAGGTCTCCAATCCGGAAAGTCCCGCGGCCAACCCGGCATTTGATGTCACCCCGGCCCGGTTGGTCACAGGCCTGATCACTGAGCGGGGCGTGTGTCCGGCCTCACCGGACGGTTTGTTGTCCCTTTATCCGGAGCGGCGAAATGCCGAAGGTTAAATATCTCAAACTACGAAAAGAGGTTGTTGCGACAGCAAAGGCCATGCAGCAGCTCGGCCTGTCGCCGCAGCGGTCCGGCAATGTTTCGGTTCGCACCAAGGCTGGCGCCCTGATAACCCCGTCAGGATTGCCCTACGAAACGATGAAACCCCAAGATATCGTTGAAGTCGCGCTCAACGGAACGGCCGCACGCGGGCAACTGAAACCGTCTTCGGAAACACCGTTTCACATGTCCATCTATCGGGCCTATCCTGAGGTCCAGGCGATTGTACACTGTCACTCAATGGCCGCGACCGCGCTTGCCTGTGCGCGCAAACCGGTCCCGGCATTCCATTACATGGTTGCCGCAGCCGGCGGCAGGCAGATTCCGCTGGCAGGCTACGAAACGTTTGGGACGGTTGAACTGGCTGATGAGCTGGTTCGCACCCTCCAAGGCTACAAGGCCTGCCTGATGGCCAATCATGGACAGATCGCGACCGGCAAATCGCTGACTGCCGCCTTGGAACTGGCCGCCGAAGTGGAAACCCTCTCCCGGCAATACCTGGACGTCCTAACAATTGGCGACGTGAACATTCTTGATGACGCTGAAATGGACCGGGTTCTGGAGCGCTTCAAGGACTACGGCAAACAACCCGGTTAACCGATTCTTAAGATTCGAAAAATCCGCCATCCGCACCATATCTGAACATCCCTTTGCCGTGGCGCAGGGAACATTTCCGGTGCGGGAATCCAGCAATTGGACTGCCAAAATATAATTGACAAGAGTCCACTTCGTTCATTCAGAAGAGCGCAAACGTCTCAGCGTCAGTGACCGCCGTCACGGCGCCCGACCAACAGCTTGGACGTGAACTCGAACACAGCTTCGTCGTGCTGATTGACACCGCGATTGCGGATGGTCAGCAACCCCCAATCGGGTCGCGAATTCAGCTCCCGCTTTGCGATCACTTCGCCGGCAAATGTCACGGTATCACCGGGGAAAACCGGTTTTAGCCACTTCAGATTCTCAAAGCCCGGCGAAGGGCCAAGCGGCGGCAGATCCTTTCCTTGCGCGGCGAGCCGGTCGCGCGCGGCAAACACCGCCCGGGCACAACACTGCATATAAGCCGCCGCCGTGTGCCAACCCGATGCACACAATCCGCCATAGACGCTGGCGCGGCCTAACTCCTCATCGAGATGAAACGGTTGAGGATCAAACTTCTGCGCGAACGCCCGGATGTTCTCAAGGGTAAAGACGTAGCTGCCATAGGGCCGGTGCTGGCCGACCTCCAATTCGTCGAACCATTCCGCGGTCATTCGCCATCTCCCGCCGGGTTCCGCACCCGGAACAGGTTGACGCCTGTCACGTCCATGAGGACATCACCGGTCTTGCCCAGCACTTCCCAGCGGAACCGCACGATCCCCATGTCCGGCCGCTTGGACGAGGTACGCGCATCCAGTGTGGTACGGCGGCAGGACAGCGTGTCGCCCACCATGACCGGACGCAGCCACTTCACGTCTTCAACGCCGAAAGAGCCCATGGATGCGGACGAGAGCATATATTCATCGCACATCATACGCATCAACATGGCGCAGGTATGCCAGCCAGACGCGCATAAACCACCAAGAATGCTCTGCCTTGCCGCCTCCTCGTCAAGGTGAAACGGCTGTGGATCGAACTCCGCAGCGTATGCGACCACGTCCTCCCGGGTGACCTCATAGGCACCGAACGTCACAACCTCACCTTCGGGAAAGTCCTCATAGTGAAGCAATGTGTCCGCTTTCATTGCTGCGCTCATCCCGTCAGTTTGCAAACCGGAAGTGCATAACGTCGCCGTCGGCAACGACATAGTCCTTGCCCTCCAGCCGCATCTTGCCGGCATCCTTGGCCGGATTTTCACCGCCCAGTGCCACATAGTCGTTGAACGAGATTGTCTCGGCCCGGATAAAACCCTTCTCAAAATCCGTATGGATGACACCAGCGGCCTTCGGAGCCGTCGTCTGCCGCCGCACGGTCCACGCCCGCGCCTCCTTCGGCCCGGCGGTAAAATACGTGATCAGGTCCAAAAGCTGATATCCGGCGCGGATCAGCCGGTCGAGACCGGCCTCCTCAAGCCCGATGGTTTCGAGAAATTCGCCGCGCTCCTCACGGGGCAATTGCGCAAGCTCGGCCTCAATGGCTGCCGAAATTGCCACACAGCCGGCACCTTCGGCCCTCGCCTTTTCCTCTACCCGGGCACTATAGGTGTTTCCGGTCCCGGCCGCGTCCTCTTCCACGTTGCAAACATACAGCACGGGCTTCGTGGTCAACAGATTCAGAGCTTTCCAGGCGGGCATTTCCACATCGGATATGTCCGCCAGCCTCGCCGGTTTACCATCGCGCAGCAAGGTCACAGCCTTCATGGCAAGGTCGAACTGTTCGCGAGCCAGCTTGTCGCCTGTGACAGCCCGCTTCTCCAAATTGGAGACCCGCTTTTCAAGGCTTTCCAGGTCAGCCAGCATCAACTCCGTCTCGACGATCTCGGCATCGCGCAACGGGTCCACATCACCCTCGACATGCGTAACGTCACTGTCCTGGAAGCACCTCAGCACATGGGCAATCGCATCCACTTCCCGGATATTGGCCAGAAACTGGTTGCCAAGTCCCTCTCCCGCCGATGCACCGCGAACCAGACCTGCAATATCCACAAACGTGATACGGGTCGGGATAACCTCCGCGGATTTGGCGATGTCAGCCAGCCTGAACAGCCGGTCATCCGGCACCGCCACCTCTCCAACATTCGGCTCAATGGTGCAAAACGGATAGTTTGCGGCCTGCGCCGCCGCTGTCTGGGTCAGCGCGTTGAACAGGGTCGATTTGCCGACATTCGGCAGTCCGACTATTCCGCATTTGAAACCCATCGTCTAATTGACCTTTTCACGTTTTGCTGCCGCTATTTCCTGTCACCAACCGCTTCAAAGCGGCAAACGGACCGGTAGCGTCTGGTTTTGCTTCGTCTGCAACATCCTGAGGTGACGGCTTTTTGGCCTGGGGATCTTCCCTCTTCAGCGTCTTGGCAGGAGCGGTCGTCAGATGAACCTTGTTCTGAAAACTGGAAAACTCGCGCTGCGCCAGCAATGGCGCAGCCGCGGCGATGGCATCAATTAGCTCATCCAACCATTCGCCATCGGCCTTCGCAAAGTCCTTGAGCACATAGCTATGTACCTTGTTCTTGTCACCGGGATGGCCGATCCCTAACCGGATCCGGTGAAAGTCCGGCCCAATATGTTGATGAATGGACCGCAGACCGTTGTGACCTGCATGACCTCCACCGGTCTTGGTCCGCAATTTCCCAGGCGGCAGGTCCAACTCGTCATGGATGACGATGACATCCGCCGGATCAAGATCGTAATACCGCATGGCGGCGCCGATCGCTTCTCCCGACAGGTTCATAAACGTCTGCGGCTTCAGCATCAGAACCTTTTGGGATCCGATCAAACCATCGCAGACTTCTGCCTTGAACTTGTTGCGCCACGGCTCGAGATGATGGCGGCGAACGATCTCGTCCACCGCCATGAACCCGATATTGTGCCTGTTACGGGCATATTTATCGCCGGGATTTCCCAGTCCAGCTAGAACAATCATGGACCCACAAGCCTGCTGGCCATTGACGAAACGTCACGCCGCAGGCCTATTCCTCGGCTGTGCCTTCTGCATCCGCAGCTTCGTCCTCGGCCACCGTCGGCACTTCACCTGCCTCAAGCCCTTCTTCGTCTTCCTCACCGGCCTCTTCAGCTTCGGTCAGGCCGGCAGGAGCGGCAATCGTGCAGATTGTGAAGTCACGATCCGAAATTGTCGGCTCGACGCCTTCCGGTAACGCAACCGCGGAGATGTGAACGCCATCGCCAATATCGAGACCATCCAGATCGATGGTGAATTCTTCCGGAATCGAGTCCGCCGGACAGTAAACCTCGATTTCAAATCGCACCACGTTCAACACGCCGCCACGGCGGATACCTGGCGATTCTTCCTGATTGATGAAGTTACAGGGTACGTTGACCGCAATCCGCGCACCCTTTCCAAGACGCAGAAAATCAACATGCACAAGAAAGTCGCGAACCGGATCGAACTGAATGTCGCGCGGAATGGCGCGGATCTTCTCACCACCGACTTGGATGTCGACAAGCGTCGACAGGAAACGGCCGGTTTGAACCTGTTTCATCAACTCCTGGTAACCCAGGGAAATCGTTTGGGGATCTTTCTTGTCGCCGTAAATTACGGCGGGCACGCGGCCTTCGCGGCGCACAGCCCGGGCGGCCCCCTTGCCGGCCCGGTCGCGTGCCGTGGCTTCCAGAAGGACTGTATCAGCCATGGCAAACTCCTGATTTTAGGTCAAAGCAAAACGAAGCCAACAGGCCTCGCGATCTCTTGCCATGCAGGTCTTCCTCCAGGGGTGAACGTAGCCCCACAGGCAAGCTGGCGCGTTATACGCCTGCGTGTTCCCAAACGCAATGGGTCAATCAACCAAGGCGAAACGCCGTCGATCGCACGTTAGAACGGATATCGTGGCCCCGAATACACCTTGACGAAACCCGTGTAGCGATGGCCCATGGCCCGCCAGATTGCCCGGTGACGACGCACATATCCGATAAGCTCAAAATCCGGAACGGTCCAAACCAGGACATCACCACGGACATCAACATGGTGGATGGTCTCGTTTGGCGCAGTGTGCTGCTCGCATTCATAGGTGCAACCGATTCCCTCCGCCGGTTCACCTTTCATGTTTAAAGGATTTTTGACCGCCGCCGCATAGACGACATCCACCTTCTTGCTGTCATCGGCGCGTGATTGCACGGGCAACGCCATTGTTGCACCGACCACCATCACAACGCCAAGTACCATTCCAGGGTACGCTTGCATTCACCACCACTCCAATAACAAGCGCCGCATCCTGTGCCAATTTAGAACATGCCGTTAACGATTTGAACAACTTTGGCTGCAAATTGGAAAACATGGTTACTGCGCCGACAGCGTTCGCGCCCAGACCTCGTAAATCCGTCGAAGTTTGGTGCCCATGGACGCAGGCGGCGGGGTCGTTGTGTGATCGCTGAAGACGCCTGCATTTCGCAGCAACCGCTGAAGCGACCTACGGTGCAGGTTCAGTTCTGCTGCCGTCTTGGTTGTATTGCGGTTGTTCTTCTCCCACCGCGACAACACATGCTGAAGCCTCACCTCTCTCGGCTCCTGAAACTGTTCAGGCAGGTTCCTGCGCCCTGATCGGGCCGAAATCAACGCTTTGTGCAAGTCCTCTGCATCCACCGGTTTGGGCAAACAGTCGGCCGCACCGTTCTGGATCGCGGACACTGTAAGTGAGAGGTTGGCATATCCGCTCAACACCACCGTTGTCGTTTGCGGACAGTGCGCCCTCAAGTACTCCACAACGTCAAGTCCGCTACCGTCATCCAGCCGCAGGTCGACCACCGCGTAGTCGGGAGGAACCGCCTTGATCGCCTGAAAGGCTTCCGCACACGACAGGGCGGGCCAGACTGCATAACCTTTCCGGCCCATAGCCCTGGCAAGCAATCGCAGAAGTGGAGCATCATCATCGACAATCAACAGTGTCGGTGCAGAGGCATTGGCATTCAAGTTCTTTGTACTCATATTTCGGTCAACGTAGCCTTACTTTGGGTGGATCACACACCAACACCCCGCAATAACGGTGCCGCAACGTTACCAAGGTATCCGCGACCCGTCATAGGCGAAGAACCCACCTTCCTGCTTTCGCGCACAATCGTCGACAACCGCCAACAGCTGCAAGGCAGCATCTCTTCGAGAGTGCGTGAAGCGCCCACGTGCATACTGCCTTGTCAGGTTCGTTTCAACCGTACCCGGATGTAAAGCAAGGCATACGGCATTTGGCCGCTTTCGGGCAATTTCGATGGCAGCAGACTTGAAGATCTGGTTCAGCGCCGCCTTGGCCGCCCGGTACGAGTACCATCCGCCAAGCCGGTTATCCTCGATGGAACCGACCCGCGCACTGAGCGTTGCAAACACGCACTTGTCTTTGCGCGGCAAGGTTTCGTGAAAGTGCTTCAAGAGCAACGCCGGACCTATGGCATTCACCGCATAGGACTTGGCCATGACGGCAGGGTCCAATGCCGCCATCGTTTTTTCCGGCCCTGCTCCGTCGAGACTCAGGGCTCCAGTGGCATCGAACACGAGATGAAACTGGCCGTGTCTGCTGGCCAGGATCTGGGCGGCCCGGGCGATGGAATCTTCGTCCAGTAAATCGAAATCGGGCCGTTCGGTCCGGCTCAACCGAGCCAGTTCGGAACATCTCGCCGTTGCCTCAAGCACGCCTGCCACAGCCGCCCCGATACCTCCGGATGAGCCAATGACCAAGGCCTTGAAGCCATCCTTGAATATACGAAAGTTGGGCGCTGTCATTTGTCTGCAGGGCTCCTGCCGTCCAGAGCGTTCAAGAACCACACCGCGCTCTCGCGATAAGCCTGCTGCCGGTCCTTGCTCATACGCTGCCAAGTGCTGTAGGCCTTTGCAAGCCTGGGGTTCCCGCGGAGCTTTGGTTCGTTGCGCGCCAGGAAATCCCAGTAAAGATAATTGAACGGACACGCATCCTTGCCGGTCTTTTGGCTTACGTTGTAGCGGCAAGCGTCACAGTAGTCGGACATTCGGTTGATATAGTTGCCGCCCGCCGCATACGGCTTGGAACCAAGCAGACCACCGTCAGCAAACTGACTCATGCCCATCGTGTTGGGCAGTTCCACCCATTCGTAGGCGTCGGCATATACCGCGAGATACCACTCGTGCACCTCACGGGGATCTATGCCGGCCAGCATTGCAAAATTGCCGGTCACCATCAGTCTTTGAATGTGATGGGCATATGCCTCTTCACGGGTCTGGCTGACAGCTTCGCGAATACAGGCCATATCCGTATCGGCCGTCCAGTAAAACGGTGGCAATGCGCGTTTCGCCTCCAGGAAGTTACTTTCTCCATACTGCGGCATTTTCAGCCAGTAGATCCCCCGCACATATTCACGCCATCCGATGATTTGCCGGATGAACCCTTCTGCCGAATTGATCGGCACCCGGCCACCGCGATACTCTGCTTCCACCCTGCGGCAGATGTCGAGCGGATCCAGCAGACCGGCATTGATGTAGACCGACAGTACCGAATGATACAGAAACCGTTCACCTGACAGCATCGCATCCTGATAGTCGCCGAAAGACGGCAGCGTATGTTTCAAGAAGTGATTGAGCGCCGCTTCCGCCTGTTCCTGCGTTACTGCAAACCAGAATGGCTCCAGGTCTCCAAAATGCCGAGAAAACCGCTCATCGACCAGATTGATGACCCAGCGTGTCAGGGTGTCCGGCTCAAACCGGGCTGGCCCTGGCATGAAAAGGTCCCGCGCAGCCGCCTTGCGATTGTCGGCATCGAAGTTCCACTTTCCTCCAACAGGTTTGCCGCCATCCATCAACAGACCGGTCCTGCGGCGCATCTCCCGGTAAAAATGCTCCATGCGCAACAGCTTTCGACCGGCTGCCCATTCGGCAAATTCCGCTCTCGAGCACAAGAACCGGCGATCTGCGCGTATATCTACCGGCACGCCGAACCGTTCTTGCCATGCCTCAACCTGTGCAAGGACCCGCCATTCACCAGGTTCCGTTAAGACAATCTTGTTCGGCCTGTTCCGCTCGATTGCACGGTTCACTTCGCCCGAAAACGACCCGGTGTTTGCCGGATCGTCGAAAGGTACATAGTCAACCGCCCAACCTTCCAAACGCAGCCGGTCTGCAAAGTGGCGCATCGCGGAGAAGACAAAGGCGATCTTCTTTTTGTGGTGCGGAACATAGGTCGCTTCTTCTTGGACCTCGCACATGAGAATCCGGTCGTTACGCTGGTCTGCGACCGTGAGGGCCGAAAGGTCCAGCGACAACTGATCGCCGAGTATGAGGATCAACTGACGGGCAGACATGGTTCACGAGAGATATCGGCAGGACACAAGTCCCCTACGGGCCCAGCGTCCTGTTTGCCAGTACATTTTGCAGTATTACGCCGACATCCAGTCCTTGGATCTGCCGACTGAACCGCCGATACACCACATCATTCACTACCCGTTCAGGTTCCCTTTGCTTTGATATTTGGCTAGAAAGGCGGCTCAGTCAGAAAACGCTCGGCTGACTTGACCTCGCGACATGCGGAGAACCATTCACGATATGGCAATCTGGCGCAAACTGGCCCTTTTGTCTTTGGCTGCCGTCGTCGGCGCCGGCTTTCTCACGGCCAATCCAATGCCAGCCGATGCAAAGCGACTCGCCCTGATCATCGGCATAAGCGAGTACAAGAACATGAGTACTCTGCCCAACCCGGCCCGCGATGCCCGGGCGGTGGCAGGCATGCTCCGCCAGAACGGTTTCCAGGTCTCAGAGCACTACAACCTCAGCCGGGCCGATTTTCTCGACGCGCTTGAGGAGTTTCAGGATCAATCAAAAGCGGCCGAGTTGGCCGTCGTCTATTATGCCGGACACGGGCTTGAACTGAACGGCAGGGACATTCTGGCACCGTCCGACCTTAAGGTGACCTGCGAACCCAAAACGGTGAAACGGTCCGTGCGTCTCGACAAATTGTTCGAGGCAGCCTCCGGCGCCACCAATCAGGTCATTTTGCTGGATTCCTGCCGCAGTGATCCCTTCCCGCAATGCCCGACACGATCTGCACAATCCGGCTCCGGGTTCAGAGGTCTGTCGCGTGTGACGAGCGATCGCGGTTCGATGCTGATCGCCAATGCCACCCTGTCGGGCCAGCTTGCGGCCGACGGAACACCCGGCGAGCACTCCCCCTTCGCCAAGGCTTTGATGACCCGCTTCTCAAAATCACCCAACGCCTACTTCCGCGATGTATTGGAACAGGTCGCACAAGATGTCCGCACGGCGACAAACGGCGCCCAGGTGCCGGAAGTAACTTCGCGGGGCGGCTCTCCCAGAATGTGCCTGTCCGGATCTGAATGCGGACAACTGGCCTCCCTGCAACCGCAAACGGAAACGCCGGCGCGCCGGCAGGATAGCAACCCTAATTTCGGCAGGGAGTTCGCCGTTGGCGATACCTTCAAGGACTGCGACGACTGCCCGCAGATGACCGTTGTCCCGGCAGGCGCCTTCACCATGGGCTCACTGCCCTCAGAGCCCGGCCGGAGCGCAACTGAAGGCCCGCCTGTCCAGGTTCGCATCGCCAAACCCTTTGCCGTGTCGAAACTGGAGATCACCTACGATCAGTGGCAGACCTGCGCACTTGAGGGTGGCTGCAACGCTCATCGCCCGAAGGACTCAGGCTGGGGCAAGGGCCCCAGGCCCGTAACCTACGTATCGTGGGACGATGCACGCGCCTATGTTGAGTGGCTCAGGGAGAAGACCGGCAAGCGTTACCGCCTCCTGACGGAAGCGGAGTGGGAATACGCCGCCCGCGCCGGCACCACAACAGCATTTGCCACCGGCAACAGGATCACCACGGCACAGGCCAATTTCGACGGCTCGGGCGTTGCCGGGACACGAGGCGAGTACCGCGGCAAGACCACCGAGGCAGGCTCGTTCGGTCCCAACCCGTTCGGGCTGCACGATACCCACGGCAATGTCGCCGAATGGGTGCAGGATTGCTGGAACCAGACGCACGCCGGTGCCCCCGGTGACGGATCAGCCCGCGGCGGCACTTGTTCGCGCCGGGTGGTCAAGGGCGGGGCTTGGTATTTCGAACCATCTTACGCACGCTCTGCCGCACGTATGAGCTTCCCAAAGGGCAAACGGCTGAACATTGTCGGCTTCCGCGTCGCAAGATCACTGGATTAGCTCACTTATGAGACAGGCTGTGCACGAAAGCGCACAAGACCGCAACTACAGGCGCACCACACTTACCGAACATTTGGCATGCCGCACGACACGTGACGTATTCGGACCCAGCAGATAATCGGCAAGCTGGGGCCGATGCGCACCAATCACGATCTGGTCAGCACCAATTTCATCGGCAACATCCAGTATCTGCGCATACACGGTTCCATGCCGGGCGATGGTTTCAACCGTCATGCCCTTTGGCGTGCTCCCACTGACATATTCGTTCAGCTGCTCCAGTGCATCCGAGACGATCTTCTTCAGATCGTAGTCTTCCGAACCACCCATCTCACCACGAATTGCATAGCGATAGTCGATGCCGGAGATCATATCCGGAACCACGGTCATAACCATCAGCTGCGCGCTTTGATGCTCCGCCATACCGACACCTTCCGCGAGAACCTTGTCGGACGTTTCCCTATCGCCGAGATCAACAGGGACGAGGATCTTAGTGGCCATGTCTTTTTCCCATTCTCGCTATTGGTTATCGCCGTTCCGGACGGGCATAGAGCCATATCAGCCCAATGAACATCAGGAAAATGGCGATGTTCAGCACCGATACATCGGCAGCAGGATTTATTGACGCCGGAGGCGACGGAAGCTTCGGCGCCAGCGCCGCCGACTGTCTCAACGTCGGGTCGACAAGCGGCTTGCCGGGAATGGCTGCCGCTATGGTCTTCACGGTCGCAGCCGGAATCGGCTCTATCTTCGTCGCAATGGCGCTCGGGCCCTGATCGCCAACGGCATCACCGCTCACCGGCGCCATACCAGCCAGCACGACCTGCACACCGAGCGTTTCGATTGGCGCCCGCTGTTGCTTGTAAGTGTTGGCCGGGATGCGCACTTCACGCAGGAACGGGAACCGCACCAGGTTGGCACCCTCCTTCCACGCATCCAACGCCAGAAGTTTCAAGGTGATGCCATCGATCATCCTGGAAGTGGCGCGATCACCGAGCGGCGCAACGACGAAAGCACCGTCTGCCTGCCCCGAATTCACCGCCGTCAGGATCGCCTCGGGCGTACCCTCGGCAACCGGCACCATTGCCGCCTTCAGACCCAGCCCATCAACAACCACACCCGCCAGGCGATGCGTGTCGGAACCTTCAGGTCCGGTGGCAATCTTGGTGATACTGGCAAGATCGCTGCGCCCGATAACATGCACGACATTCTGCCCCACCACGGCAACGGCTTCGAACCGGTCATCACGTGTGGGCACTGTCGTGCCGACATCGA
>JANQIR010000096.1 GCA_028282065.1 Aestuariivirgaceae bacterium
GGAGCAGAGAACATTGCAAACCATCGACACACCGTTCGGCACGAGTGTGTTACCTATGTCTTAGGAACAAACTGTTACCTATGTCTCCGGTATGTACCCAAGAGGCGATGGTTGCGGGGGCAGGATTTGAACCTGCGACCTTCAGGTTATGAGCCTGACGAGCTACCGGGCTGCTCCACCCCGCGCCAATTGTCTAGGGATTTCCCTCTTGCTGCTAGGGCCGGTTCGTCCCGTACCCATCACAGTGCGCGGTATGTAGCAATTTGATGGCAGTTTGTGAAGTGTACAGTTTGTCCGCAGGCACATAATTTTTCCGGCGCCGGATCCACTCTTTGATCCTGATCATTGCGCGCCCCATATGAACAGGCCATTATCACGCCCATGAGAACAAACGAGGCGTATCCACAACCCAATGCCGTCCATTAAGGCCGACAGCCTGCCGGGTGACGGCTTGCGCCGACTAGCACATGTCCTCTTGCGCAAACTTCACCACGATCTGCACGCCGCAGCAGGTGGAACGCATTCCGGCATCCACAGAGCCCGCAAGCAGTTGAAGTTCATGCGCAGCTTCCTGCGGCTGGTGCGTGAGGCGATCGGCGACAACAGCTTCAAAACCGACAATTTGCTATTGCGCGAAGCCGCCAACCGGCTGGCCAGCGCACGGCGGGCATCGGCAATGATAGAGGCCGTCGCCAAGATGTCCTATCTGACCGATGGGTGTTTGCCAGCGCTCCGGCAAGCGGCGCAGGCAGATCATGACAGCCAGATGGGCCGCAACGCCCTGTCAACTGAGGTGACCGAAGCCCTCAAGCTGGTTGAACAGGTGCAACGCAATTCTGCGGACTGGCGCCTGCCCAGGCGTGACCTTTGGCTCTATGTGAAGGCCATGCGGCGCAGTTATTCAAGTGCCCGGAAATTCCTAAAGCTTGGCTGGGAATGTGGAGAGGTGCATTTGCTGCACGAAGCCCGCAAATCGGTCATTCATCAACTGCACCACCTGGAAATCATCCGCCCCGCCTGGCCTGAAATTCTGCGGCCATGGCAAAAACAGCTGCAGGTTTTGCGGGAGTTTCTGGGGGACTTGAACGATCTGGAAGATATGGAAGCCTTGCTGGACGACCAGTCGAGCGCTTTTTCAAGGCTCGAAGATAAGGAAGCGGTACACGCGCTCTTCGTAAAACGCCGCGGCGACCTGGTAGAAGGTGCGTTGCCCTTGGCTAAGAAACTCTATTCAGAAACACCAGAAACGTTCGCGCTGAGGATCAACGCAATTTGGGAAACCATAATACCACCGCGCGAGCCTTGATGCGGTTCATCTCGCGCAGTCGTTGAAAAAACGCTCTAATGAGGGTGCATCGAACCTGACTGCTTTGCCACTTCGGCTTCGTCCGCCACTGTCATGGCCAATCTGCGCAGCGCCTGCATGTCGCGGATCAAGGCCGCAACGCCAGGTGCCATGGCACGCATGCACGCATCGCGCAGCATACTGGCATGTATATGCTCCAGATAGGCAATGATCTCGACGGCGTTCAGATTATCCAGATCGATGTCGCCCTGACAGACATTCAGGGTACGGTACAACATTGGGCTCCTCACGTGTCATTGTCCTGGCAGCGCCAGACTTCCCCCACGTCAGTGTTGCTCTATCCGAGAGATTGCACCGTGACTTTAGTCACACTCCGGCGGTTTTATTGAACAGGTTCACGTACTTCGCCCCGGCACAGTCATGAACGGCCGCAGACCGGTCAGGCCGCGCCGGTCTCCGCCAGTTCGGCAAGAATATGATCACCCATCTCCGATGTTCCCACTTCCTTCATGCCATCATCCATCAGATCCGGCGTCCGGAAGCCTTGTGCCAGGACAGCGCCAATGGCGGCTTCGACCTGATCGGCCCACTCCCCCATATTCAGCGAATAGCGCAATGCCATGGCAAGGGACGCGATCATGGCGATCGGATTGGCCTTTCCGGTTCCGGCGATGTCCGGGGCGGACCCGTGAACCGGTTCATAGAGGGACTTGCGCCGGCCGGTCTTTTCATCCGGCGCGCCGAGCGAGGCGGACGGCAACATGCCCAGCGAACCGGTCAGCATCGCTGCAACATCCGACAGAACGTCCCCAAACAGATTATCGGTGACGATGACGTCATACTGTTTGGGATTGCGGACAAGCTGCATGCCGCAATTGTCGGCCAGCACATGTTCCAGTTCGACGTCGGGATATTCCTCCGCATGTACCCGTGTCACGACCTCGTTCCACAGCACGCCCGATTTCATGACATTGCGCTTTTCTGCGCTGGACACTTTGTTGCGCCGGGTTCGGGCCAGATCGAAGGCAACCCGCGCCGCCCTTTCGATCTCGTAGGTGTCATAGATCTGCGTATCGATGGCCCGCTTCTGGCCGTTACCAAGATCCGTGATTTCCTTTGGCTCTCCAAAATACACACCACCCGTCAATTCACGAACGATCAGGAGGTCAAGCCCCTCGACGATTTCGCGTTTCAGCGAGGAGCCGTCGGCAAGCGCCGGATAGCAGATGGCAGGACGCAGATTGGCAAACAGTTCAAGGTCCTTGCGAAGACGCAGCAGGCCGGCCTCCGGGCGCTTGTCATAGGGAACGCCATCCCATTTCGGTCCGCCCACCGCACCGAACAACACCGCGTCGGCCGACTGCGCCAAGGCGACATCCGCATCGCAAATGGCCTCACCGTGTGCGTCATAGGCCGATCCGCCAACCAGTCCCTGCTCGATCTCGAAAGCGGCGATACCGGTTTGATTGAACCAGTTGATCAACTTTGTGGCCTCCGCCATCACCTCGGCGCCAATTCCGTCGCCAGGCAGGAGAAAGAGTTTATGTGTCGTCATGCGATAGGCATCCTTAACGTGAGCATCCAACAAATCGTCCATTCGGATCCGGCCGGGCAGTGGAGTTACCACACTTCGTTCTGAAAGGAGAGGTGCAAATGGACACTTTATAGAAAGCCCACATCGAACATGGGGTCAACTGCCGGCGTGTCGCGCAATACGGGATCTGAGGACGTGCATATCAATGCGCCCTGATCCTAGCCCACCAGCGAGCGGGCGATCGACATAAGCTTGCGGACTTCCTGCGTTCCCACCATGACCAGCAGAAGGTCGCCGGACTTCCACATCAGGCTGGTACTGCCCGACGACCGGTGCCAGGATAGATCCCTGCCGATCTCTGAAGTTTCCCGGCCGGCCGGCACATTTATGCCGGCTGCGCTCATGACGTAGACGACGAGGGGACCCTCATCCGTGTCGTAGCTGAGCGATGCCAGACGTCGTTCGAGCAGCCAGCACAGCCGGCCGCCGACCAGCCGGGCACCCGCACCGGAAGAGCTGATGGGCGGGAGGGAGAAGGACAGACGGCCTGAGAACCACTCTGCGAGGCGGACCATGTTGGCTTCGGTGACGTCCACAGACTTGTCTCCGGCCAGGTAGGTTTCGAAGTCCCGGAACAGTGTACCGACCGGATCGAGGGCTGCACCGCCTTTCGGCTTCAGCGTTGGGATCACGGCGAACGTCGCCATGCTGGCCGCCAGCACGCTTCCGGCCCCGATCAGGAAGCCGCGCCGTTTGGTAACGGAGAGTAGACGCACCGGAACCGATTTGCCGGGCTCCGCCGGCTGTGGCTCGTCGTTCAGGCCGTAGCGATCCTCAACGGATCTGCGAAGCGTTTCCGGAGCCTTGATCTCCTGTGAGATGCTGCGCACAAGCCGGTCAACCTCCTGCAGCTTGTACAACTCACTGACCAGGGCTGGATCGCGGTCCAGCGCGGCCCTGATTTCGGCAGCCTCTTCCGGCAGGCATTCTCCGTCGGAATACCGTTCAAGATCGCTCAGACTATGTTTCGTGTTCATCTCGAGACCTCAATTCACAAGTCTCAGGTGGGGGTTGGGGCGGTCACCGTTCGGCTGCCCGTTTCCCTCTAGCATGTTACCAAGCGCGTCGCGAAGCTGCGCCCGGGCACGGCTCAGACGTGAACGCACCGTGCCGACCGGCAGGTCGAGCGCCCGTGCGGCGTCTTCGTAGGAAAGACCTTCGACGATGATCAGTTGCACGACGGTCTGCTGTTCGTGACCAAGGCGTTTGATTTCCGCTGCAATCGAGCCGCCGAGTTCCTTGTTGGCGAGCTCGTCGTAGGGCGAACGCACGTCTTCCTGGCCCTTTTCGGCCAGCATCGTTTCGGGCTCGTACGGTATAGTCTGCTGCCGGCCTTTGGCGCGCAGGCGGTCGAGACAGAAATTGACCAGGATGCGGAACAGCCATGGCTTCATCCGCGCGTCCGCGTCCAGTTGGTCAAGCTTGCGCCAGGCACGGTCGAGGCTTTCCTGAACCGCGTCTTCGGCTTCATGAGATTCGTGCAGCATGCGCAGTGCGGTGCGATACAAGGCATCCAGGTCGCTTCTGATCAGTGACCTGAACTCCTGCTGGAAATCCCTGCCTTGCGTCATGATATGCGTTCTTTCATGGCACCGTCTGCCTCAGGTGACGATGACCTTCGCGCCGAGCCTGACCCTGTTATACAGGTCAACCACTTCTTCGTTCAGCAGCCGGATGCAGCCACTGGACATGGCATGACCGATCGAACTTGGATTGTTCGTGCCATGGATCCGGTATAGCGTGTCCCTGTTACCCTGGAACAGATACAGTGCCCGTGCGCCCAGCGGATTTTTGGGGCCGCCTTCCATGCGGACGGGCAGCTTGCGTCCGTATTTCTTGTACTCGCGAATGCGCATTGCCTCCGGCGGATGCCAGGCCGGCCATTCGGCCTTGTGCCGGATATGGGCAGCGCCCGTCCAGGAAAAGCCCTGCCGGCCAACACCGACGCCGTAGCGGATCGCCTTGCCGTCTTCCAGCACGAAATAGAGCGCCCTTTTCCTGGTGTTGATGATGATCGAACCGGGGGCTTCTGTGGTGCTGTAGCGGACGATCTTCTTGCCGCTGTAGCGTGACCTGGAACTGGATCTTGTTCTGGATCTTGCGCCAAATCCGCCCCCGGAATTGGACCCACGGTTAAAGTTGTAACGCACTTGGGTGGCGTCCGCCGCGCCCACAGTGCCAGGCAGAAGCAGTGCCAAAGATCCCATCAGTACTTGTCGTCTGTTCATATCGTCCTCTGTCGAATAGCAGCCCTGTCCGCGCATCCGGCACGGGGCTTCCCGGTAGGTTGCAACCTGACTGCTAAAACGATGGCGAACCGGAATGGTTCCCCGGTTCACGTTCTGTTGATCGGAAATTGTCTTCTGTGATGTGATGTGCCGTTCGGTGCACAGATGCTATGGCGGCGTTGTGAAAGGCTTTTCAGCTTCACGCCTTAGCGATTTTGCGCTACAGCCCTATCGATCATTGAAGACAGGAAAACCATGCCGGTCCAACGCCGGCAGTGCAGCAGGCCGGGAGGTGTACCGATGGCAATCGAATATCTGAAAAAGGCGAGCAAGACCGCGTCCACCGGTGAAACCGACGTCCGGGACCTGGTTCAGAACATGCTGGATGAAATTGAACGTGCCGGAGATGTAAGCGCTTACAAATATGCTCGTGAGCTCGATAAATGGGACGGCGACATCGTGGTCACGGCAGAAGAGATTGCCGCGGCGAGCGCATCCGTCCCGCAACAGCTCAAAGACGATATTGCCTTTGCCCACGACAATGTCCGCCGCTTCGCCGAGGCGCAGAAGGCGACCATCACGGATACCGAGCTTGAAATCATCCCCGGCCTGATTGCCGGCCAGAAGCAGATCCCGATGCAGGCCGCCGGCTGTTACGTGCCGGGTGGGCGCTACAGCCACATTGCATCGGCGATTATGACAGTGACGACGGCGAAGGTCGCCGGGGTCGACACCATCACCGCCTGTTCACCGCCGCGTCCGGGCATTGGCATTGCGCCGGCCATCCTGCATACGCTCAACCTGTGTGGTGCCGACATCATCCTCAATCTCGGCGGTGTCCAGGGCATCGCGGCTATGGCCTTCGGCCTCTTTGGCTGCCCGAAGGCGGATATCCTCGTTGGGCCGGGCAATCAGTATGTCGCGGAAGCCAAGCGCATTCTTTATGGCCGGGTCGGTATCGATATGTTTGCCGGACCCACGGAATCCATGGTCATCGCCGATGAGACAGCAGATGCCGAGATCGTCGCCTATGATCTGGTCGGGCAGGCAGAGCATGGCTATAACTCACCGGTCTGGCTGATCTCGCTGGATCGCCGACTGGCGGAACAGGTCGCCGAGCAGGTGCCGCAGCTCATCGCCACCCTGCCGGAGCTCAACCGCAAGAACGCCGAAGCCGCCTGGCATGACTATGGTGAGATCATTGTCACGGATACGCGCGAAGAAGCTGTAAAGGTGTCCGATGAATATGCCTCCGAGCACCTGCAGATCCAGTGCGAGGATCTGGACTGGTGGCTGGAAAACCTGACCAACTACGGGTCGTTGTTCTTGGGCGAAGAGACCACCGTCGCCTATGGCGACAAGTGTAGCGGTCCAAACCATGTCCTGCCGACCAAGGGTGCCGGCCGCTATACTGGCGGGCTCTATGTTGGCAAGTATATGAAAACCGTGACCTGGCAGCGCTCGACCCGTGAGGCGAACCGGGAAATCGGTCAGGCCTGCGCGCGCATTTCGCGGCTGGAGGGCATGGAAGGTCATGCGCGCTCAGCGGACATTCGTCTGGAGAAGTGGTTTCCCGGGGTGAATTTCAATCTCGATGCAACCGATTGACCCTAGAGCCTGTTCCCGAAAAGTGTGTGTGGTTTTCGGATAAGAACATGCTCAATATCAAAGAGATAGAGCATTTTTGGTGACTCAGGTTTCACAA
>JANQIR010000107.1 GCA_028282065.1 Aestuariivirgaceae bacterium
CAATTTCGTTGGCTTGCGCCCTTTCGGCGCAAAACAGCACCACGGGCTTGTCTCCGCCCTTCGACCGCTTCAAACGGCGCAGGAACGTCAACCCAGGTCCTTGCGTTTCATCCGCCCCGACGACGACGACATCCGGCATATCCGACCGGCAGCGTGACAACGCGTCGTCCGACGAACTGGTTTCCGCCAAATCAAATCCGTAAACCGACAATAGTCTCTTGAGCCTGTCCCGTTCCACCCGGTCTCGGCCGACGATCAAGCACCGTTTCATTTCCAATAGTCCTCGAAGACCCATCATCGCAATGCGACCCTGCTTTGCCCCCAACCGTGTCGACATCGACGAACCGGATTGGCTTTGGACATTGTCTCGACTATTGCGAGTCCTGCGCCTGCTTGGTTAACGACCCGTTAACAGCTTGTTCACAGCTTATGCGCTCCTAAAAAATATTTTGTTTCCAATAATTTACTGCCGAGATGCGAATCTTTTCAACAACTGGCTTTTCCACAACATGGGTCAAATTGAACGACTCGGCATACGACTCACCAATGGCGCGCAACAACCAATGATTGCATGCATGTTCTTGTTTCATTCCTTGGTTGGCATGACCTTTTCTTTTCCGGCTTGCCGCCAAGCTGTTACAAGAGATGTCAAACAGCGCGGCACGGTCGATAGAGGAGCAAACAATGCCAGGTTTGTGGTTCGAGCAATTTGAAGTCGGCAAGACATATGATCACCCGATCACACGCACGGTTACCGAGATGGACAACATGATGTTTTCCTGCCTCACCATGAACCCGCAACCGCTTCACATCGACAGGCACTTTTGCGAGCAGACCGAATGGGGCCAGCCATTGATGAACTCGCTGTTTACGCTCGGCCTTATGATAGGCATTTCCGTCAACGACCTGACCGTCGGCACGACGATCGCCAATCTCGGCATGTCGGATGTCAAGTTTCCCGCACCGCTGTTTCAGGGCGATACGGTCAGGGTCAGTACCGAGGTGGCTTCAAAGCGTGAGAGCGCTTCGCGACCTGATGCCGGCATCGTCGACTTCATACACCGGGCTTACAAACACGACGGCACCTTAGTGGCGCAATGCACACGTCAGGCATTCATGCGCAAACAGCCGACCTAGGTCGTGTTGAGCTTCGACAGGACCTCCCCCATGCGCTCGATGCTGTTTGTTCCAGCGGACTCGGAAAGAAAAATCGCCAAGGCACTCACCTCTGGCGCCGATGCCGTGATCCTGGATTTGGAAGACTCGGTGGCCCCGGCCAACAAGCCGGCCGCACGTGAGTTGGCCGCCCGGGTTCTTCGCGATCGCAGGTCCGCCAGCCCCCGCCTATTCGTGCGCACAAACGCCCTCGACAGTGGTCTGGCCGATCAGGATCTGGAGGCCGTTTTACCTGCCAACCCCGACGGGCTCATGCAGCCCAAGACGGAAAGCGGTCAGGACGTCGCCCGGCTCTCGGCGATGACGGGCCGCATCATCCCCACCATCGCCATCGCCACGGAAACCGCAAAGTCGATCTTTCATCTCGACAGTTATGCGCAGGCAGGTCCGGCTCTGGAGGGGCTCACCTGGGGTGCGGAAGATCTGTCAAACGACATTGGCGCCACGGCGAACCGCGACGAACAAGGCCGCCTGACCGAGCCCTACAGGCTGGTCCGGTCCTTGTGCCTGTTCGGTGCACGTACAGCAGATGTGGACGCCATAGATTCCGTTTTCGTCAATTTCCGCGACGATGCCGGCCTGGAGCGCGAATGCCTCGAAGCCGTGCGTGATGGGTTCACCGCCAAGATGGCTATTCATCCGGCACAAATCGAAACGATCAACCGGATCTTCACGCCGTCCGGCAAGGACATCGCGCATGCTGAGCGCATCATCGCCGCCTTTGAAGCAGGTGGCGATGCAGGCGTTGTCGCGCTTGACGGCGAAATGTACGACATTCCACACCTTAAACGCGCCCGCAAGATGCTTGAGCGCGCCGCTAAAGGCCAACAGAGGCCCTGAAAATCATGCCCGCAATCGACACAGCCTTGGTTGTTGTTGACGTTCAAAACGACTTCTGCACCGGTGGAGCACTTGCTGTCCCAGGTGGTGAAGAAGTCGTGGCCGAGATCAACAAACTGATCGAGGCCCACGACCATGTGATTTTGACACAGGATTGGCATCCTGCAGGCCACACGTCATTTGCTTCAAGTCACGAGGGCAAGGATCCGTTTTCCACAGTCGAACTGGCCTACGGCATACAGACCCTTTGGCCTGATCACTGCGTTCAAGGCACCACCGGCGCCGACTTTCACGCGGAACTACAATGGACCAAAGCCCAAGCCATCATCCGCAAGGGATACCGGCCACATATCGATTCCTATTCCGCTTTCTTCGAGAATGACCGCACGACACCCACAGGACTGGGCGGATATCTCAACGAACGCGGCATCACCAAGATCCTGCTTGCGGGACTGGCAACGGACTTCTGCGTCGGTTTCTCCGCCCTGGATGCACGCGACCTGGGGCTTGACGTCACGGTTCAGGTCAACGCCTGCCGAGCAATCGACCTGGAAGGATCGCTGGATGCCATGCACAAGGCCTGGAGCAAGGCTGGAGTTAGCGTGATATCGTAACAGGCCACCACCGGACGCTATGCCGGCCGCCGCATCCGGAAGGCTTCCGTCACCACGGCGTACTCGCTGTACCCCATGCGGGCGATCGGCTTCATCGCCGCGGTGTTGACCCGGCCATCTTCGATATAGTCGTCGTCGATGTGAATACCGATCACTTGCCCGATGACAATCGCATAGCCATCCGCGCCGATATCGTGACCTGGCAGGTTTACGGTTTCGACGTGCTTGCACTCCATGGCCACCGGGCTCTCTGCCACGCGCGGCGCCTTGACCAGCCGGCAATCGGCCTTGGTCAAGCCGGCCATTGCGAACTCATCCGTTCCGGCGTCAACTGCGGCTGAACTGGCATTCATCTCATCACGTAGATCCCAAACCGCCATATTGCACACAAACTCGCCCGTCGCCTCGATATTGCGCAAGCTGTCCTTACGGCCCTTTGAACCGAACACGACATAGTGCGGACAATCGGCCACGGCATTGAAGAAACTGTACGGTGCCAGATTGGCCACACCGGTTTCGTCGAGCGACGAGATCCAGCCGATCGGCCGCGGCGCCATGATCGCCTTGAAGGGATCATACTCGAAGCCGTGGTCGTTCTTCACTGCGTCATAAAACATGTGCACACATCCATTTGTTGGCTGGAAACTGCCACGCTTGTGATCCGCTGCCCGCCGGACTGTCAAGTCCACGCACGCACCGGACTGCAAAAAACCATCGCAACGTCACGATGCGCCACGATGTGGTTGAAATGAATGTTGCACTGCGCCATATCCTGCGGCAGCGCACAAACAGGAATACCGGTGAACGACAGATCATGGCCCGTACCCAGCAACGAAAGTCGAACCGTAAGCCTGTCGCTCTGGCGCTGCAGGGCGGCGGCGCACATGGCGCCTTTACCTGGGGCGTTCTAGACTACCTGCTTGAGGACAACCGTCTTGAGATTACCGCGATTTCCGGAACAAGCGCCGGGGCGATGAACGCCGCCGTTCTGGCCGATGGCTATGTGGAAGGCGGAATTGACGGAGCACGCGCCGCTCTGGACCGCTTCTGGCGCCGGGTAAGTGAAGTCGCGATGGCCTCTCCGATTCAGCGCTCGCCGCTCGATGTGCTGACCGGAAACTGGAGTCTCGACTTCTCTCCAAGCTATGTCGCGTTCGATCTGCTATCGCGCGTGGTGTCGCCCTATCAGTTGAATCCTTTGAACATAAATCCGCTGCGCGACATCATTGAAGAAATGATCGACTTCGATCATGTGCACCGCTGCAAGGACATTCAGGTTTTTGTTTGCGCCACCAATGTGCACACCGGCAAGATCAGGGTGTTCAAATGTGGCGAACTGACCAGCGACGCAATCATGGCATCGGCCTGCCTGCCGCAGATCTTCCAGGCGGTTGAAATTGACGGCGTTCCCTATTGGGATGGGGGGTTCATGGGCAATCCACCGATCTATCCCCTTTTCTACAACACCCCCAACCGCGACGTGGTTCTGGTGCAGATCAATCCCATAGAGCGCAAGGATACGCCGCAAACCGCCCGCGAAATATTCAACCGTGTCAATGAGATCAGTTTCAACGCCACCTTGTTGCGCGAAATGCGTGCCATTGATTTCGTAACCCGTCTGATCGACGACGGTCAGCTTGATCCGGAAAAATATCGCCGTGTGTATATGCACCGCATCGATGCCGACGAGGAAATCAAGCCGCTATCGTCTTCATCCAAGCTGAACGCCGAATGGGCATTTCTGGCACATCTGAAGGAAATAGGCCGGCGCGCCGCGAAGAGCTGGCTTGATGCCAATTTCGACAAGATCGGCAAATCCTCCACGCTAGATGTGAAGGGCGTTTACGGCTAAAGATCTCAGTGGTTCGACCTGCTGACAGCATCAATCGCGGAAACATGCCGTTTCAGAGACGAACCACTGCCGCAAGCGCTCGATAACCGGATCGCCCGCCTGTCCGGCATGGGTGACAAGGTAGTGCTTACGGTCGATACGGTAACTGCCTTCGATCGGACGAATCAGATGGCCCTGCTCCAGCAAGTCCTTACATAGGTGTTGCCAGGCAACCGCCATTCCAACCCCGCTCACCGCAGCACTCATAAGCATCTCATGATTGTTGAAGGTCAGACCATCCAGAGTGACCTCGCGTTCAGCGCCCAGAGCCCGGGCCAAGACAGGCCAGTCGACCGGTTCCCAGGCCAGTTCACGCCAATGGTCGCTGCCCAGATGCAAGAGTGTTTGGTCCGGAATGTCCTTTGCCGCGCGCAACTCAGGATGGCGCTCTGCATAGGCCGGTGAACACACCGGAAAGATCTCTTCCGTCAGCAGGTAGTCGGCCACGAGGTCGGGTTGCGGTTCGTAGCCCAGCACCACCGCCATATCCACCGTATCGAGCAGGAAAAACGGATTGCGCTCAGTTGAAACGATATTCAGGTCGATATCGTTGAACTCCTTGCGTAGATCCGTGATCCGCGACGCCATGAACTGACTGGCAAACGGTAGGCGCATGGCCATCGAAACACGCCCGGTTTCTCTCTTTAACCGGATCCGGGCGGTCGCCTGAGCGATACCAGCCAAACCTTGCGCAACGGCCTGATGAAGCACCTCCCCGTCACCCGTGATCTCAACATTGCGCCCACGGCGGATAAACAGCTTCTTGCCGAGAAATGTCTCAAGCATGCGGATCTGTTTACTGACCGCCGCCTGCGTCACGCAGATCTCGTCGGCCGCCTTCGAAAAGCTCAAATGCCGGGCTGCCGCTTCAAACGGCCTCAGCGTCGACATTGGCGGTAGGGACTTCCCGCTGAACACCCGGGGCCTCCGATCTGTTTCGATCCAGATACAGTCGGCCCAATTCCGGTCCCGGTCAATGGTCTCATAACCGACAGTAATAGTAGAAGCGCACGATATGTCATTTGTTGCGCACATCCACGATGCGATAAATTGCGCCCGGCAAGGCACCCGGACCACGCGCGACCGGAAGGGTTTCTAATCGCATCTGGAGGACTTCGGCTATGATCCCGCTAAACGGCATTTTTGCAGCCATGTGTTCACCGTTCGATGACACCGGCGAGAAGCTCGATGAGGGCCGCTACAAGGCGCACATAGACGACCTGATCGAATCCGGCCTGCACGGTCTGGTTTTATGCTCAGGAACCGGTGAATACGCTTACCTGACAGACGCTGAAAAGCAGCGTCTGATCGAGCTTGGAGCAAAGCACGTCGATGGCCGCCGCCCGACCATTGCCCAGACCACGGCGCTCAGCACTGCTGATTGCATCGACAAATCGCGCGCCGCAGAAGACGCCGGTGCCTCTGCAGTCATGGTGATGCCACCCTTCCTGGAGCCGCCGAACGAGCGTGGCGTGCTCTATCACTACGAGGCGATTGCCAAGTCCATCAGCATACCGGTGGTTATGTATAACGTGCCGCAGCAGGCCGCACCCATGACCCCTGAAATGTACCGCCGGCTGCTGGCGGTGGAAAATCTCGACTACATCAAGGACAGCTCCGCCGACTTCATCGCCGTGCAGAAGTTCATTGCTATCGGCGGAGGCGTGTTCTGCGGCATCGATCCCTTTGCTCCATTCGCCCTGATGAGCGGCTGTTGCGGCATGATCTGGGGCGCTGCCAACTTCATGCCGCACGAGTGCGTCCAGCTCTACGACCTGATCGCAGAGAAGAAATATGCCGAAGCACTGGCGCTCTGGCAGGCCATGGAAGCGGTCTGCCTGTGGTTCGGCGGAAACCGTCACGAGGTGGATTACCTGACCGGCATCAAGGCGGCAGCAAAACTGTCCGGCCGGGACATGGGACCGCCGCGCAAGCCGCTCCCGAATGTCCCCGGCCCAGCGCGTCATGACCTGCGCATGGCCATGTCGAAGCTACCCGTCAACCGGACGAAAACCGACCGCCTGGTTTGGCGTGACTGGCAGGAAGAGCGCGACTGGCTGATCCAGTCCTACGTGCGGCGCTAAGTGGAGAAACCGGCGATGCAAAAGACCAACGACAATTGCTCACTCGTGAAACTCTCCACCAGGATGATCATTGGCGGCCGCCCCGTTGAGGCCGCAAACAGCAAGACCTTCGACACGATCAATCCGGCCAACGGACAGGTCCTGGCGCAGATCAGTGAAGCCAGCGAGAAGGATGTCGATCGCGCCGTCAAGGCCGCAAGGAAGGCATTTGACGAAGGTCCCTGGCCGCGCATGTCACCGGCTGAGCGCAAGGTGCACCTGCAGCGGTTTGCCACGCTGATCGAGGCCAACGCCGAAGAACTTGCCATGATGGAGTCCCTTGAGGCCGGCAAACCGATCACCGACTGCATGGAAATCGACCTGCCCGAAACCGTCAACACCATTCGCTGGCATGCCGAAGCCGCCGACAAGATCTACGACCAGCTCTCGCCCAGCGGACCGGGTGTCGTATCCATGATCGTCCGCGAACCGGTCGGCGTTGTCGGGGCAATCCTGCCCTGGAATTTCCCTGCCATGATGGCCGCTTGGAAGCTCGGACCGATCCTGGCCAGCGGCAACACCGCCATCTTGAAACCGGCTGAGCAGACCTCACTGTCGACAATCCGTATCGGCGAACTGGCCGCTGAGGCAGGCCTGCCCGATGGCGTTATCAACGTCGTGCCGGGATTTGGCGAAGTCGCAGGAAAGGCCATCGGCCTGCATCCGGGCATCGATTGCGTCGGCTTTACCGGATCGACAGAGACGGGTCGCCTGTTCCTGAAATACGCTGCGGACTCGAACCTGAAGCGCGTGCTGCTTGAATGTGGCGGCAAGAACCCGTTCGTGGTCATGGCAGATGTCGAAGACCTTGACACGGTCGCCGATCACGCAACCAACTCGGTATTCTGGAACATGGGCGAAAACTGCTCGTCCAATTCCCGTCTGATCGTTCACAAATCGATCAAGGACGCGCTGGTCGAAAAGATCGCAGAGCGCGCACGTGACTGGGTCGTGGGAGACCCGACCGACGCTGCAACCCGCATCGGTCCGATGATCGAACAGGCCCACATGGACAAGGTGTTGGAAAACATCGCGGCAGCGAAGAAGGACGGTGCGGACCTCGTGCTCGGTGGCAAGCAGGTGCGCAAGGATACCGGCGGCTTCTTCGTCGAACCGACGATCTTTGACGGCGTCTCATCGAAAATGCGGCTTGCCCGCGAGGAGGTCTTCGGTCCGGTGTTGGCGGTGCAGACCTTCGAAACACCCGAAGAGGCCATCGCCATGGCCAATGACACCGAGTACGGGCTGGCAGCCTCGATCTTCACAGGCAGCAACAAGACAGCACACATGGCCGCACGCGCCATCAAGGCAGGCACCGTTGCCGTCAACTGCTATGGCGAGGGCGACATCACCACACCTTTCGGCGGATACAAACTGTCCGGCTTCGGCGGGCGAGACAAATCCCTGTCCGCGCACGATCAGTATTGCGAACAGAAAACCATCTGGATCGATCTTTCGTGAATGCGGCCCGTCATATCGATGTCGCGCCCCTGCCCCGGATGGACAATCGCAACGGGTGGCTGGAGATCCTGCCGCCTTTGCCGCCTGCCAACGTCGCGACCGGCAGCCACGCATTTGACTACGTGGTCATCGGCGGCGGGTTTACCGGGTTGGCAGCGGCGCGGCGCCTTGCCGAACTGAACCCGGACAGCAGTGTCTGCCTGATCGACGCCGGCCGCATCGGCAACAACGCCGCTGGCAGGTGTTCCGGCTTTGCCATAGACCAGGCGCATAACATCCGGGCAACGGACTTCGCCGTCGAAATCGAGTCTGAGAAGAACCAGATTACGCTCAACCGGGCGGGTCAGGACTATCTGCGTGACGTTGTCCAGACACACGACATCGACTGCGACTGGCGCGAACAAGGCAAGGTCCATGGGGCGGCGACACCGCGCGGCCAGGAATTACTGAAAGCCTACAGCGGAAATCTCGACCTGCTCGGGGCCGAATACGAACACCTCGATGCGACCCGCATGAAACAGATCACCGGTACGAATTTCTATACCGCCGGCCTGTTCACACCCGGAACGATCCTGATCCAGCCGGCCGCCCTGGTCCGGGGCCTTGCGGAGACAATGCCCGCAAACGTGACTGTGTTTGAAGACAGTCCCGTCACAGCAATCGACTACGACCAGGTGCAAAGGTTACGTACCGCATCTGCCGTAATCACCGCACCCACGGTGATACTGGCCAACAACGGCTTCGCCTCGCGCTTCGGCTTCTATGACGATCACATCATTCCGATTTCCACGTTCGGCAGCCTGACACGGCAAATGACCGATGAAGAAATCGCGATCCTCGGCGGCGAGATCTCCTGGGGCATCATCCCGGCCGACCCATTTGGAACCTCGGTGCGCCGAACGGCCGACAACCGGATCCTGATCCGCAACATCTACAGCTACAGCCCGGATCTCAATTCAGGTGAAGACACAAGACTGTGGGCGCGTGGCAAGCACGAGCGCTCTTTCCGGAACCGGTTCCCCATGCTCCCAAAGCTGGAGCTGGAATACACCTGGGGTGGACCGCTGGCCCTTTCGCGCAATGGAGCGCCGGTGTTTGGAAAGCTGGCCGACAGAGTTTTCGCAAGCGCCTGCCACAACGGCGTCGGCATCGCCCGTGGAACAATCTGCGGCAAACTCATTGCCGAGGACGTCTCCGGCCAGGACTCCGGCCTGCTGCAGATCATGCGCAATGCCGCACGGCCCAGCAAACTGCTTCCGGCTTTTATGATGCATATCGGCATTCGCGCCAATTTCGCCGTAAGGCGGATGCGCGCCGGCCGGGAACTTTGATACGATCCCACCCCAACCGTTTGGAGCGGATGTGTTTACTGGAGAATGAAGATTGTCTCAGGATAAGCAACTTGGCGGCCGCGTCGCCTTGATCACCGGCGCGACATCCGGCATCGGAGCCGCCACAGCGCGTGCATTTGCCAGCGCCGGGGCTTCGCTGGCACTCGTCGGACGCAATGCGGACCGCGCCAGACAGATGGAGGACGAACTGCGTGACACCGGTGCGGACACGCTGTGTATGCTCGGCGATGTGGCAGACTCAGGCTTTTGCGACAGCACGGTGGAAGCCGTCGTCCAGAAATTTGGCGCACTAGACATCCTCGCGAATATCGCCGGTGTCATCCGGCGGGGTGATGCGACTCAAACTACCGACGAAGACTGGCGCGCCAACATGGCCACCAATGTCGATGGCACATTCTTCATGTCGCGCGCAGCCGTCAGGGCCATGCGGGAGACCGGCGGCGGCGCGATCATCAATCTGGCTTCAACGGTCGGCCTCGTCGGCGCGCGCAATCTTCCGGCGTACTGCGCATCGAAAGGCGCGGTCGTCAACCTCACCCGTGCCATGGCGCTTGACCACGTCGCCGAGGGCATCCGCATCAATGCCGTCTGCCCG